>CAMDDG010000003.1 GCA_945890895.1 Chitinophaga pinensis | reverse complement strand
TCGTCTAAGAATCGTTTTAACTGTTTACCGTGCTTAATCAAGGCATCGAATTCATCGCCACGTATTTCAAGGTTCACTGCTTTACCTACAGGAGGACCGTTACGCTCTTGTTCGACTACCACTTCAACACCTGCAAATCCTTTAAGATTATCGCGAATTTCATTTAGAATTTTACGCGTGCTTTTTCCATCTCTTTCTGCAAAGTCAACGAAAGCAACGGTGATTTTCCCTTTATTTGAACTCGTAGTTCGGTCTCCGCTGCTTGGATCAGTTGCACCCACTGCTACGTTGGAAATAACACTTTCAACTAAATCACGATTGTTATTTTTGTTTAAAATATCAAAAACACGCGTTTCAGCAATTTTAACTATGCTATCTGTATGTTTCGCACTAGTTCCTGTTGGTAATGTTAAATAAACGTAAGTGAAATTCGGGTCTGCTTGAGGGAAAAACACCACTCCAGGTTTGCGAATAGCAGTGATTACAAAACTCAAGAACAATAAAACAACTGTTCCTCCTAAAATCATAATGGAATGTTTACCTTTTAAACTCCATATAACCAAAGCTTTGTATTTGTCTTGAACTTTTGGCCAGTGTTTGGTTTGAAAATTGTAAATGACTTTTTTCAACCACAAATGATGCAACACATATAGGAATGTAAATAAGAACATTAAATTACCGAAGCCAAAAGCAATAACATAGGAAACAAGCGTTAAGATTCCCATAATTAAAGTTGTTTTTCGGAACCCTTTATCTTTTAGTGGTTCTGGGGATGGGCGGTCGTCCTTATTCATGAAATCTACTGCAAATACTGGATTCATGATATAAGCAACAACCAATGAAGCCAATAAAGTAATAATTAGTGTTACAGGTAAGAAGAACATAAATTTACCTACTACACCTTTCCAAAACGCCAACGGAACAAATGGTGCAATGGTAGTTAACGTACCAGAAAATACAGGAACGAAAACTTCACCAGCTGCTTTTTTTGCTGCAACTTTAATAGGAATGTGTTCTTCATGATAAATACGGTGCGTATTTTCAATGACCACAATAGCGTCATCCACCACAATTCCTAATGCCAATAAGAAGGAAAATAATACAATAAAATTCAAACTGAATCCTAGTGTTGGCATGATTAAGAATGCAACGAAACAGGAGAGGGGAACTGCAAGTCCTACGAAAATCGCATTTGTTGCGCCCATAAAGAACATTAAAATAATAGTAACTAGAATGAATCCGATGATAATGGTATTAATCAAATCGTGCACCGTAACTCGTGTTTTAGCACTTTGATCACCAGTGAAAACTACATTTAAGTTCTGAGGATATTTTGATGTTTTTTGTAAATCAGAAATAATCGCACGACAATCGTCGGAAGCTTGAATTAAGTTTTCGCCTGAACGTTTTACAATGTTCATCGTAATTACATTTTTACCTTCCAAGCGAGCATAACTTTCTTTGTCTTTAAATCCATCAATGATTGTTGCGATGTCTTTCAAATAATTTGTAGAACCGGTGCTTCCTTTGATAATGATGTTCTCAATTTGCGAAACTGAAGTAAATTCCCCAGAAACACTTAAGGAACGCTGCATATTTTCAATATCAATGTTACCACCGGAAATTCGCATATTTTCATATTGTATAGCTCGAGAAACATCATCAATAGTAACACCTGCTGCTACCATTTTGGTGATGTTTAAATTTACTTGAATCTCTCTGTCTAAGGCTCCTACTAAATCTACGCGGGTAATTGAAGGCAAGCTCTCGATTCGATCTTTTGCCATTTCCGCATATTTCTTCAAATCTTGCAAGCTGTAATCACCACTAATGTTGATGTACAATATAGGCATATCCGAAAAGTTAACTTCCATAACCGTTGGATCTGTTTTTAGGTCATTAGGCAAGTCGGATTTTGCTTTATCCACTTCATCTTTTACTTTGGATTTAGCTTGTGCAACATCAACATCCGTATCAAATTCCACCATGATAATACTGAAATCTTGAATGGATTGACTCTTAAGTTGTTTTACCCCAGAAATAGATTTGATTTTCTTTTCAATCGGTTTAGTAATCAAATTTTCAATATCCTTTGGTGAAGAACCAGGATAAATAGTTTGTACATAAATGGTTGGTATAACAATATCAGGGAACTGCTCTTTGGGTAATTTTATATAAGAAAAAATACCCGCGAGACTGATAAATAAAGTCAGAATATAGATACTCGTTTTGTTATCTATACTCCAACTTGTTGGTTTAAATTCTTTGAAATTTTCCATACAGGTTTCGTGTCAAATTCACTTTATTACTTAGAAGAAACAGGATTGTTTACTTCAATAGATTGGCCGTCAATCAACTCTTGAAAACCATTGGTTATTAATACATCACCCGCGTTAAGCCCCGAAAGAACTTCTGTTTCGCTTCCGTTGTTTTTACCCGTGGTAATGATTCTCTTTTCAGCAACTGATTTATTGTTTTTAGTGGTTACTAACATAACAAATGATTCACGATCCGTTTTCTGAATCACATTTGAAGGAACAGCAATAGCATTGTTTTTGATGTAATCGGTAATGCTTAATTTAGCTATCATGTTGGGCTTCACATTTTTCACTCCACCTAATTTGGTTTCTACCTTAAAAGTGCGATTCATTGGGTCAATAAAATTTGAAGCAAAACTCAATCGAGCAGAAACTTCTTCGCCTAAATCAGGGAATGAAACTTTTACTTTATCGCCAACCGATACCTTTCCAGAATAACCTTCTGATACGTTAGCTACCACCTTCATATCTGACATATTTACCACTTTAAAATACGGCATACCCGGTGCTGCTACTTGTCCAACTTTTAAATCTACCGCTTCAATAGTACCATTGATTGGAGATTTAATGTTATACATGTCTATTGTATTATTCAACGTATTCAAACTTTTTTCTAAAGCTTCTTTTTGATTTTTAGAAGTCAAATATTGAATTTCTGTACCTACGCCTTGTTTCCACAAACGCTCTTGTTTTTCAAATACCGTCTTGGCAAAACTCACCTGTTGTTCCAATTCCATTTTGCTCTTCAACAACTGAGAATTATCCAATTGAGCCAGAATTTGACCTGCGCTAACATTTTGTCCAACATCCACACTCACGGTCATTACAGTTCCCGGAACTTTAGCTGTAGCAATTGTACTCTTACTCGCATCTACAGTGCCTTCTAGGCTCAAACCACTTTCAAATGTTTTAAGTGAAATGGTGTTGGTTTCTACCATTTTTATGTTGGTAGCTTGATCCGCACCTAATTTCGACATCAACTCCTTTTCTTTAACTTGAAGTGCTGAAATTTCTTTTCTAACTGATTCCAATTGGCTTTTTAATGCGGTTTTGTCGTCAGTCTTTTCACCACAAGATCCCATAAAAATAAGGCTACTTACCAATACAGGAATGATATATTTCGTATTTTTCATATTAAATTGATTCTTTTTTGTTTCTAGGGATGTTAAATTCGTTTTTATTAAAAATTGTAGTAAAATTTAATTATTAAAATAATGATTTACCAATGCTCTTATTAAATTCAATCTTGGAAATCACCAAATCATACATGGCATTCAAATAATTAATTTGAGCATTTTTTAATTCTGTTTCGGATTGAACAATTTCCAATGAAGAACCTACACCTTCTTTGTACTTGATGTTGGATTTCTCATAAATTTCACGGGCTAAATCTAAGTTCTCTTTTTGTAAAGATGCTTGTTTTAAACCCAATAAGTATGTTGATCGATTCTTGTTTATTTCGAAGTTGGCAGCGTTTGAGAAATTAGATAGATCCAATTTTGCTTTGTCCAATTTATAATTTACTTCTCTGATTTTGGAGAATGTAGACATCCCATCAAAAATAGAAAGTTGAACTTGCAATCCTATAACGTCAGACGGTACCCAATTGTTATTCGGTGTTAAATTGCTTTGGAAAAAGTTAAATTCGGGACGCTGGGTTAATTGTTGATGTTGGTAAAATGCAACAAATCGAGGTAGCATACCCATTTTGTATCGTTGTTTATCCAATTCGCCCAAACGTATAGACTGATTGATTATTGCATATTCAGGGCGAGCTTTGAAATCTCCAGTTGCCTGAATGTCTTCAACAAAACCTATAGTTTTGTCAATAGTTTCAATATCATCAGTTAATTCAATAGCGGTATTAACATCGATGCCCATTTGCAACTTCAACGCCATAGTTAATATTTGAATTCCGTCGTTTAATTTCTCTTTTTGAATTTTTAGATTGTTGTAAGAATATTGTAATCTCTTAACATCCAATGACTCTGCAAATCCTTCTTTGTTCAGCGCTTTAACGTCGTTCAAAGATTTCTCCAATGTATTCATGTTGGCATCGATTAAATCGATGTTTTTACGAGTACTTGCAACCATCAAATACGATTTAACCACATTTAGTTGAACATCATAATCCGTTTTTGCTTCCAATAATTGACTCATATTCATGAATTCCTTGGTTGCTTTCAAACCCACCAAATACGAACCATCAAATAGCAATTGATTCACACTGATATTTGCAGTAGATCCAATTTTTTGTTGAAACTGAAGGAAAATGTACTCTGGTGCACCGGGTGCTGGATTAAACGAATTTCGTATCCATTGCCCTGGGATTGTTAGATATTGCTGGTAACCAAAACTTGCACTCACTTGAGGTAATCCGATTGCAATTGTTTGTTTTACCGTTTCTTGAGAAATTTTCACATCAATTTTAGCTTTCTTTAAATCAGCATTATGTGTTAATGCTTGTTCAACGGCTTGTTTGATGCTCAATTTCATAGCCCCAGATGAAGTTTCATTTGAAGCTTGCCCAAATACAGAGTTGGAAATCGCTGCAACTGGACCAATCAATAGAATGATGATGTATTTTTTCATGAGTTTAATTCGTTTATTCGTTCTTCTGTGGTTTTTATTTGAGGTAGTTTATTTTGTTCGTAGTTGTTAAATACAGATTCCAGTTCCTTCAACCCATTTAAAGTTGATATTCCCCGGATATGATATTCCATTAGTTGAAATAATAGTTGCGGATTGTATTCTTCATCTGAATTTTGTGAAATTTGTTCAGTGTAAGAATAAATTAATAGCGCGAACGATTTAGATATCATTTTTGTATCAAAATTCATTCGATAAATTCCTTGTTCTCTGCCTTTATCAATATTTCCTGATAATCGTTGAATAATGCTTTTTTCACGCATTTGAACCATTTCCTGGTAAATTTCAGGGTGATATTTTTTTAAGTCCTGTATTACACTTGGACGAACTTGCGACAATTGCTGAACCGCGAAATTGGTCATCGCTAACAACTCATGAAGAGGGTGGGAATTAGTTTTTGAGAAGTCTTCTAATGAAGATTCGATTTGCATGAAATGATCTAAAACCGCTGCTCTAACCAGATCAGACTTGTCGTTAAAGCATTTATATAAGGTTTTTTTAGAAATTTTTAATGCCTTGGAAACATCATCCATGGAGACGTTTTTAATCCCCAATCGAAAAAATAACGACTTAGATACCAAGTGAATCTTTGCCAATCGTTCCATAAAGCGGGGCAAAGTTAATTCTTTTTTATCATGGAAACTTTAATTCTTTTATAAGTTTCCATGACTCAATAACATTCTCGACAATTAGTGAATTTCTATCGACCAAGGCATTCTGCACTGCATACCTTGATTGGATTTAATAGATCGTAACTCTTTGATAGTTAATTTATCAATTCCTAAATGGTTTAAATATTCATTCATGGAATTTTCTACACCCATTTCTTCATTTAACCATTCTTCAAACAGCGGTTTTTGTTGGGGATAATTATCGATTCGATACTCTTTCACTTTTGCCATTTTGCTAGCGGAACGAACTGCTCGATCTAAATCACCAAAATCATCGATCAATCCAATTTCTTTTGCTCGAATTCCTGAATAAACTCTTCCTTGAGCAATAGTATGAACACTGTCTTTCGGAAATTTTCTGCCTTTGGAAACGATACTGATAAAATCGTCATAAACTTGATCAATGGAAGATTGTATTTTTTGTGATTGCGACGGATTTAATGGTTGGTCGGGTCTCCATAAATTGGATTCATTTCCCGTTTGAACCGTTTCGTATTTTAATCCCAATTTATTGGTGTACATATTTTGTACATTGGGAATTAATGCAAAAACCCCAATAGATCCAGTTATGGAATTAGGTTGTGCAAAAATACTATCACCTAAACACGCAATATAATATCCCCCAGAAGCAGCAACATTTGAAAATGAAACTACCACAGGTTTAACTTTTTTAAGTAATTCAATTTCTCTTGCAATTACATCTGAAGCGAAGGAGCTTCCACCGGGACTATTCACGCGCAGAACAACTGCCTTAATGTTTTTATCTTCTTTGATTTTACGAATTTCTTTTATGAAATTGGTACTTCCTATTTGGCCGACTTCACCATCCCCCAAAACGATTTCACCATCTGCGTAAAGCACAGCAATTCGGTTTTCAGAATAACTGTAATCTGATTCAATTTTTAAATATTTTTTTAGGGAAACCAGAGTATTGCCTGGAACTTTGCTTTGAATTTCTGAATCAACTTCATCTGCGTATTTTAGAGCATCTACCAATCCAATTGTTTCGGCCTGCTTGGGTAAAAAAGCCAGTCCTTCGTTGGAAATTTTATTCAAAAAATTAACATCCAATTGTTTATGGGCGGCAATTCTAGATTGAGAAATCTGTTGAATTTGATATTGGTATAAATCATTCAAATACTGTTGAATTTGAGCTCGGTTTGCATCCGAAAGTTTATCAGCGGTATAAGGTTCTACTGCACCTTTGAATTTGCCAACCTTAAATACTTGGAATTCCACACCCAATTTTTCCATTAATCCTTTGAAAAATACAATTTCTGATGTAAATCCATCAAATTCTAACATTCCTTTTGGGTTTAAATATACTTTATCCGCAGCAGTGGCTATAAAATATCCTTGTTCAGAATAATTTTCCGAATACGCAAGAATCCATTTTTTAGACTTTTTAAATTCCAGTAAAGCATTACGAATTTCTTGAGAATGGGAAATTCCTCCGTAATAGGAACCTGCATCCAAATAAATTCCTTTAATTTTTGGATTAGATGCAGCCGATTTGATCGCATCTTTTAATTGATTTAAACCCAAATTTAACGTATTGCCTGAGATTTGCGCCAACAACTCTCTGGCTGGATCCTCATTGGATAGCTCAGAAAGTTCAGTGGGTAATTCTATTTTTAAAATTGATTTTTCTGCAATTTCTGGGGATTCTTGTTCGTAATCCATCGAAGATACTGCAATCAGAATCACGATAAACAAGCCTCCTAATGCTACAAAAAAACCGAACAAAAACGTAAGGAAGTATTTAATAAATGTTTTCATTTAATTACAAATATAATTCTAATCGTCAGCTACTAAATTCTTTTGTTCATTTATACATAGTGTAAAAAGTTACTAATTCGTTTAAAACGCATTTCTGACCGATGATTGCTTAATTGGAAAGAAAAAATGGAATTGTTTTTGCTAACCTCAATTCTGTATTATTTTTGAAACGTGCTGAAAATCAGCACTCGTATTAACTACAATTTTTAAACCCCATGAAATTAAATTTACTAAACTTTAAATGCGATTCAATCCGCCATCTACAAAAAATGTTCGGATTATTACTCATTTTGTTTTATTCAACTAAAGCACATGCTCAACATCCATTAGGATTGATGGTTGGTGATTTCAACAGTCCGTATTCATTCTCCTTGAATCCAGCATTGGCTAGATCTAATCCTGGAAATAGGGCTTATGTCAATTGGTGGGGTGCAAGTTTAAATTTAGAAAATAATTTCATGAAGTACAATGCTCCCATCCGAATGGGCGCATGGATTCGTGAAGATTACCCAGCTGAATATACTAATATTAATGGCTCTTTAGCCTTCCAACAAAATTGGTTGCCCGTAGATAAAACAGTTCAAAACTGGAAATTAAATTATTTGAATGAAGTATACAGTCCTTCATTCTTTTTTCCAATTGATGATGTTGGTGCATTCGGATTTGGGGTAAAATCAGTAAGTGGCTTTTCTATTAATGGACTAAATCCCCAATTTGGAGGCGTAGTTCGATATGGTATGCCGGAAATTCAAAGTCAAATTGGCAATACCATTAATCAATCGGAGTTTTCTATTAACACGGAAAAGTACCAAGAATGGTTTTTTACTTTCGCAGGTTACGATAATCCATCAAAAATACACTCTTGGAGATGGGGTGTTACGGCAAAAATGCTTTTGGGTATGGGTGTAGCACATTTAGGTAGTGATAATCTTTCATTTGATGTTGTGGATGATAAGACAATAAATATCAATCAATTAAATTCAAGATTGTATTATTCGGCTGGTTCTATGCGAACTATGCAACATCCTTTTGGTTTAAAATTCGATTGGGTAGAAGGAGTGGGTTTGGGTACGGATTTAGGTGTGATGTATGAATATCGCCCTAAAGCACTAAAATACAAAGGATTTGATTGGTGTGAGTCAGAAAAGAACTTGGCATATTCATGGAAATTTGGTATGTCCATCACAGATTTAGGATTTATCTCTTATTGGGGAAATTCTAGTAATATTACTTCTCTAGGAAACCAAAATTGGACCATTGATCGAAATATCATTCAAAATGGACAATTTACAACGGGTGATGAAAAGTTACAAGATTTATCTCAGAGGTTATTTGAGGATTTAGGGGCTGATCAAGGTTCTGAATTTTTAAGTTATTCTCCTGCTGCTTTGAATATTCAGTACGATAAGGCGATTAATCAAAATTTACACGTGGGTGCTTATTGGACCCAAAGTTTGAAAGGTAGAAATTCCGTTGGTTTAAGACGGGCTTCATATTTAAGTGTGGTTCCACGTTGGCAATCCGAACGAATTGAAATAGGCCTTCCTCTAACACTTGCAAATGATTACACGGCGCAACATGTGGGAATTTATGCCCGATTTGGTCCCTTTATCGCAGGAACAGATAACCTCGATGGATTGGGTAAGTTTTTAGCAAACGATAATTATTCCGGAGGAAGTTTTTACTTTGGATTCCGTTCTAAAATTGGTGGTTGTGATCGTCCTAGAAATAAGAAATACTCAGTAATTCAACACGAAACGTACAATGATACCCAATTTAAAAGAGATACAATTGTAATTAACAAAGTCATTACAGACACACTTGTAAAAACGGAGCGTAAAACTCAAACAATTACAAAACAAGTTATCGATACCGTTTATCAAACAAATAGAAATACGGTTACTTTGCCCGTTAAAAACAATGCACAAATTGAATTGGTAAAAGTAAAAGAAGATCTTCAAAAATCTCAATCTGATTTAGGAAAGGTAAAGGCGGATTTAAATAATGCAGAAATAAATCTTCAAAAATCTCAATCCGATTTAGGAAAGGTAAAGGCGGATTTAACAAATACTCAAAATGAACTAGGTAAAGTGAGAGCGGATTTAGCAAATTCTAATTTGGAAAATCAAAAGAATAAGGCGGAAATTACTGTGTTAAAAGACCAAAATAATGCTAAAGATGCAGAAATAGCTCGAATAAAAGCAGATTTGTTAAGTTATACGAAAAAGTGCAATGAAGATAAAAAGGCACTTCAAGATTACTTAGATAAAATACAATTGGAATTAGCAAAGGAGAAGCAAGAAAAAGCTAAAATTGTTGCTGAAAATGATGTGTTAAAAAATCAAGTAAATCGTTTGAGCGCCGCAACCGTTGGATTGAGTTGTGAAAAACAACTCAAATCTATGGATTCAGCGTTAATTATTGAAAAAACCAAAAATAGCAATGCTCAAATTGAAATCGTTGGTTTAAAAAATAAATCCACCCAACAAGACGCAGAATTAATTCGATTGAAATCACAAATTGATGCTTTGAATAAAGAAAAATCATTGTTGAACGACCAAATTGCTTTATTAGAAGCACAAAGGAAATTGTGCCAAAGTGAATTGGATAAAACTAAGTCTTCAACACAATCTCAAATTGATTTAGTTAACCAAAATAATGATTTGAAACTCAAGCTTGCTAATGCTGAAAAGCAATTATTAGCCATCAATTTAGAAAAAGAAAATTGCAATAAGCAACTTGCAACAATTGCTTTAGAAAAAGAAAATTTAAATAAGCAATTAGCAGCAGTTAAATCACAATTAGAAATTTGCAGTAAGAACACTGGTGGTAGTTCCATAGATGCTGAAAATTGCAAAAAGCAATTAACCGCTTTGCAAGCAGAAAAAACATCCCTAGAAACAAAAAATGCCCAATTAACAGCTCAGGTTCAATCATTAACAGCTCAAATTAATTCATTAAATAGTCAAATTAATGCGGCGAATGCTCAAATTAATACGTTAAAAGGGGAGGCAACAACCAATAATTCTAAGATAAATTTATTAAATGAACAAATTAAGTCTCTGAACGCTCAAATTTCGACATTAACAGCACAAGTGTCGTCTTTAACTACTCAGAATAATGCGTTGTCAACACAAGTTTCAACATTGACTTCTCAAAATGCAGCATTAACAGCTGATAAAAAGGCTTGCGAAGAGAAATTAGCGAAAACTTCAAGCAGTATTTCTGTATCCGAAGATTGCACACCATATAAGAATAAAGTAAAAGAACTGGAGTTGAAAACAGCGGAGTTGGAAGGAAAAAATAAAACATTAGAGAGCCAGAATGTCACATTAACAACTCAGAACGCCAATTTACAAGCATCGATAAAATCAAGTGAAGCTACAATTGCACAAATCAAAGCCAATCTCCAAAAGCAAACTTCCGAAATTGAAACACTTAAATCCACTTCATCGAAATGTGAATCTGAAAAATTGACATTAAGTGCGCAATTAGAGGCTGCAAAGAAAAAGATTTCGGAATTAGAGGCGTCAAGTACTTCGAATACTAGTTCAGAATTAACTGCACAGCTTAATACATTGAACGCACAAGTAAGCTCACTCAAAGAACAACTCCAAAATAAGGAAGCACAATTGCAAACATCTTCGAGTAAAATTGCAAGTTTAGAAGCGAAAATCGCTTCTTTAGAAAAGCAATTGACGGAATGTAATTCTTTGGTTTCAACAACTAAAATAGATTTAGATGAATGCCTAAAAGCAAAATCAATTTTAGAAGGTGATGAAAGTCGTTTACGCAAACAGATCATTCAAATGGATGAAGATATGGGCAAATTAAGCGAAATTATCAAGTCGAATAGTGCGGAAATCAGTAAGTTAAAGGCAGAGAATTCAGCATTGAATGTTAAGTTGAAAGAATGTCAAACTAAATTGAATCCCACGCCAGAAGCACCATAATTATTTAAGTAAAGCTTAAGAATTGTATTAAAATTTTGTTGTAAAAACTGTAGAGTTGAAACCATACAGAAATTAAGCATTTGACGAATTAAAATGAAAAGCCCTTGGGAAACCAAGGGCTTTTCATTTTTAAGAGCAATTAAGATTGATTAATCAATTAAAACGACATGTACCAACGAAGATTTAATCTTCTGCCAGTTAAATATTCGGGTACTCCATAACGGTTGTTATTTAAATCTTTTACCCAAGAATAGGCTATTACATTGTTTATATCTAATAGATTAAAAACATCCAAGGTAATCCATGATTCTTTTACGTATTTGAATTTCTTGGGTTCACTTTGAAGTGTTCTGAATACTTTACTGAACCCGATATCAACCCGTTGATACCTCGGAATAATATTAGGTGTGGTGCTGTAGCGCGCTTTCCCATCTAAATAATAAGGAATGCCTGTGCCAATCATCATACTTAAATTAACTCTTACAGTTGGATTTCGAGGCAATCGATCTTGAAAAATAGCAGCAAATGTAACTCTTCTATCAGTTGGTCTACGCAACCATTCTGAAGTGATTAATTCACCGGCAGAATTAGTATACTGAATGCGTTCTTTTGAATTCAACACACTTAATGTAAACCAACTTTCTAAACCTTTATTGAATTGACCGTATAACCGATTATCCATTCCCCATGCATAACCGTTAGAAGAATTTTGAGCATAGTAGCGAATTCGAATATTGTCGTATAAGTAGGGCACTAAATCATACATGTATTTATAATAAGCTTCTGAAGAGTATTTGAACTTTTTACCCCACAGAGTTACCATTCTATCCATTCCAAAAACGCTATGCCATGATTTTTGAGCTTGTAATTGTTTATTTAATTGACCTTCAAATCCCCTCAGCTCTCTATAAAATGGAACTTGATGGTATGCTCCAATAGAAAGTCGATACGTAACCGGAGATTTATATTCTTGTGAAGAATTAACATGTTTATTGTAGTATTTATAGGGTTCCCAGAAAATGGCAAATCGAGGCATTACCAATAATTCTTGATTCAATGCCCAGTAGTTACTGCGTATTCCAAAATTAATCCACCAATTGCCTTTTTTGTCAACCTCTGTTCGATATTGAGCAAATCCTGAATATTTAAAACTCTCTAAAAAATTGGTAGCACGAATTACTTGATCCAATACTATTGAGTCTTGGCTAAATGACCAAGGCGCAATATTATAATCTGCACTATCCATATACAACCATTCGTAAAACCGGTCGTAAATGGATTCTTGATTCACCCTTACACCATATTTGAATTGCCTTCTCGAATCATTTTTTCCCATGGTTCCAATATGAGAAAACTGAAGAATGCGACTTTGCATTCTATTTCTTCCATGATCTAAATAATAACCAAAGCCTAAAGTTCTAAGTGGTTTTCCTAAATTGCTCGACCCTAAGTCTCTATCCAATTCACTCAGAGAATAAGCACCTTCAATATCGAAATATTCTTCTTCTTGAACCGATGTGGCGCTGGCAATCCATTTGAAGGAAGTTTTAACATTGGGTTTATATTCAAGGGTTAATGCACCCAATTGATAAGCATAATTAAGACTTTCCTTGCCTGCCATAAAAACATTTAGTTGATAGGCAGCTTGAACAATAGTTCCAAATTCCGTAGTTCTACTCTCAGGAATTAACGTAAATTGATTTTGAGCGTAATTACCTAAAAATTCTAGAGACCAGAACGAATTGTATTTCCATTTTAATAAGGTTTGTACATCTGCAAAATTCATAGAATAGCTACCTTTGGTATTCAACGTAGCTGTTAATAGAGAATTGGAAAAATGACGTATACTCAATACACCTGAAAAATTTTTATGTTTTCCTTCAACCGTAAAAGCATTAATCATGGTTCCAATACTAATTTGAGATTTGAATGAATCGGGTCGGACGTAGGACACATCCAATACTGAACTCATTTTATCGCCATATCGCGATTCAAATCCACCTGCGCTGAATTTCAATTGTTCAACCAAGTGTGGGTTTATAAAACTGAGCCCTTCTTGTTGTCCGTTTTGAATTAACTGAGGACGATAAATCTCAATGTCATTTACATAAATCAAGTTTTCATCAAAGTTTCCACCACGAACATTGTATTGAGATGAAAGTTCATTATTGCTACTAACTCCACCCAATGTTTTAATGATATTCTCAATTCCACTACCTACACCGGTATTTAATGCTAATTCTCTTGGTTTAATTTCTTCCATAAATCCAACTGGGTCTTTGGATTTAATCTCTACAGTTGCAATAATGCCAACACCTTGACCAATATATACGGTATCTAGAATGTCTAGAAGTCGTACATTGGCTTTTATAGCTTTATCGGGAATACGTGTTTTGCGAACGTATTTACCACAAATCTTTTCACCTTTTTTGAATCCAAAAATCAAATAGGGTTCTTCATCCAAGGAAAGCTCAAAACGACCAGTAGAGTCGCTAATGGCAAGTAACTCTGATTTGGAGTTTTTAATTTGAACATTCAATTCAGGTTGTTGATCTTGATTGATTACAATTCCGAAATAATTTGATTGAGCTAAGGAATCCGTCCCCCAAAAAGAGAAGAAGAACAACGCAATAAAACCGAATTTAAATGAATTCACAATGGTTAAACGTCAGTTTGAGTTGAATATTTTAAAAAGAAAACTCGTTAAGAGCCTTCTATTTTTCGAATTAACCAACATGCAACAAGCGTTCAATCATGGATTGAGGATCGGATGCAGAGAAAACCGTATTTCCAGCAACTAAAACATGAGCACCTGCATTAAAAAGGGTAGATGCGTTATCTAATGAAACGCCCCCATCAATTTCAATCAAGGTATTCAGATTTTGTTTATCAATCATTTCACGCAACTTTTGAGTTTTTTCAATTGTTTTTTCAATGAACTTTTGACCACCAAATCCGGGGTTGACACTCATTAAACAAACTAAATCCGCTTCCTGTAAAATATCGCTCAAGAGTGAAACGGGTGTATGTGGATTAATGGCAACTCCAGCTTTCATACCTTGTTTACGAATTTCATTCAATGTACGATGCAAATGGGTGCTCGCCTCAATGTGAACGGTTAAATTATTCGCTCCAGCTTCTGCAAAAGCATTAATATATCTTTCGGGCTCCACAATCATTAAATGAACATCCAATGTTTTTTTTGCTCTTTTTTTCAAAGCATTCATCACTGGAAAACCGAAGGATATGTTGGGTACAAACACCCCATCCATAACATCCACATGAAACCATTCCGCTTTAGAATCATTGATCATATCTATGTCGTGGTTTAATTTACCAAAGTCAGCAGATAAAATTGAGGGTGCTATAATGCGAGTCATTGTGCAAAATTAAGACTTTTTTTAGTGATTTTCGAATGAATAGAGAGTGAAATACTTTGAGCAATTTTGCTCTATTTACGATAAATTAAAATTCAAGAAGAAACCCTTTCTGAAGTACAAAAATAATTTAAATTGTTAGGTTCAATTTCGAATCTAACAATTGAATAAATTTAAAATTATCCTTGAATTAAATAGGGCAGAAGCTTTACAATTTGTTTAGCTTCAAACACATCGTGTACCCGTAAAATGTGAGCACCATTCAACAATCCAAAAGTATTAAGTATGGTGGTTGCATTGAGCGATTCTTCGGCAGTGATTTCTAGTGTTTTGTAAATCATACTTTTACGAGAAATTCCCATTAGAATTGGAAGATTCAATGTTTTAAACAAGTCTATATTCCGAAGCAATTCATAATTATGTTCGGTATTCTTGGAGAAACCAAATCCAGGATCTATTACAATTTGGTTAATACCTTGATCTTGAAAATAGAGACTCCGTTCCTTTAAGTAATTTAAAACCTCACCAGAAACATTTTCGTATTTCGGTGATTCTTGCATGATTTTAGGATCTCCTTTTTTATGCATTCCAATGTAGGAAACATCGTTTCCTTTAACGGTCAATAACATTTTGGAATCATCTTCGCCGAATGAAATGTCATTTATAATTTCAACTCCCTCAGAAATACTATTTTTTGCAATGGATGAATGATATGTATCAACCGAAATCCATACATCTGGAAATGTGCTTCTTAAAGCTGTTAAAACAGGTTGAATTCGATTCCATTCTTCTTCGGGGGATATTCTTTCGGACCCTGGACGTGTACTCTGACCTCCGATATCCAAAATGTCTGCTCCCTGTCCAATCATTTTTTCAGCAGCTTCCAATGCTGATTTTACAGAATGTCTACTTCCCGAAAAAAAAGAATCGGGAGTAATATTTAAAATACCCATTATTCTCGGTGTTTCAAGAGAGAGTACTTTCCCTTGACCTTTTAAATAATGGGTATTATTCATGTAGTTATAAATATAGTATGGTTAGATGCTGAACTTTGTAAAATTCAAATCTATTTATTTGATTACTTCATCAGGGTTTCCCACCATATCTTCAGGACGTACCCAAAGGTTAAATTGCTCATCGGTTAACAATCCCAATGAAATTGCAGCTTCTTTTAGTGTAGTTCCTTGTTTGTGTGCTGTTTTTGCAATTTTTGCTGCATTTTCGTAACCAATGTGTGTGTTTAGTGCTGTAACCAACATCAAACTCTGATCCACAAGTTTTTTGATGTTTTCATGATTGGGCTCAATTCCAATAGCACAATTCTCATTGAAGCTTAAACATGCCTGTCCTAACAAACGTGCACTTTGCAACATATTTGCAGCTATAACAGGTTTGTAAACATTCAATTCGAAATGTCCTTGGGTTGCAGCAAAAGAAATCGCAACATCATTACCCAAAATCTGTGCACAAACCATGGTTAATGCTTCAGGTTGAGTAGGATTTACCTTTCCTGGCATGATAGAAGAACCGGGTTCATTTTCAGGTATTAAAATCTCACCAATTCCACTTCTAGGACCCGAACTTAACATTCGAATATCATTGGCAATTTTGAATGCACTAACTGCTGATCTTTTGATTGCACCGTGTAATTCTACCATAGCATCGTGAGCTGCTAGGGCTTCAAATTTATTCGGGGCTGTAACAAAAGGCAATCCTGTTTCAGCTGCAATGTATTGAGCCACCAATTCAGAGTAACCTTTTGGAGTGTTTAAACCCGTTCCAACTGCGGTTCCACCTAAAGCCAATTCAGCTGCTGGTTTCATTGCACGATTAATTGCAGCAATTCCATTATCTAACTGGGTTACATAACCACTGAATTCTTGTCCCAAAGTTAATGGAGTGGCATCCATAAAATGCGTACGACCAATTTTAACAATGTCTTTATAATCTCTGGCTTTGTGTTTAAGTGTAGTTTTTAATGCCTGCAATCCAGGTAAAGTGTAATCTACAACTTGCTTAAATACAGCAATGCTCATTGCCGTTGGGAATGTGTCGTTAGAACTTTGGCTCTTATTTACATCATCGTTGGGATGTAAAACTTTTTTGTCGTCTGTAAGTTGACCACCTGAAATAATATGAGCCCGATTGGCAATTACTTCATTTACGTTCATATTGCTTTGAGTACCGCTACCCGTTTGCCAAATAACTAAAGGAAATTCCTTATCGTGTTTACCATCAATAATTTCATCACAAACTTGAGCAATTAGGTTGTACTTTTCTTCAGACAATACTCCAAGTGTAAAGTTGGCTTTAGCAGCACATTTTTTCAAAACACCAAAAGCTCGAACAATTTCAATGGGCATGGATGCTTCCGGACCAATTTTAAAATTGTTTCTACTGCGTTCAGTTTGAGCACCCCAAAGTGCATTTGCAGGGACTTTTACTTCCCCCATGGTATCGTGTTCTATACGGAAATCAGCCATAATGATGCAAATTTAACGGGTTCAAACGCGATTTTTCAAATCGGTGGATAAAAAGTAAAAATCAGAATTAAAAAAATCCAGTTAGATGAGTGGAATATTGGGTTCAATCACATTTCATTTAACAATTAAAACAGTATTAGTATGGTTATTAATAACTATTAATCATTCAATCCATTATTTCGTTGATACGATATCCAATCCCAAGCATCATACATTTGATTCTGCCAAGCTGATTCTTTATGATCGTCGCCAACGTACAATATGAATTGATATTTTAATTGATCCTTACTATTTGAATGAATCGACCAACTTTCCGGTTCATTTACTGAAATTACTGAATGATAATTTTTTTGAATAAAAATTTGATTAACAGAATCTTGAAATGGTTTATAAAATGAATCCAAATAGCCTGTTCCTCGAGCAAAAAAGAATCGGTATTCTCCCTTTTTAGGTAACTTTTTCTTCAAATAATTCTGAAATTCAATGGGAACCGCTGCGTAGTCTAACGGTGCAGAGCCCGGCCAGTGTGTAGACAAACATATAGCGTTTCCAAATATTTTGGGATACTCACAAACTGCGTAACACGAAATTAATCCGCCCATACTTGCTCCGCCAATAATCGTATTTTTTGAGTCTTTCAAAGTTCTAAAGTTTTGATCGATGTAGGGTTTTAGTTCCTTGACTAAGAACTTCAAATACTCATCTGAGTTTAATCCTACATCCCCAAAAATCGCTTCAAATCCTCCTCGAAATCTTAGAATACTATCTTGTGAGACTTTAGACATATGCTTCCAGGGTTTTTCCGGAAAATAATCACCGGATCGATTTTTTCCATCGTTGAAGATGCCAACAACTATCGATTTATATTTGCTTTTTGCGATTAATTCATCCATTCCCCATTCTTGATGATTCCAAGTGGAATTGGAGTCGAATAACATTTGTCCATCATGCATGTAAGTAACTGGAAAACGCAATTCTGCCCCCACATAATATTCGTTGGGTAACCATATTAAAACGGTTCGAGTGCGAATAATTTTAGATGGAAAATCATTGATTACAATTAGTTTACCTGAACTTACTTGAATAGAGTCGGCAGGTTTAATTTGTAACAAAGAATATTCCCATTCAGCAGAATACAACCATTGAGAACAAGATAAAAATAGTCCAAAGAAAATAGAATTCGCCAATTTCATCACGGAATAAAGTTTATGAGATACAAAAATGCACAATTTTACACAGTTAAAGAACTCAATCTTATTCCTGCTGATTCATTGCGCATTTAATTAAACTACCAATAGTTGGAAAAATGAATTACTTAATCAATTCAGTATTGTATTCTAACTCTTGAAACCATGAGTGAGCATTGTTTTGTTGTTAAAATTACCCGATACCGTGTTGACTTCTAATATGTAAAAGCCAGGTACTTGAACAGGAAATTCAAATCGCTTTTTCGTAGATGGTTGATCGTTCTTAATCTCCATTATCAATCGATGATTCATGTCGTACCATTTTATGCCAACAATATCGGTATTGGATTCTACGTCAATATAATTGGAAGCGGGGTTAGGATAGGTTTCAATAAATACTTGTTGGTTACCAAAAATGTTTCTTCTTGGATCTACTTGAATGGGATTAATCAATGAATCCGATAGTTTATCGCAATTACCATATTGAGCATACTTAATCAATATGTTCATCCATTGATTCTTTAAAAGATCAACGTTTTCCTTAACTCCAGTGGGTTTAATATGTGAATTACCAACACCAGAATGTTCCGTAATATACACATATTCACCACCCGTCATACTGGCCATATATTTCATTAAAAATTCAGTGGATGTATTAATACCACTCGCTGTTATGGGTATGATTTTAATGCCTTTAGATGATGCTTCTTGAACTAATTCTCGAATTTTTTTTGCCTTATATTCGTGCGGAGGTGCATCCAAAACCAAGAATATAATTTTTGCAATGGATTTTGACGACCATTTGAGTTCATTAATTGCCGTATTCAATCCAGCATCTACTGCTTCAGGAAAATCACCTCCACCACCTGCGCTTTGTTCAGAGATAAATCCCAAAATATCATCAATGCGCTCTGTAAATTCAGCAGATTTACTCACATACGCATCACCGTTATCACGATAAAAAACACTGGAAATTCGAATTTTAGAACAAGGAAGTGAAATTTGAGCATTTTGTACAAAATAGCTAAGTTCTTTTTGTAAATATCGGATTTCATCTCCCATACTACCCGTAGCATCCATGACAAAACAAACATCAACTTCATTTAAATTTTCAATGGATTTATTTAATCGAAATTCTTCGATAGAATTATTGCCTACAGATACTTTTCCCAATGATGTCCAACGGAAATCTGAAAGTAAATATAGATTCATTTTTTCCAATTTATTCGGTGAATTCAACGAAAACGGATATGCCCACAATTCAGCCAAACCTTGATTATCTGTAATTGTTGACCAAATAGCTGAATCTTTCTCGTTGCGCAACTCTAGTCGTTGTTGTGGCAAGCCAATTCCTTTTTCATTGGTTATTTTCACTGAAATTCGTTTATGCAACAAATCAAATCCCCATACATTTTGAATGTGTTTTATAGACGCCTCTTCGTGTGTTTTTTGAAATTTTGACCAATTTTCTAAATCTGACCAGCGACCCGCCGTGACTATACCTGCTCTATATGTTTCTTCTTCAGATTCAATAGCTGGTTTTCTAACAGGCATCTCTTTGTAATCTAATCGTTTAACACGTTCTACTTTAACGCTTTCCTCAAGATGAATAGAGCTTCCAAATTCAGAGATCGAAGTTTTTTTGCTCTTTTCTGGAGATGTTGGAGCATCCGATTCCCATGCATGTGTAGTAGTTGCATCCTTCATTAATGTAACTTCATCGGTTGAAATAGTCTCTGCCACGTCTTCGGTTCTCGATTTTGTTAAATCACCCGGAACGATCTTAGGGGTTAATCGATGTGGCCTTTTTTCAAGTGTTTTAGGACGGGATTCTTTAGCGCATACAATACCTACTTTATCGCAATTAATATTGCCATTAACGACCAAATTTGGTGTGAAAAACATATTATCGAAGTGATAAATTTCCTTTGAATTCAATGAATAAACCAGCAAGGATGAAAATTTCTGATTTTGAATTAAATGGTCCTTTCCAATAAATGAAATTCTGTATTGACCATTTTGTATTCCGGTAAAACGTGTATTTCCGTAAAAATCGACTTCAACCGAATCTATTTTTTGAGTTTTGACATGTTGAAAATAAATTTTTCTTGGTCCCGGGGAAGAGTTGGCCAAAAACTGGTTTCCAGTGATAATTCCCGTAAATACAATGATAAATTTAAGTAATTTGTTCCGTTTCATGGTTTCTTAATACACAACAGACACAAAAGGTAAATGATTATCTTTGCAGTCTTATGTCAAACAAGAATAAGAAGTATTTTGATGCCCTTTCTTACCACTCAGAAGGTAGACCAGGAAAAATAGAAGTCATATCTACCAAACCTACACGAACACAATTTGATTTGGCTTTGGCTTATTCTCCTGGAGTGGCTGAACCATGTTTAAAAATAGCAGAAAATCCCGAAGATGTATACAAATACACAGCTAAAGGTAATTTAGTTGCAGTAATAAGTAATGGAACAGCAGTTTTGGGTTTAGGGGATATAGGACCCGAAGCATCAAAGCCGGTGATGGAAGGGAAAGGCGTACTGTTTAAATTATTCGCAGATATTGATGTTTTTGATATTGAATTGAATTGTAAAGGAGTTGAAGAATTTATTCAAACGGTTAAAGCTATGGAGCCCACGTTCGGTGGAATCAATTTGGAAGATATTAAAGCGCCAGAAAGTTTTGAGATTGAAGAACGATTAAAAGCAGAATTGAATATACCCATAATGCACGATGATCAACACGGCACGGCAATTATTTCAGGTGCTGGATTAATCAATGCGTTGCAAATTGTTGGTAAGGATATCGATAAAGTAAAATTAGTTGTGAATGGGGCAGGTGCTTCTGCAATTGCGTGTACCAAGCTTTTCGTGAGTCTTGGAGTAAACAAAAACAACATTGTTATGCTTGATTCCAAAGGCGTTATCAACAATAAAAGAGAAGATTTAGATAAATATAAAAGCCAATTTGCAACCTCTCGCGAACTGAGTTCCTTAGAGGAAGCGTTGGTTGGTGCTGATGTTTTTGTGGGATTGAGCAAAGGAAACATACTTACACCTGAAATGATTCTTTCTATGGCGAATGATCCTATTGTATTTGCCATGGCAAATCCTACTCCTGAAATCGATTATAATTTAGCTGTTCAAACTCGACCAGACATTATTATGGCAACAGGTAGAAGCGATTATCCCAATCAGGTAAATAATGTGTTGGGATTTCCATTCATTTTCAGAGGAGCATTGGATGTTCGTTCTACAGCTATAAATGAAGCAATGAAATTAGCTGCGGTGAGAGCCATTGCTGCATTGGCGCATGAGCCCGTACCTGAAGTAGTAATGATGGCATACAATGAAAATAATCTGAGTTTTGGCAAGAATTATATCATACCTAAACCCATTGATCCCAGGTTGATCACAACTGTAGCACCAGCTGTGGCCAAAGCTGCTATGGATTCAGGAGTAGCTCGAATGCCCATTACAGATTGGGAAGAATACAAGGAAAGTTTACGCAAACGTTTGGGCATAGATAACGATTTTGTAAATCGTTTGATGACAAGAGCAAAAACATCCCCCAAAAAAGTAGTTTTCGCAGAAGCGGATAACGTAAAAATTTTACGCGCCGCACAAGGGTGTTTAAATGAAAAAATAGCCCAACCTATTTTATTGGGAAATGAGGAAAATATCCGCGCAATCATGGCAGAGAACAGCATTGAATTGCCCAATGTATCTATTATTGATCCTCGAAAAGAACTTACCAAACAAGAAGAATACGGCAAACTCCTTTTCGATAAAAGAGGACGTAAAGGTTTAACACATTATGAAGCTAAATACCAAATGGCAAATCGAAATTATTTCGGTTCCATGATGGTTATGAATGGTGAAGCGGATGTATTCATTTCTGGTTTAACAAGAAATTACCCATTAGCATTAAAACCTGCTTTAGAGTGCATTGGAACGTCCCAAAAGTCATCAAGAATTTCAGGAATGCATATCATGATGACCAAATACGGCCCAAAATTCTTCTCTGATACCACTGTGAATGTTCAATTAAACGAAGAAGAAATGTATTGTTTGGTTAAAGATGTTCACGAAAAAGTAAAATCATTCCAAATTGAACCGCGCATCGCTTTGATTTCTTATTCGAACTTCGGGTCGAATCAAGATCAAACTACACCTACTATGATGTCGAAAGTAGTAAAACGATTGCATGAAAATGATCCCGAGATTATTGTTGATGGTGAAATGCAACCCGTATTTGCCATCGACGGAGAACAACGCATGAATTTTTACCCATTCAATAAATTGGGAACAAAAGCAGCAAATACATTCATTTTTTCGAATTTAGAGAGTGCAAATGCAACGTATCAAATTTTAAGAACTATGGGAAATGTTGAAGCAATAGGTCCCGTACTATTGGGATTCAAAAAAACAGTGCATATTTTACACCATAGTTCAACGGTAAGAGAAATAATGAACATGGTAGCATTGGGTGTTGTAGAAGCTCAAGACAAAGAATAAGTTAAATTTTACCATTATTAAATGTAAATGCAATTTCAAAGAGTTGAATTCCGATCACCCGCTTATTATCAATCTCTCGCATTGCGATACGATGTTTTACGGAATCCTTTGGGATTGCATTTTTCGAAATCGGATTTAGTTCCGGATCAAACCAGTTTGCATTTTGTAGGAATAAAGGATAATCAAGTTGTTGCTTGCTTGATTTTATCTGGAGAAAGCAATAAAATCAATATTGGCAATAGATCAAGTGGATCTTATTCAGATGATTTATATAAATTCCGAACCGAGGGTATTTTGTTACAATCGGAATTAAGAAATAATTCCGATTCTGTTGTTTTTAAAATGCGTCAAGTTGCAGTTAACAGTAGTTTACAAGGAAAAGGGATAGGGAAACAATTGATACAATTTGTAGAAATAGAAGCCCAGAAAATAGGGATTACTCATTTTGAATTGAATGCCCGAAAATCCGCTGTTCCATTTTATTTATCTATGAATTATAAAATTGCTAGCGACGAGTTCCAAGAAGTAGGAATTCCTCATTTTAAAATGAAAAAAGCATTGTAATTGATAATTCATCCGATTTATTTCTCTTTTTCGCGAAATCCTAACCCATCGAAGCGGTTGATCCCTTATTTTTGCGTTTTCACATGAATACCATTATTACTTTACTTCAATTTTTCGCGGCGTTAGCAATTTTAGTAACGCTTCATGAATTAGGACATTTTTTAGCAGCTAGAGCATTCGGCATTAAAGTCGAAAAGTTCTATTTATTCTTCGATGCTTTTGGAATTAAATTATTTAAATTCAAAAAAGGAGATACGGAATACGGTATTGGATGGTTACCACTGGGAGGTTATGTAAAAATAGCCGGAATGGTGGATGAGAGTTTAGATACCAACCAATTGAAAAGTGAACCACAACCTTGGGAATTTCGTTCCAAACCCGCTTGGCAGCGATTAATTGTAATGGTGGGCGGTGTGTTTGTAAATTTAGTATTGGGAATTTTTGTTATTTCTGGGTTGATATTTTCACAAGGTGAAACGTATATCCCCAATTCTACAGTAAATGAATTAGGTGGGGTGTATGCTTCCCCAGATGCGCGTAAAATTGGTTTCAAAACAGGTGATAAAATAATGGCGTTGAATGGTAAGCCGGTTGAAAATTTATTAGCTGAATTCGGCGATCCTTCGTTTCTTACAAAAACTAAAAAAGAAGTTCAAATAAATCGTAACGGCAAGGATACAACCATTTTACTTCCTGAAAATATGGAAGATAAAATCAGTTTGACTTCTGAACTACCTTTTATTTCTCCTCGATATGCGTTTTCAATAGGCAAAATAGTAGGAGGAAGTCCAGCCGATAAAGCAGGTATAAAGGCGGGAGATAAAATCACGATGATTGACTCTCAACCCGTGGCATCTTTTTTTGAATTCAAAGAAATGTTGACGGCCAGAGCAGGTAAGAAATCAAAAATGATTTTAACTGATTCATCGAATAATACGCGTGAAACTTCAGTTGAAATCAGTGAAGATGGAACCATTGGATTCCAACCCGCTATCGGTGGATTCGAAGGTAAAGAAAAGAAAATATCGTACAGTTTACTTGAATCCGTGTCTCAAGGCAGTACCAAAAGTTTTGGTATGATATCGGCTAATTTGGCAGGTCTTAAAAAAGTGGTTTCTGGAAAAGTGAATGCTAAAAGCTCATTAGCTGGTCCGATTGGTATTGCTCAAATGTATGGGCCTCGTTGGGATTGGATAAATTTCTGGACATTAACTGCAACGCTCAGTTTAGCGCTCGCTTTGATGAACATCCTGCCTATTCCAGCTCTTGATGGTGGACATGTAATGTTTTTGTTATACGAAATTATTGCACGACGACCTGTAAATGAAAAAGTTTTATATATCGGACAATTGATCGGAATGGCCATATTGTTGAGTCTTTTCGTTTTTATTTTCTGGGTTGATATTTCACGTTTATTGGGATTTTAAACTATTTATATAATCATATATTGGAGTTTTTTTAATTAACAGCATTATCTGTTTATTTAAATTTCTCTAATACAATTTTTTCAATCACCCAAAAAAGAGTTACGATTTTTATAATTATGAATCCATTCGAATTTTTTGGAATACCGGAATCTATTTTGCCAGATCAAAAAAAGATCCGACAAAAATACTTATCCATTCAAATGGGTGAACACCCCGATTTTGGATCGGATGGACAATTATCGGAGAAGGCAAATGAATACTATGCAATTTTAAAGTCGGATATACTGCGTGTAAAATGCATACTTCAAATAAATGGAACAGTAAACATAAATGAGAATGTTTTAAATTCTGATTTTTTGATGGAGATGATGGAAATTTCAGATGAAATTGAAATCGGAATATCCGGAAATGAAACCAGTCTAAATTCAGCAATTAAAAGCATAAACAACCAAATGGATGCATTAAAACAGGAATTAATAGACATAGATAATCAAGTGAATAATAACCATTGGTCTATTAAAAACTTTTCTACCGAAATAACAGGAAGGTTAAATTCTTGGTTCCAACGATACAAATATTTGAGTCGTTTGGAAAAAAATGCAAATGGAATTCAAGAAATCTAATGGTAAAACAGTTATCTTCGAAATCAAATGGATAAAAAAAGAACCATTGCAGAACACAACGAAATTAAGCTGATTATTCAGCGACTCGCACATCAAATTGCCGAAAATCATATTGATTCTGATAAAATTAAACTTGTTGGATTAAATCAAAGAGGGAAGTTCGTTGCTGATTCACTGTATTCGGAACTAACTCATATTATTTCCAATAGTTTATTTCCAGTTGGACATATTGATATTGAGGATAATAAAGTTAAAATACATACTGAGTTATCCGATATTGAAAAAGGAGCGGTAATTATTCTGGTAGATGATGTATTAAATTCTGGTAAAACAGCTTTTGTGGCTTGTTCTTGGATTTTTGAACAAGGCGTTGCAGGTTTGGAAACCGTGTTTTTAGCCGAGAGAGCACATCGTGTTTTTCCCATATTAGCCAACTATGTAGGAATCACTGTTGCAACTACGTTACAAGATCATGTGTTTTTTAATAATACATCAGAAAACAATCTCGAATTGTATTTAATGTAATAAAAAAGTCAACATGTTTTTTTTTGACTTAACAGAGTTTAACTTTGTGTTATTCAGTTAAGTAGTTTTACATATCGCTTTTTACTTCTTTCGCTTGCTTTTTGGTTGCAAGGGACTACGAATTACTTATTTTCTACCCATATTGTTGGTGGTGAAATGACGTATTTATATTTAGGTAACAACCAATATAAATTGCGATTGGACGTATACATTGATTGTATTAATGGCAGTGCAGATGCCATTTCAAGTGATGCTCAAGCCTATATTTCTGTATTTAATGGTAGTAATCAGCGAATTCTAAACGGTTATCCAGTATTAGTAAATCGCAAAGGACCAGAACGGGTAGAAAAAACCAATTACAATTGCATATTAGTAAAACCCAATGCATGTGTTGATCATTACTATTATGAAGTAACCGTTACTTTGCCACCCACTACAGGTGGATATTACGTTTCCTTTCAGCGATGTTGCAGAAATGGAACCATTACCAATATTGTAAATCCTGGGGGTACCGGAGCAAATTATTGGGTGTATATTCCCGATTCTCGAACTCTAAATAAAGCCAACTCCAGTGCTGTGTTTAAACAGTTGCCTCCTAACTTTCTATGTACAAATACCGCTTTAAGATTTGATCATAGTGCGGTGGATCCAGACGGCGATAGTTTGATTTATACATTAACTACTCCTTTCACTGCTGCAAATACCATTGATCCCAGACCCGATAATAAAGGAAATGGAACAATTGAGTCTCCTCCATTTACCCAAATTCAATGGAAGAATTTTTACAGTGAACAGCTACCCATAGATGGGGCACCTTTTATGAAGATAGATTCATTTACAGGACTTATAACGTTAACTCCAACTAAAGTGGGTCAGTTCGTAGTAGGGATTTCAGTTAAAGAATACAGAAAAGGGATGCTTGTTTCTGAAGTAATTCGAGACTATCAATTTAATGTGCAGGAATGTAAAGTGGATGTGGTTGCAAGTTTTTTTGCCCCTAAATTTATTTGTGGTTACACTTTCCAATTTCAAAATTTAAGTTCTGGTGCACAACGATATCATTGGGATTTTGGAGTTGATAGTATTAACAACGATACATCCAATTCCATTCGTCCCACATTTACTTATCCAAAGGAAGGAACATACAAAGTAAAATTATACGCATTTAAAACTACTTGTACTGACAGTTTTGAATTAACGGTTAATGTTGTCAAGCCAATTGTACCCCAATTACCTCAGGATACGGTTTTGTGTCCAGGTGCAACATTCAAACTCAAATCAAATATAAAAGGAACACAATACTTATGGAATGGATCGCCTGGAATCGATTCTTTTGTCGTAAAATCTCCGGGAACTTACATTTTAGGTGTTGCACAACAAACTTGCTACTGGTTTGATACCATTAATATAGGATTAGATCAATCAAAAGTGGAAGCTTTTGGAGATACCATATATTGTACCTATGATGTTTTTACGAAAAGAATTGGATCCACAGCTCCTCTGGCAAAATCCTTTAGATGGAATACTGGGAAAACAGATTCAATTATTTTCGTATCAAATCCTGGAAAATACATCATCCAATCTGTTTCGAAATTCAATTGCTTGACAGAAGATTCTGTTAGAATTTTACAATTTCCAGAAATTAACGTTTATCTTAATGACACGGTTGTTTGTCCAGCGGCGAGCATCACTCTAAAGGCAATTACCGATAGACCTTTATCTATTTTCTATTGGGAAAATCTGAATAACACCAATTCCTCTACCTATAAAGTTTCTGGTCCAGGGAAATACATAGTACGGGCGGTGGAAGGATACTGTGTTGATCAGGATACGTGCATTTTGACATTTCATCCGTTGGTTTTGGATTTAGGCTCAGATAAAAAATTCTGTAACCGAATTGATACGATATTTTTAGCACCCAGAAATGATTTTAAATCCGTGATTTGGAATAAAACCACGGTCGCTAATTCATATCGAGCCCAAAGCATGGGAAAACTCTATATCGATGTGATCAATTCAAATGGTTGTCCAGAGTCGGACTCCATAAATTTAAGTTTGTTTCCCTTGCCGAGTTTAAATTTAGGGAATGATACCATATTGTGTTTATCAGAAAAACCGGAATTGGATGCTGGACCAGGAATGCGAGATTATTTGTGGCACAACGGCAATCGTAATCAAAAAATAGTAGCTTACGACAGTGGTTTGTATGTGGTTGAAGTAACTGATTATGAGGGATGTAAAAGTAGGGATTCTATCTGGATTAATAAGAAGAAAGATTTGTTTACTTCTGATATTTACATGCCCAACGCATTTACACCGAACGGAGATGATTTAAACGATCTTTATCCCAATGTGAAATATGAAGTAAAAGGGGCTTATTACGATCTGAAATTGTACAATAGGTGGGGTGAAAAATTACTTGAAACGAATTCACCGGATGGCAACTGGGATGGATTTATTTATGGAAAACCAGCTCCCGAGGGTGTTTATGTGTTTAAATTGAGTTGGGTGGGTTGCGATAACTATATTCGCACAATGTACGGCGATTTTACGCTGATTCGCTAAAAGAGCTTGGGTTATAATCCAGAGTTTGAGTTATTATTCCTGAATTATCTTTGAAATTTCGGACAAACCAATTTTTATTTCCAAGTATTAAAAAGTGTTATTAAAGTAAAAGGAGTGGTATTTTGAAAATAAACCACTCCTTTTACAATCCATAGATGGAATTTTATCAATTAATGAGAAAATCCCTCATTAAATTAAACCGTTTTATTATTTGATACTCTTCGAATTCCGTTTTTCAATAATGTAGAGTTGAAATTGATAATTAATCCCAATTTATAATCATTTACACGAATCATCTTCAATAAACGCTGGATTTCAACTTCGGAAATATCAGCAGATGTGGCAATTTCAATAACAACTTGATTGGAAATTACGAAATCGATGGTGTATACATTATTCAATGAAATCGATTTGTACTGGAAATCAATAGATTTATTTTGCTCGTAGTTCAAACCATCTGATTCAAGCTCATACTTCAAACAATCAATATAAGTTTGTTTATCTAAGCCGGGTCCAAGTATTTTATGAATATCAATGGCCTTTCCTATGATTAAGTGAGCCAATTCTTCTTCTTGATTTTGATTTTCTAACATAAGGTGTATTTGGGTTTGATTTAAGAAATTTTTATGTTTTCAAAATTACCCCAATTTGTCGGATATTTGCTTTGTCATTTAGTGAATGTTCTTAATAATTTGATAAACTCATGTTTTTTATCTTCAAACGTAGGATTGGGTAATTATTGTGAATGTTACAAAATGTTACATGGTAAATTAAGTATAAGAAATTTATAATACACTAAAAAAAATATGGATTACCTAATAAAGCAAGCTTTCGTAATAAATGAAGGAACAACCAAAGTTATGGATGTACTCATATCCAACGGGATCATTCAAAAAATTGAATCCTGCATTCAAAGCGACAATAGCGTTCTTGAAGTAAATGCAGAAGGGATGTATTTAATTCCGGGTATTATTGATGATCAAGTTCATTTTCGTGAACCTGGTCTAACACACAAAGCCAACATTTCTACTGAATCTAAAGCTGCTTTAGCGGGTGGAGTAACTTCATTCATGGAAATGCCCAATGTAGTTCCTCAAACCACTACCAATGAATTGTTAGAAGCCAAATATCTCATAGGTAAAGAAACTTCTTGGGTGAATTATTCTTTTTATTTAGGAGCCACCAACGATAATTTGGAAGAATTAAAAAAAGTTGATACCGAAAACGTATGTGGTGTAAAAATTTTTATGGGTAGTTCAACCGGAGATATGCTGGTTGATGATTCCAATGTTCTTCACAAGATTTTTGCTGAGATTCCAACGTTGATTGCAACCCATTGCGAATGTGAAACCCGGGTCAAATCCAGATTAGAGGAAGCAAAAAATAAATTCCCAGAGGGTATACCAGCCAATCAACATCCAGTTATTCGCGATGATCAAGCGTGTTATTTAAGTTCCTCTTTAGCAGTGGAGTTGGCAAAAAAAAACAATACGCGATTGCATATTTTACATATTACATCCGCCATTGAAACACATTTGTTCCGAAATGATATCCCCCTAAATCAAAAAAGAATAACATCAGAAGTTTGTGTACACCACCTGCATTTTGCGGATACGGATTACCAGCAATTACAACATCAAATAAAATGCAATCCAGCAGTAAAATCGCAATCAGACCAAGATGCGTTGTGGCAGGCATTACTTGATGATCGTCTAGATGTTATCGCTACGGATCATGCACCGCATACCCAAGAGGAAAAGTTTCATTCCAATTATTTAAACTGCCATGCAGGTCTTCCGTTAATTCAACATACGTTGCTCTTGATGTTAGAAAAAGTACAAAAAGGGAAATTAAGTTTGGAAAAAATGGTAGAAAAAATGTCGCACAATCCAGCAATTGCCTATAAATTGAAAAATCGCGGTTTTATTCGTGAAGGTTTTGCGGCAGATTTGGTTTTGGTTAAACCCAATACGCCGTATCAAGTTACCCAAGAGTCCATATTGTATAAATGTGATTGGTCGCCATTATTAGGCACAACATTCAGTCATTCAATTGATTCTGTGTTTGTAAATGGAACTCGTAGTTACCACCAAGGTAAATTTGCTGAAATCAATGCTCAGCGACTGCAATTTGATAAAATTCGTTAATTTTAATTTAAACTATACTATTTTATTGCGCTGTTTGTAAAAAGCGAACAGCGCAGTTTCTAATGGCTGGGATACATCTATTTGAAAATATCCGATTCCAAGTGAATAACAATTCTCTTTAATTTTTTGAACTCGCTTTGTTTCGTTTTCCGAATACAGTTTCTGATATTCAACGGGATTTAAACGAATTTGTTCATGATTTTCTAAATCTTGAAAGAGTATCGGACTGTCCTGAAGGTTAAGGTTAAGTTCTAATTCTTCATCCATAATATGAATTAAAAGTACTTCAGCTTTTTTATAACGCATGTAATTCAAGCTATTCCAGAATTCCAATTCTTCTTCTCCATTATTATTATCCCACAAACAATCGCTACAAATCACCACCAAATTTCTTCTACCCAAATGTTGTAATGATTCACTCATTCGAGTTGATCCGGTTTTAATGTCCAATAAATTTTCTAATGTAGTTGCATTATTTTTTTCGGGGGATGTTAATTCAATACTTAAACCTTTCGTCCACAACTTTTCCAAAAGAGTAATACAATAACTCAAGTGACTTTTAGTAGATTTCAATTCGGATTGCCAAAGAACATTTTTGCCATTAAACAATTGTAGCATGAATGCATCACGCTGCTTGTTTAATATATATCCCAAGGTGGAACTAATGAGTAAACCGAGTTTGAGTTTGTTTTGCTGAGGATAAGGGAACGCCATACTGCCCGAAACATCCAACCAGATATGTGCCTTTAAATTGGTTTCTTCAATGAACTGTTTCACATATTTCTTCTCAGTTCTCGCCAATAATTTCCAATCGAGATTTTTTACACTTTCACCCGTATTATAAAAGCGGTGTTCAGCAAATTCTACCGAAAATCCTTTTAACGGACTGTTATGAAGACCAGTAATAAATCCTTGCATCGCTTTTTGTGCTAAAAACGACAGATTGTTGATTCCTTGTACTTCTTTTAATAACATATTTCCGCTTTCCGAAATTACAATTTATTTATGTAATTTTAAGTAAAATCAAGGATTTTACTGGTTCAGCTATTGAGTTTTTTGCTGTAGCCAAAATGTTTGTTCTAATCTTATTAGGGTAAACAGACACTGCAAAAAAAAGGCCGCCTCGATTTAGGCAGCCTTTTTATAAAAAGATTTTCTAATTTAGACGTGAGCTTCTAATTTTTGACTTAAAACCGTTTTTGGAACAGCACCAATGATCTTGTCTACAACTTCGCCGTTTTTGAAAACTAAAATAGTTGGAATACTGCGAACTTGATAGTTCATTGCGATATCAGGATTCTCATCTACGTTTAATTTCCCTACAACTGCTTTTCCATTATAATCGTTGTGCAATTCTTCAACGATAGGGCCGATCATTTTACAAGGACCGCACCATTCTGCCCAAAAATCAACCAATACAGGTTTGTCAGAACCCAAAACTTCGCTTTGGAAATTACTGCTTGTGAATTCAACTGCCATAGTAGGTGCAAAGTTACAATAAAAAAATGTATACACTAAACCAATTGTCGACGATAATCGACCCCTAGACCAAAAAGTGCAAAATCAAATAGGGTAGGATCAGATGGATGAATCTCCCGGAAAATTCCAGTAAGTTTTTCACAACCATCCCAGTTTCCTTTAATATTTGAAGCAATTTCCAGCTTTTCTGTCATTCGCAATACGTGCACATCCAATGGCATCATTAGTTCTGATGGTTGAATACTTTTCCATATTCCAAAATCCAAACCGTCGTCTTCTCTGACCATCCATCTTAAATACATATTGATTCGTTTACACGCGCTTTTCTTACGAGGATCCGAAATGTGTTTCTTGGTTCGAGTTTCACCAAATTCAAACATCCAATCGTAAAAATTTGAAATAGCATTTTTTACTCGGTGTTCTCTGTAGAAAATTTGGGAATCTGATTTTCCGTAGTATGTATTGGAGGAATCTGAACTTTGGGAAGAATTTCCAGCCTTAATGAATTTACTGTGTATACCAGTTTCTGACTCCAAGGATAAGAGTTTTTCCTTGCTAATAGTATTTTTATCGGTATAATTCGAAGAAATTGTTGAAGAAATCAATGTATCATGATTTGAATTTAAACCAAATACGGATTCTATGGATTTTCCTTGCTTATACAGAGATTGAAATCGATATAAAATGAATATTATGTCTTCTGAGTTTAACGTTCTATGAACAAACCCTTGGAATACTCTTTCGTCTGATTTTTCAAAATTCAGTACAAATTCAAATGGAGCATTATCCATTCGATTCAACAATTCATTGCCGGATTTTATGATACTTTTGCGTTGTCCCCATGCCATAATGGCACTGAAAAACGCTGAAATTTCAATGTCTTCTTTTTTTGAAAATCGATGGGGGATTTGAATGGGATCATCTTCAAGAAATTCTGCTACGCGGTACTTTTCAGCATATTTCCACAAAGTTTCTTGAAGATCCTTCCTCATTTTTTATGATAATTTATGCAGTTGCTAAAGCAGCATCTAAATCCGCAATTAAATCGTCAATGTGTTCAATACCAACACTTAAACGAATCAAACTATCTTTTAATCCATTGGCAATTCGCTGCTCTTTTGGTATACTTGCATGAGTCATAGTAGCTGGATGACCCACCAAACTTTCCACGCCACCCAAACTTTCTGCAAGAGAAAATAATTTTGTTGATTTCAAAAAAGTTAAGGCAGGTTCAATGGCATCATTTTTTAATGTAAATGAAATCATACCTCCAAAATCACGCATTTGTTTCTTGGCAACTTCGTGATTCGGATGATTTTCAAATCCCGGCCAATATACTTCTCCAACTTTGGGATGTTGAGCCAAATATTCTGCTACTTTCTTGCCGTTTTGACAATGTCGCTCCATACGAATGTGCAAGGTTTTTATCCCCCGAAGAACTAAAAAGCAATCCATTGGACCGGGTGTAGCGCCACAGGTGTTTTGCAAAAATGCCAAACGTTGGTGCAAATCATCGTCATTCACACATAAAACTCCCATTACAACGTCAGAGTGTCCGTTGATGTACTTAGTGGCTGAGTGCATTACAATGTCAGCTCCTTGTTTGAATGGATTTTGAAGATAGGGTGAGCTGAAGGTGTTGTCTACTACTACAATAGCTCCAGCTTGATGACCAATTTTGGCAACCGATTCAATATCAATGATTTTCAACAAAGGATTTGTGGGAGTTTCAACCCAAACCATTTTCGTTTGACTGTTTATTGCGGCAGATACATTGTCGGGATTTGACATATCTACAAAATGAAATTTGATTCCCATTTTTGCGAAAACCGTAGTAAAAATGCGGTAACTTCCTCCGTATAAATCATTGGTAGCAATGACTTCATCGCCTGGCGACAATAATTTTATACATGCGTCAACTGCACCCATTCCCGTACTGAAGCACAAGCCATATTTCATTTGTTCCAATGCCGCTAAATTTTGTTGAAGCGCATTTCGGGTCGGATTTTGGGTTCGAGCATATTCGTATCCTTTGTGATCGCCTGGGGCAGCTTGAACATACGTACTGGTTTGGAAAATAGGGGTCATTATAGCACCCGTACTTGGATCTGGCTCTATTCCAGCATGCAAAACTTTGGTTTCGATATGATTGTATTTCATAATTTGAGTTGTAATTGTGAAGTTATTGGATTTGATTAATATATTCTAAAATCACCTTGGGAAAATATTCATATTCCAGTTCATGAATCAAGGAAGCCAAAGATTCTGGAGTTGAATTTTGGGGGATGGGAATGGCTTTTTGAAATAAAATTGCACCTTTATCGTATTCTGAATTGACCAAATGAATGGTAATTCCTGACTCTTTCTCTGAATTTTCAATAACTGCTTGGTGAACATGGTTTCCATACATTCCTTTTCCACCGTATTTCGGCAATAAAGAAGGATGGATGTTGATGATTCTTTCGGGAAATAATTCCAACAATATGCTGTTAACTTTCCATAAAAATCCGGCTAAAATCACTAGATTAGCTTCAGTGTTTTTAATTTCTGCATATAAATCGGATGCTAAATTGTTCCATTCCGATTTGTTGAAAATACGACAATCTATTTGCAGTCGAGCGCATCTTTCAATTATTCCGGCGTTTGGATTGTTGCAAAACACACGAACCACATCCATCTCTTTTTTATGATATTTTTGAATGATATTCTCAGCATTGCTACCAGAACCAGAAGCAAAAATGATGACTTTTTTCATTTTTTTGTTGATTTCTTTGAATTGGATGTTTGTTTATGATATAGAAGCACTTAAAATACTATGTTACATGAATTGTTAATGAATAATTCGCACTGAGTTCACTATTTTTCGTAGTAAACGTGAGTCATTAGCAAAATCAGTGCCGCCTTGAGCAAACCATTCTATTGCAACTACGCGATTATTTTTTACAAAATATTTCCTTTCAAATGGTCCGCGTCTGGTGGTTCCTAATTCAGTAAACCATCCTCTTATACCCAATTTGCAATCATTATTATTATTATTGTAAGAAGGAACCAATTTAGGCTTATAATTTCCTAAATCACTCACAGCCATGTTCGTGCCTTCATCATTAAAAAAGTGCAATTTACTGGAGAAATTTCGCTCCAAAATAGCTTCGTCCAACGTTTTTGGAAGGCTTTCTTGGGGGATGTTTTCAATACACACAGACATATAACCTCCGTTGGGCTTCAGAGACGATATCCAAATAAAGTTGCTATCGCTTTTGAAAACTTTAAAGCTTGATGGAATTTCCATTTGAACGCCAAATTGATTTTCAACCGTTTTTTGAAGTTTCTTTGAATACTCATTGGATTGCAATTCAATGGATTCGTTGCAATATTCGATGACGTTATTTAGAAATAACATTGAACTCATTGAATTTATGGTCGTTTCATCAAAATCAACGATCTCAATAATCATTTGACCCAATCCAAATGGATTTCTATAGACATTGAACTGTTTATCGTTAAAAACAAATGAAGTATCGTATTTATTTGGGAAATTTACCGATTCATCCGTGATTACTAATCGATGGTTTTTGATAAATTCTTCCTCCTCAATAGGTGTGAAATTCCAACAATTCTCGTAACGAACATTTCCCGTAAAGTCATCTATAATTAAATGTGAATCCAATAGGGGATATTTTACTTGAACCAATTCCAACAATGAGTTTAAATTCTTTTCGGAAGCATAGATACCCACATGACCCACTTCGTCAATAACTGGTACTAAATCTTCTTGAATGTTATTACATGAAAATGTGGCCACAAATACAGACATCGTAATAATTACAAAACGAAAAGTGGTGGTGATACAAGACATACCACAAATTTAGCAGAAAATAAGGAAGAAGTAGAAACTAAAGGAAACTTCTAATTGTAATTTCGTTTATGGGTTACTCCTTTACGGATAATAAGTCGTTGACCAACTCGAAGTTTATCACTTTTCAAGCCATTCGATGATTTTAAATGTGTTACAGAGATTCCGTACCTTCGAGAAATCTGACTCAACGTTTCTCCTTTTCTTACTGTATGAACGCGTGTTTTAGAGTTATAAACAGGAGCCTTGTTATTATTGGTTTTTTGATAATTGTAGGATTTTAATTCATCTGGGCGAATTAATGCATGTTCCATTAAACTATCGGTACTTCTAACATAATTCATACTGAAATCGTAAGGCAGCAAAATTGTATTATTGGTAGCGTTAGCGGTATTGGGCTTGATGAATTCGCGATTTAAACTTAATAACTTATGGCTTTCATCTCCAGCGATGTAATTACACATTTTCACCAAATGATAACTCGTATCCACTCGAGTTGGAACTAAAAACTGGGTGTTTCCGTTGTATGTTTGATTTCTTGCTCGATTGGTGAAATTCAACACATAGGTCATCGCGATGAATTTAGGTACATAATATTGGGTTTCTTTTGGCAGATAAGGTAAAATTTGCCAAAACGTTTTTTTGCCTCCGCCTGCTCTTCGGATTGCGCGTTTTACATTTCCTGCACCACAATTGTAAGATGCTATTGTCATTAGCCAATCATCAAACAACATTTGTGAATTTTTGAAATAGTCACAAGCAGTTTCAGTAGAAGCGATAATACTTTTACGTTCATCCAAAGAAACATTAATTTTCATTCCCATTAGTTTTCCGGTGTAAGGCATAAATTGCCATAATCCTGTTGCACCACACCAAGAAACCGCATCTGGGTTTAAATTTGACTCGATAACTGATACATACTTCAACTCGGTTGGCAGCGCATTTTTATCAAGAATTTCCTCAAAAACAGGGAAATAGAGACTCATTCGCTGATGTATTTTATCAAAATAAGCATCCCCCAAACTTAAAAAATAACGCACTTGGCCCTTTACCATTTCGTGGTATTCGAATGGAATGTTGCTTCCTAAGGTTTTAAAACATTCATCAAAATGTTGACGATTGAATGATTCTACCGTTTGAAATTGGGGAGGGGTATGGCTTGGAATTTGGGTATACAATTGAACGGTTAAACTATCAATTCTTCGAATATCATTGTATGAGTTTTCATCGGATATAGGTGCCTGTGAGTACCCAGTGGCAGTTATAATTCCTGCAAAAGCTACTCCAAGGATATTTAATAATTTCTTCTCTATTCTCATTCTGGGTTTCGTTGTTAATTTCGAAAAGTTCCACAATTTACAATAAAAACGCCAATTCTTTGGCATTTAAGGCTGTTTTATGCCATGGTATTTGTTGTATATTTGTGGAAAAACATGTGAAATTGTGCTTTTTTTGAAGTAATTTACACATGATATAAGCTGTTAACGAAATGGAACACGAAATATTCTCTGGAATGTCTGCAATGGAAACTGAAACGTTGCCATTGAAAGCGAAGTTGAGGAACCATAACAAATCAATTAGCATTGGAATACCTAAAGAAGTTACATTTCAAGAAAATAGAGTTCCACTGACCCCCAGTGCTGTCAAGTATTTAAACGGACTCGGGATTCAGATTTATATCGAAAGAGGCATCGGGTTAAATGCTAATTTCTCGGATGCCCAATACTCTGAAGCCGGAGCAGAAATCAAATCCACCGCAAAGGAAGTATATGAAAGCGACATCATTTTAAAAGTAGATCCCCCAACTATTCAAGAAGTGGAATTCATGAAAAATGGACAGTTGCTCATTTCCGCATTGCAACTGAATCAATTAGATCCCATTTTACTAAAAAAAATGATGGATAAAAAAATCAACGCTCTCGCATATGAGTTTTTGCAAGACGAATCCGGTGCTTTACCTATCATTCGTGCAATGAGTGAAATTGCGGGGACTGCATCCATTTTAATTGCGGGTGAGTATTTAAATAACACACACATAGGAAAAGGAGAACTGTTGGGTGGATTTGCCGGTGTGCCTCCAACTCAAGTCGTAATTATTGGTGCGGGTGCTGTTGGCGAATTTGCAACCAAAGCCGCCTTAGGTTTAGGCGCTAATATTAAAATATTCGATAATAACGTTTACCGATTAAGAAGAATTCAAAAAAACTTCGGATTTCAGTTATACACTTCTACCATTCAACCCCAAGTTTTAAGTTCAGCCTTGGAAAGAGCCGATGTGGTAATTGGAGCTTATGCCGGAAATACGCATCGCTGTCCTATGATTGTTACTGAGGAAATGGTAATGAAAATGCGGCCAAATAGTATAATTATTGACGTTGCAATTGATCGTGGAGGGAATTTTGAAACTTCGGAAATAACCAACCACGAAAAACCCGTTTTCAAAAAACACGATATTATTCATTATTGTGTTCCAAATATTACGTCGAGAGTGAGTAGAACGGCTTCGTATGCACTCAGTAATGTTTTCACTCCATTGATGGATGAGTTGCACCAATGTGGAGGAATTGCGGAATTCGCTAAATTTCAAAAAGGAATACGAAAGGGAATGTATTTATTTAAAGGCAACCTGACCAATAAAAATCTTTCGGATAAATTTGGGATTAAATACCATGATATTGACTTGATGGTAGGTTTGTTTAATTAATCAGTAAATTGGACATACCTGAAGTTCATTATTTTGGACATACTTGAAGTTCATTATTTTTTTAGCTTACAAATAAAAACATACTCACAATAAATATTATCGCGTTCAGTATTAAAACCTGCTACTCAGTTTATATAATCCGTTTAACCAGGGAATCTTAATCACTTAACCTATTTAGTAATTTTAGATTTCGAATCTCGATTTTTGATTTGATAAACACCATTATTCGAGGATGTAGTAATTTACTTCAACACCTTGTGAATCAAAATGATCTTTAACGCGTTGAGCATGCGTATCAGAAACAAAAATCTGTCCAAATTCATCACCGCATACCATTTTCATTAGCTGTTGTGAACGGGTTTCGTCAATTTTTTCAAAAATATCATCCAATAATAACCAGGGCTTTTTACCGGATAACTGATTTAAATATTGATATTGTGCGAGTTTAAGAGCAATTACGGAACTTTTAATTTGACCTTGGGATCCAAATTTTTTCAAAGGCAACCCATTGATTTCAATATTTAAATCGTCTTTGTGTATCCCATTATTTGTTCTACCGGAGATGCAATCAATTTTATGATTATTTAATAGTATTTTTTCGATAGAATCACTATTCAAAGGAGATACATATTCAATTTTTAAAATTTCTTGGTTCAAATCCCCACATAACTTTCTGTAGGATTCGTTAAAATACGGATTAAATTTTTCAATAAATTCAGTTCTTTTTTGAAAAATGGAATTTGATAAAGGAATCAGTTTAAAACTAAACGATTCCATGAGAATTGGATCTGCATCTTTTCCATCCAACGACTTTAGAAATGAATTTCGCTGTTCGATTACTTTTCTGTACTCAATTAGTTGATTGAGATATGTCTTATCCAATTGACTGATGGTATAGTCGATAAACCGGCGTCGTTCTTCTGAACCTTCAAATACTAAAGAAATATCATACGGAGTAATGAAAACAGCAGATACCTGACCAATATAATCCAATAATCTTGGAAATGCCTTTTGGTTCTTTTTTACCGTTTTTTTACGATTTTCTCCAAATGCAATTTGAATATCAGTGTTTTGATTTTCATCAGAATAAATGCCCATAATTGAACATTCAGTTTCACCAAATTGAATCAATTGATTGTCTAAATGATTGAAATAACTTTTGGTATTAGCCAAATAATAAACTGCATCCAAAATATTGGTTTTTCCCACTCCATTATTGCCAATAATAGCATTTACCTTATCCGCAAATTGCAAGGTGATATTGGAGTGGTTTTTAAAATGATATAAACGCAGTTCTTTAAGATTCACCCTTCAAAATTACATATAATGATACAATAAACATAAGCAAACAGATCTGCAATAAGATACGTGAAGGAACTACCAATTAAGAGGTTTTTCAATTCACAATTCAACAAAAGTTGGGTAAAACTTATTTTGTTCCACTTGAAGATTTAAATTAATTTGCAACTATGAAGTCAACGAGAATTTATCTATCTATAGCTTTGATTATTATTGTTTTTTCTTGTAATCGAAAAGAAAATGATCTTTACAAACCATACACCTTTAGTACGAATTCGTTAGATTCATTGGTGCGAATTAAAGAGGTTATTTTAGACCAAACTTTGAGAGAAGATGGAACGCTTCGAGAAAGGAAATATTATTTAGGAGATACTGTTAAATACCTAGTGACCTATAATAAACAAGAAAAAATTTTAAATCTTAGTAAATTCCAAGGCCCAGAAGAAGTTTGGACAGAGAATTATTATCCAAACGGACAAAGATTGTCGCATTATGAAAAGAAAATGGATGCCACTACGGGTATGTCACATTTTCATGGATTTTATGAAGCATATTACGAAACTGGTTGGGTAAAAGAGCGCGGTATGTACAAAATGGATAATCCTGATTGGATAGTCAATTATACTGAATCTGGATTGTCAGGCGACACAATGGTTTACATTACAAAATAGTGGCAATACAACACTATTTAAAATTCGTTTATTAAACAACAATCTTTCTGTTTTCGCTTCCATTTTCATCCCCACCCAAAGTAATTTTTCATGCCTAAATTTTCTCACTTACATGTTCACACGCAGTATTCGTTGTTAGACGGTGCTGCAGATATAAAAAAACTCATTCGAAAAGCCAAAGAGGATGGTATGCCCGCGGTTGCTATAACCGATCATGGCAATATGTTTGGTGTATTTGATTTTTATCAAGCCGCTAAAAGTCAAGGCATTCTTCCAGTAATTGGCTGTGAATTCTATCTGGTTGAGGATCGATTTCAAAAAACGTTTGGTCAAGGTAAAAAAGATAAACGGTATCATCAATTACTCTTAGCTAAAAACCAAAAGGGATATGAGAACTTATCCAAGCTATGTTCGCTAGGATATTTGGAAGGACTGTATTCAAAATATCCTCGAATTGATAAACAATTATTAAACCAATATAAGGAAGGTTTAATTGCAACAAGTTGTTGCATCGGAGCAGAAATTCCACAAGCTATTTTATTTAAAGGCGAAGAAGAAGCAGAGAAACTTTTTATAGAGTGGCATTCCTTATTTGGGGATGATTTTTACGTAGAATTGCAACGTCATAATTTATGCAATATTGACAATACTGGATTAGATCAAGAGGATGTAAACCAAATACTTATAAAATTTGCACGCAAATACAATGTACCTATTATTGCAACAAACGACTCTCATTATATAGATAAAGAAGATGCAAATGCACATGACATTCTTTTGTGCATTAACACCAACGAATATCAATCAACGCCCAAAGCTACCAACGAAGAATCAGGTAAAGGGTTTCGGTTTGGTTTTCCTAATGATCAATTTTTCTTCAAAACACAAGAAGAAATGGAGAAGTTGTTTTCAGATATCCCCGAAGCAATCGACAATACCAATTTACTCATTAGTACCATAGAAGCACCAAAATTGGCTCGAGATATCGTACTTCCGAATTATTCATTGCCTTCAGGATTCAATGATCAGAAAGAATATCTCACGCATTTGGCTTATGAAGGTTGTCGGAAAAAATACGGAGGCACCATCCCTTTAGTTGTAGAAGAGCGACTAAAATTTGAATTGTCTACCATTTGTAATTCGGGTTACGAAGGTTACTTTTTAATTGTACAAGATTTTACTTCTGCTGCTCGGGAAATGGGAGTTTGGGTTGGGCCCGGTAGAGGATCTGCAGCTGGAAGTTTAGTGGCATATGCACTGGGAATTACTAATGTTGATCCAGTTAAATACGATTTACTTTTTGAGCGTTTTCTAAATCCAGAACGTGTGAGTATGCCCGACGTGGATATAGATTTTGATGATCAGGGTAGAGATCGTGTTATTGATTATGTTGCGAAAAAGTATGGAGAACGTAGAATTGCTCAAATTATTACTTATGGCACTATGGCAGCTAAATCGGCTATTCGCGATGTAGCTAGAGTTTTACAATATCCACTACCTGAATCCGATCGATTAGCGAAATTAGTTGTAGGGAATTATGGGTTTAAAACCTTACTTCACGCCGATCCAGATGTACTTGCAAAAGACGATTCCAATAACATCAAGCCGGAAGAAATTGACCAAATTAAAGAACTTCAAAAAATTTATAACGGTAATGATTTGGCCGCAAAAGTTCTTAAAGATGCTGAAAAATTAGAAGGGAGTGTAAGAAATACCGGAGTTCATGCTTGTGGTATAATAATAGCTCCGAAAGATATCGACGATGTAGTACCAGTTGCAAGAAGCAAAGATTCGCCATGGATGCAAGTACAGTATGATGTAAATCAAATTGAAAAAGCCGGCTTATTGAAAATGGACTTTTTAGGATTAAGTACATTGTCGATTTTAAAAGATGCTATTCAATTAATTAAAGATACAGTCGGAGTTGAAATAGTTTTAGATGAAATCCCCTTGGATGATGAAAAAACGTACGAATTGTTTCAACGAGGTGAAACCAATGGTATTTTTCAGTTTGAAAGTCCGGGTATGCAGAAGTACATGCGTGATTTGAAACCTACGCAGTTTGGAGATTTAATTGCTATGAACGCACTTTATCGCCCAGGTCCGATGAAGTATATTCCGGAATTTGTTGACCGAAAACACGGTAAAAAACCCGTAGTTTTTGATTTGCCAGAAATGGAAGAATACTTAAAAGAAACCTATGGAATTACGGTATATCAAGAGCAGGTTATGCTTTTGAGTCAGAAAATTGCCGGGTTTTCTAAAGGGAAGGCTGACAAATTGCGGAAAGCCATGGGTAAAAAAGACAAAGCATTGATCGACGAACTCAAAACGGATTTTATGTCGGGAGCTTTAGAAAAAGGGTTCCCAGAAAAAGTTCTGGAAAAAATTTATAGTGACTGGGAGGAGTTTGCTCAATACGCATTCAATAAATCGCATTCCACTTGTTACGCGGTAATTGCTTTTCACACAGCTTATTTGAAAGCACACTATCCAGCTCAATTTATGTCGGCAGTACTTAAAAGTAACATGAACGATATAAAAAAGATTACATTCTACATGGAAGAATGCCAAAGGATAGGAATTAAAGTTCTAGGTCCCGATATTAACGAAAGTCGTTCTGCATTTACTGTAACTTCTAAAAATGAAATTCGGTTTGGTTTATCCGCTGTTAAGGGGGTTGGAGAAGGTGCAGTAGATGAAATTCTACTGATCCGAGAAAAAGATGGTCCGTTTATAAGTATATTCGATCTCACTTCTCGAATGCCAGCTCGAACTATAAACAAGAGAACCTTAGAAAGCATGGCAAAGGCGGGTGTGTTTGATTTCGATACACGTTATCATAGAGCTCAATATGTTGCCACCGATGAGTCCAATGTAACCGGTGTAGAACTGGCATTACGTTACGGACAGAAAATTCAGCAAGATAAAATTTCTGGTCAAACTTCTTTATTTGGAGGAGTATCAGAATCCATCATCCCTCAAGAACCCAAGTTACCGAATATTGAACCATTTGGCTTGATGGATGAATTAAAACAAGAGATTGAATTAATCGGAGTATACTTAAGTAAGCATCCACTTGATGATCATAAATTTGCTTATAATCTTATTAAAAAGAACACGATTAAAGATTTACAAAGTGCGGTAGAAAACAATGAACGATTGGAATTTCGTGTGATGGGCATTGTAACAGCTGCCCGTGAAATCATCTCCCAAAAAGGAAATCCTTATGGTAGAATTACGTTGTTGGATTATTCAGGCAACATTGAATTGAACTTTTACGGAAAAGAGTATATTAGAGATAAATCCTATCTATCAAAGGATTATATATTGTTAATTCAAGGAATTGTTGAACCTCGTCCAGATGATGTAAGACCGAAAATTATTTTTAAACCTGTTCGATTAGCCAGTGATATAGATCCTTCGCAATTAATCAAATCCATCAGCATATCCTTACGCCCCAATGATTTAGTCAATGGCATCCATCAAACGATTTCAGACATCTTAGAGCAATTTTTAGGCAATACTCCTGTTTGGTTCCATTTTCAAGATGGTGAGGAAGAAATGGGTGTTACCTTGGTATCCAATTTTAGGGTGAACTTTTGTCCCGAATTATTAGAATTATTGGATGAAATGGAAGTTCGTTATGAATATCAGATTGAAGAAAAATTACTAAAATGAAAGTATCAGGTTTTGCCATTGCACGAAATGTAGTTCGAGCAGATTATCCCATAGAAGAAGCATTATTATCTATATCGTCATTGTGCGATGAAATTATTGTTGCAGTAGGTAACTCAGAAGATGGCACACGCAATAAAATTGAGTCACTAACCATTCCTCATTTAAAAATAATAGACACGGTTTGGGATGATTCTTTGAGAGAAGGCGGAAGAGTATTGGCAGATGAAACGAATAAAGCCTTGTCTCAAGTGGCAACAGATTCGGATTGGTGCTTTTATATTCAAGCGGATGAATGCGTTCATGAAGAGGATTTACCTCTTATCAAAAAAGCCATGTTGCAATATTTGGATGTAAAGGAGGTGGATGGTTTCTTATTTCAGTATCAGCATTTTTATGGTTCCTACGATTATTTAGGGGATTCTAGAAGATGGTATCGAAAAGAAATTCGCATAATCAGAAACAATAAGAATATTAAAAGTTGGAAAGATGCACAGGGATTTAGAACCCTGGACGATCAAAAACTCAAAGTAATTGAAATTCCAGCTCGAATTTTTCACTATGGCTGGGTTAAGCATCCCAAAGAACAACAACAAAAGCAAGTACAGTTCCATCGATTGTGGCATGATGACCAATATATGGAACAAAAAGTAGCCAATAAAACAGAGTTTGATTACTCAGGAATTGATTCCCTCGTGCTTTATAATGGTACACACCCCAAGGTTATTCAAGAACGAATTAAACGCATTAACTGGAAATTCGATTACGATGTTTCTCGGAAAAACTTCAATTTAAAAACCGGATTTCTTTATTGGTTCGAGAAGATTTTTGGTGTTCGATTAGGAGAATATAAGAATTATAAAATTATTCGATGAACCGATTGGTTGTTGTTGTTGGGGGAGGTGCAGCTGGATTTTACTGCGCCATCCGACTTAAAGAATTGCAAAATAATTTACATGTTGTTTTATTGGAAAAAACAAATAAAACATTATCAAAACTAAGAGTAAGTGGGGGTGGCCGTTGTAATATTACACACAATTGTTTCGATTATTCTCGGTTATCAACACACTATCCCAGAGGTGCAAAATTCCTAAAGAAAGCTTTTCGTCAATTTGGAGCTCAAGAATTTGTAGAATGGATTCAGTCACATGGCATCCAATTAAAAACAGAGCCAGATGGCCGAATGTTCCCAATCACAGACAATTCGGAAACAATCGCTGGATTCTATGAAAATTATGCTCGAAAACTAGGAATAGAAGTCCTTCGAAACTCTTCAGTAAATTTAATTGAACAAAACAAAGACTTATTCACAGTTAAAATAAATGAACAGCCGGATATAATTGCAAACTTTTTAGTTTTAGCCTCTGGCGGAGTATCCGATCCAACAAAAGTGTCATGGCTTCAATCTCTAAAATTAGATTGGATCGAGTCATCACCATCCTTATTTACTTTTAACGCCAACAAAGAGTTAAAACCTAAACTGTCACTTTTGTCTGGAATTTCAGTTCCCAATGCAAAAGTGAAATTTGTTGGTCAAAAAGATGAATTTAAGGGACCTTTATTGATTACTCATTGGGGAATTAGTGGACCCGCAGTACTAAAATCGAGCGCTTGGATGTCTCGATTTTTAAAGGAAAGAAACTATCAGCACGAAATTCTAATCTCTTGGATTGGTGAAATAAAAGAAGAAGAAACAAAACGTATTTTATCAGAATTCTTTTCACTTCACTCAAAAAAGAAAATTGAAAATGCAGTTCCATTTGACATTCCAAATAGACTTTGGACCTTTTTGATAACTCAGTCACAGATAGATTCAAATGCACAAGTTCAAACTCTCAGTAGTAAGAATTTTAATCGATTAATTGAAAATTTGATTCGGTTTCCCTATCAGATAAATGGTAAAACCACATTCAAAGAGGAATTTGTTACAGCCGGCGGAATAGATTTATCTCAGTTAGTCGATGAAACGTGTGAATTTAAAGCTATTCCAAATTTATTTGCATGTGGTGAAATTCTTGATATCGACGGAATTACCGGTGGATTTAATTTTCAAGCAGCATGGACAACTGCCGAATTGGTTGCTCAAGGAATTACTAAAAAATAAAATAGCGTTCAGAAGATTCCTTATAAACTGAATGACTAATAATCGTTTGTTTCAACTGTAATTTTTATCCCATATCTTCTTCAGTATACTTGTAACCGACACCCCTAAGACTCAAAAAATACTTTGGATTTTTTGCATCATCTTCAAAGTACTTTCTAAATGCTAAAATAAAGTTGTCAATAGTTCGTGTACTTGGAAATACGGTATATCCCCATACCGTTTTTAAAATCTCTTCGCGCGTAACTACTAAATTTTTCTTTTCAATTAACAATTTAAGGAGCTGTGCTTCCTTTTTAGTTAGTTTGAATTCACCAGTTTTTCCAATTGCTTTATACGAATTAAAATCGATGTAATTTCCCCCAAAATTGTATTCTTGAAGTGTTAGTCTAGGTAAATGTTGTTGTGTTCTACGAATTAATTTTTGAACTCTCAACAATAATTCCTCTAATTCAAATGGTTTACTCAAGTAATCATCCGCCCCAGACCTTAAACCACTAATTCTATCTCTTGAACTATTAGAAGCACTTAAAATCATAATTGGTATATCGTTGTTTGACAAACGAATATGTTGAGTGGCTGTTATTCCATCCATACTCGGCATCATAATATCCATGATAACTAAGTCGAAACTTTCAGACTTCAATTTTTGAATTGCAATAGCGCCATGTGCAGCTATAGCAACTTTATACCCTTCTAATTCTAAATTAATACGTATTAATTCGGCTAAATCGGCTTCATCTTCCACCAATAATATTCTGTATACTTTAACGTCGTTCATCTTGGTTTATGCTATTGTTTGTTGTTGTTTAAAAGTTAAAATAAATCGGGTTCCTTTTGGGGTGTTATCTTCAATACTTACTCTTCCATCATGCATTTCTGTAATTTTCTTCACTAAGTACAAACCCAATCCGCTTCCAGGTTTTGTTCTTGTTTTTTCTTCTCCAACACGATAAAATTTTTCGAAAACTTTCTTTTTTTCTGAATCCGGAATTCCCATACCCTTATCAGAAATAGTGATACTAATCCAATCTGCAGAAGTTCGAGCTTCAATTTTTATTTCACCTTCCTCTGCATATTTTATCGCATTAGTAATTAGATTTCTGAATACGGTTTGTATCATTTTTTCATCAGCTTGCATTAAAATTCCTTCTGGAATATCCGTTTTAATCCTTGAATTTACATCCGCCGAAAGTTCCATGGCCAGCAATGTGGCTTGAATTTCGTCATGTAAATCAATTTCCACCATCAATGGATCCGTAAATTTACTTTCAAATCGAGTAGCCATTAAAATCTGTTCTACCATTTGAGATAGTCGTATTACGTTCGAATTAGCCATTTCCAACATCTTAGGAAGAAGTCTTTGACTGCTATCCTTTTTAATGGTTTGAAGTGCCAACTTTGTAGCCGCTATGGGTGTTTTTAACTCATGAGTTACCGCCAATAAAAAATTGTTCTGCTGAGCATTTAATCGAATGATTTTATCTAAATATAAATACATAGCAATTCCTATTATGATGGTAATAAATCCTAATGTTAAACCTTCACCAATCCAAGCCATTTTCTTTTTGCGAAGCGTTTCTCGAACTTGGAACTGTAATTCAGGCCTAGTCTGTAGACGTATCTCAAGTTGATTCCGTTGCTTATTTGTCACAGAAATAACATTAAATTCTGAAAATTCCGTGATAATTGAAGTTTTTATTAATTCCAAAGTGTTGTATTGCAATGAGTTGAAATCGGATTTTTTTATTGTATTTTTTTCCGTTGAAACAAATATAAATGCGCCTTCTTTGCGCTCATAGGCAACGTTTTCTAATTTGATTTGACCCGATGTAAGCAACTTTTCCATTTTTTCCATTGCTAATGTTTTTCTTAACTCGAGCTTTTCCATTTCATTCGAATATTGTCTTTCCTGAAATTGAATTAGAGCAAATGCCCACCATATTAGAGCACTAATCATATAGGTAATTATAGCTAGTACCGCTATCTGAAGCTTTAATCGACTGTTTTTCATTTCACAACTATATTAATTATTTTAACGAATGATTGTCAAAGTTAAGTCATGGATTTTAAATTGAAACTAATTTGTAACTTGATTTTGCTTTTTACCTTTTCTGGGGATGTGGTTCTGCGTAATTTTTATTTCTGCCACCAAAAATATTCCGACATTTGCATCATGCCGTTACAACCTCAAATTATTGAAGAACTGCAAAATATATTAGGACAAGAAAATGTACTTTTTCAGCCAGAAGCATTGGAAGAAAACAGCACCGACTATACAGAAGATTTGCAATTTTTCCCAGAATGTGTTGTTCAACCACAATCCACAGTTGAATTAAGTAAAGCCATGATGATTTTTAATAATTATCAAATTCCAGTGTACACAAGAGGTGCTGGAACTGGATTGTCGGGTGCTTGTTTACCGGTTAAAGGGGGCGTGGTAGTTTCTACCAAAAAAATGAATAAAATTATTCAAATAGATTCTGAAAATTTTCAAGTTACAGTAGAACCGGGTGTTATTAACGCGCAACTTAAATTAGAATTGGCAAAAGTGGGACTATATTATCCTCCTGACCCTGCATCAATGGGATCGAGTACTATAGGAGGGAATATTGCTCATGGTGCTGGTGGTCCAAAAGCAGTAAAATACGGCACTACCCGTGATTATGTATTGAATTTGGAGGTGGTACTGCCAACCGGTGATGTAATTTGGACCGGTGCAAATACACTAAAAAATTCAACGGGTCTTTCTCTAACTCATTTGTTTGTGGGTAGTGAAGGTTTACTTGGTATTGTAACCAAAGCAGTTTTAAAATTGGTTAAACTACCAGGATCTGAATTGCTAATGCTTGCTGCTTTCGATAATGCCGAGTCGTGTGCAAAAACGGTTAATCAAATTCTATTAAACGGATTTAATCCATCGGGAATCGAATTAATGGAGCGTTCTGCAATTGAAATTTCTTCAAAATCCATTCAAACAACTTTTCCACTGGTAAATAATTGTGATTTTTATTTACTCATTGTTTTAGAAGAAACAAAAGGAGAGGATCTATTTCAAATAGCTGAAGATTTATTTCCATTTTTGGAAGCGCAGGGTGCTAAAGAAGTTTTTCTTCCTACCAATTCAGATATGCAGGAAAATTGGTGGAAAGTGAGAAGATCCATGGGAACAGCAGTGAAACAGGAGAGCATCTACAAAGAAGAAGATACTGTTGTGCCGAGAGCTAAATTGCCTGAATTAATAGAAGGGGTAAAAAAAATTGGACGGAAATACGGTTTTCGTTCTGTTTGTTATGGCCATGCAGGAGATGGCAATCTCCATGTTAATATCCTCAAAGATCAATTAACAGATGAACAATGGAATACAACAGTAATTCAGGGCATTCGGGAAATATTTCAACTTTGTTTTCAACTTGGAGGTACCATTAGCGGGGAACATGGAGTCGGATTAGTTCAAAAAAATTACTTAGACATAGTATTTACTCAAAAACATTTGGAACTAATGAAAGGAATAAAACAGGTTTTCGATCCTAAAGGAATTATGAATCCAGGCAAATGGTTATAATTAGTTATTGACTTTGAACTTGTAAATTTTATTAAGGCAACCAATATAGAATTTCGTAGCTTTTTGCTTCTGCCTTTTCTGAAAAATGAATCTTTGTTTTTCTCCAAGTTTCTATGAATAATTCACTATTTCTGTAGTCTTCAAGATCATTTTGAGATTCCCAAATACTGGAAGTACTAAGGATATTAGGACGATCCAAATCTTGAATTAATTGCAACGATAAGCATCCAGATCGTGCACGAATTTTATCTTTTGATTCTTCAAAAACCAATAGAAAATCATCCAAATTCTCTGGCTTAAATGTCATTTTTACAACGCGGTGTATAGGCATGTTTTATAATAAATTTTTAGATTCCGAAAATTCCACAATGATTTGTGAATTTTCATAAATAGCTAAATGTTTAGAAAAATTCCCAGAATTCTGGGTCAATTTTAGAATATTCCCCCAATCAAAATAAGCTACTATCTCTCCTTCGTCTACGTCTTCGGCTTGGTTCCGAATAACATAAATAGTACCCGTTAACATTCTGAATAGAACATTTCGACCGTTGCGTATTTCATCAAACTCATTCTTTGTAATATTAAAATAGGCACTACCTTCATGGTCAATGTATAAGCAAGTTATTCGTATGTTCTTTTCATTGATTACGGGTTGAACAAAAAATGGTTTTAGCATAACCGTTTTCGGGTCAAATAATTCATTCAATGGTTTTTGAGGATTTTCAATCAATAATCGAACAGCTGGAATATAAATTTCACCTAATGCGTCTTTATCAAAATGATTATTATTAATTCGGTAATATTCAATATCTGGGTCATTAAATCCCAAATGAAACAAACCATTATCTGGACCCAAAAACCATTGATCCAAAAATTTACAAATTATAAATCTACGCGATTGAGCCGAAACAAAGGATGTGTTACAAATATGAATGGTACCAGCAGGGAAATAGTCTTTGAATTGTCGAAAAATAATGGATTGAGCCATTACATTGCCTTTTTTTAATCTCGAAGGACTAAAAGCAATGTTGAATTTGGGGAAATTTCGATACAATCGGGCTTGAGCCAAAGTAAATTCTATAGATTCTGTCCCTAAATCCGTCCAATAATGAATCAACTCACTCTTCGAAGCATCAAATGAATCCATATATTTGTAAAAATATTACAAATAAATTGACGGAGTTAGTTTACACCCTAGAAATTATCAACCCCCAGTTGTTTTATGGACCCAATAATGTCCACATCAACTTGATAAAAAGCAAATATCCCAAATTGCAGTTCGTGGCTAGAGGCGATGAAATTAAAGTATTTGGCGATCAAACTAGTTTGGATTCGTTTGCTGCTGGTATGGCAGTGTTAGAAAAATTGTACATAAAAAAAGGGGAGTTAAATGAACGATTAATTCAGGAAGCTTTGGCCATTGATTTTGACGTTAATCAGATTTCGGAAAATCCAGATGATGAAGTGTTGTTTATTGGAACACGTGGTCAGAAAATCAAAGCTAAAACCAAAAACCAAAAACGGATGTTGGAAGCATCCAAAGACAATGATATTTTATTTGCTATTGGTCCGGCAGGTACAGGGAAAACCTATACCGCAGTAGCACTGGCTGTTTTAGCGTTGAAAAACCGAGAAATTCGTCGAATTATTTTAACTCGTCCTGCTGTGGAAGCAGGTGAGAGTTTGGGATTCTTACCTGGAGATTTAAAAGAGAAAATAGATCCTTACCTCAGGCCGTTATACGACGCATTGGAAGATATGATACCTTTAGATAAACTTAAAAGTATGGTTGAATCTAGAACGGTCGAAATTGCACCGTTGGCATTTATGAGGGGAAGAACTTTAGATAATTGTTATGTAATACTCGATGAAGCCCAAAACTCAACTGATTTACAGTTAAAAATGTTTTTAACACGGATGGGACCAAATGCAAAACTGATCATAACCGGAGATATGACCCAGGTAGACCTACCCAGAAAACAACAATCTGGCTTGTATAAGGCATTGAAAATCCTCAAAAACATCAAAGGTATATCCATCGTTGAGTTGGATACTGAAGATGTAGTAAGACACCGACTCGTTAAGGAAATTATTAAAGCGTATGACCGATCCGATGAATTTCAATCAGAATCTAGACGTTCAAATGGTCAAACCAATGAAATTCAAAAACATTCCGATATAAATAGCAAAGAATCCGATATTAATAATACGGCTTCAAATTCAACTCAAATGGATCAAGATCCAATAAATAGTTCAATCGAACCAAAAAACGATTAATTTTGTCCCCTATGAAAGCGCTTACCTCAACCAATTTTTATTTCAAAAACCAAACGAACTTTTATCGTGGAAAAGTTCGAGATGTATACTTTATAGGAAACGAACATTTGGTGATTGTAGCATGCGATAGAATTTCAGCATTTGACCATGTTCTGCCAAAAAGTATACCCAATAAAGGTCAAGTATTAACTGAAATTGCCAATCAATTTTTAGATTCCACTTCACACATTATACCAAATTGGAAAATCTCAAATCCGGATCCTCAAGTTACTATTGGAAAACGATGTGATGCAATTCCTATTGAATTCGTAGTTAGAAATTATTTAACCGGTCACGCTTGGAGAGTGTATAAGGAAGGTGGGAGAGAACTTTGTGGCAATACATTACCTGATGGTTTAAAAGAAAATGATCAATTACCTACGCCAATTATTACTCCAGCAACCAAAGCAAGTAGTGGTCACGATGAAGATACTTCCTACAATGAAATTTTATCCAAGAAAATCATATCCAAAAAACAATTGGATCTGCTTTATGAAAAATCATTGGAGTTGTTTCAATTTGGCTCAAATTACGCAGCATCCAAGAATCTAATATTAGTGGATACCAAATATGAATTTGGTTTATACCATGGAGAGCCAACATTAATTGATGAAATCCACACTCCCGATAGTAGTCGCTTTTTTTATGCGGATACCTATAAACAACTTCAATCCGAAGGAAAACAGCAACGTCAACTATCTAAGGAATTTGTGCGCGAATGGTTAATGAATCATGGGTTTCAAGGTCTTGAAGGTCAAATAGTTCCAGATATGGATGATGAATTCGTTGAATCCATTTCGGGTAGGTATCAAGAACTTTATGAAGTTATGTTGGGTAAATCTTTAACGAAGCGTTCCTACGATCAAATTTTAGAAAATATTGAACAAAATATTCTATTGGGGATAAGTCATTTGTAATTTTTGGCATTGGATTTGCTCCATTTTTATAAATTCGTTGTAAATCCATCAAAAATAAATGATTAAGCCATATATAACCCTCGCTTTTACGCTGTTTGCTGGAGTGATTACTTTATCAGCTCAAAGCGTAAGTACTGTAGCCGGAATTCAATACAAAGATTCTGGAAAATTCAATTCAACCGCGTCGAACCCGGTTGCCCAAGAATATTACAGCAGACCTTGCGGAATCGCAATAGATACGAATAATCGCGTCTATATTTCTGATGAACACAATATCATGTTAATTGATGGTAGTACATCCAGAAATAGAGGCGGTTTTCGTGGAGACCCATATTCTTCTCAAGCTCTTGGAAATACAGATGGAACTGGATTGGTTTCCAGATTTACCTATCCTGCAGGTATGGCCGTACATCCAAATTCTCAAGATATTTGGGTTGCGGATAGATACAATTGCTTAATTCGTAAAGGAACTCGATTTGTAAATTCTTCGAATGAAGCATCTTGGACTACTCAAGCAGGCAGTCCTTCTTTTCTCGGGGGATATGTGGACGGACCCGTTGCCGATGCCGCGTTTGCATCCCCAGAAGATATCGTATTTTCAAAAAAAGGTGTGATTTTTGTTTGTGATACCGATAATCATTGTATTCGTAAGATTTTATCTGGACAAGTATCAACTCTAGCAGGCGATGGTTCTCAAGGAAAAGGATATCAAGATGGTACAGGTAAAGCTGCTCGTTTTTCCTATCCAATGGGTATGGCAATGGAAGATAATGACAGTTTTCTTTTGGTAGCAGATCGAAATAACAAATGCATTCGAAGAGTGAATATTTTTTCTGGTGTAACAACAACGGTTGTTTCAAACCTTAATTACCCACCAGATGTAATTCCACTGGATGGTAATATTTTCATCGTGGAAGCAACGTGTATCAAAATGTACAATGGTAAAACGACTTCCATTTATGCGGGACATGCAACTGAATCAGGTTATGTTAACGGACCCGTATTAGATGCACGATTTGGTCAATTGATGCATGTGGATTTTCGTAAAGCAGAAAAAAGTATGTATGTGCCTGATTTCGGAAACAACGTAATCAGAAAAGTTCCTTTATTGTTAACCGTGAAAGCAGATTTTGTAGCTTCTACAACCAGCCCAATCGTTAATCAAACCATTAAAATTACCTCAACTTCTGAAAATGAAACCAGTTTGTTATGGGAGATTTCTCCAAGTTCATACACACTTCAAGCAGGAAGTAAATTAACGGACAAAGAAATATATGTTTCGTTTAATTCGGCAACATCTTACACGGTAAAGTTAACTGGGTCTAATTTAGCGTCGACCGATGTTGAAACGAAGACCAATTACATTACTGTTTCCACAAACAGTGTTGGTGCACCCATTGCCGATTTTACAGCAAATGATTTGGTTCCAATTGTAAACCAAACAGTTACATTGATTGACTTATCATCTAATAATCCATCATCTTATAAATGGACAATTAGTCCTTCTTCGTATACGCTTGCAAATGGTTCAACTTTAAATGACAGAAATCCACAAATTAAATTTACCGCAGTTGGTTCGTATACTATTTCGTTGGAAGTTACCAACAACAATGGATCAAATAAAAAAGATAAAAATTCATTCATTCAAGTGGTGTTAACCGATAATCGTGATTTATCGTTAAGTGCTATTAAATTTTGGCCTAATCCAACTCAAAATTCGCTGCGTTTTTCACAGTTACCTAAGGAATCTACTGTTTATTTATATGACCAAACCGGTAAATTATGTAAGGTGTTAAATTCAATGGAAAATGAGCTAAATGATTTCGAATTAAATTTGCCATCTGGGTTGTATTTTGTAATATTGAACTCCAATCAATCGAACGTACAATTGGGTAAATTAATCATCGAATAAATTGATTTGCAACATTCAACATATCAAAAAAAGCCCGTTTTATAACGGGCTTTTTTTTCGGTTTTGGGGTATAGGTATTCTCGTTTTTCTATTTTTTCAATTTTATCGTGGGCTCACTTTATGGTTTATTGGTTGGGAATTTGATCTTGACAATTTATGGAGAATTTTCAAAGGTGGTCTAAAAATGGATGTATCTACCACTTCATATATATTGAGTTATTTTCTCAGTATGGTGGGAATACTTTGGTTTACCATTACGAATAGTTTGAAAAAATTCTTTCGATTAATCATTTTATTCAACGTTTTATTGTTAATTGGAGTAGCGTGTGTTTTAATTGCAGATGTACTTTTATTAAAGTACTGGGGTAGTAGAATTAATTCTCAAGCATTATCTTTTTTGAAATTCCCTCTCGAATCCATACAAGCTTCACTAAATACTTTTCAAATCGCTTCTATTTCTGCTGGAGTACTCCTATTCGGAATGGGGTGTTACATATTTATTTCAAAGTCTGAAAATAGAATAAAGCGTTTTTCAAGGAATATAAATAACTCACTTTCAAATTGGTTCTATTTTATCGCAACTTGGTTCATGTTGGTAATTGGTATAAGAGGTGGAACGTCAAAAATTCCATTACAAATATCAGAAGCTTTCGTTTTTCATGGAGAAAGTGAATTAAACAATCAATTAACGTTGAATAGCCTTTGGAATGTGTTTTTTCAATTAACCAACAGTGAAAAACATCCAAATATTGATCATATTATTCAATTTGAAGCAAAAACGGATTTTTGGAGTAAATATAGAGGAGAAGATAAAACGAATTCTCGAGCAATAATTAGCCCTATTGAATCAACTCAAATTTCAGTAAAACCTAATGTTTACCTATTTATATTGGAGGGAGTTTCTGCTGAAGTATCTTATTATTTTTCGAATTCCAATTTAAATGCAACGCCCAAATTAGATGAATTAGCTCAGTCTGGTTTGGGATTTAAACAAACATTCGCATGTGGAGATCGAACAGATAAAGGAGTAGCAACTATATTGTCGGGTTGGCCTGGACAGCCTTGGCAAAGCATTTTAAATTATCCCGAGAAATATAAAAAGCTTCCGAGTTTAGTGCAATCCTTTAAGAATAATGGTTATCATTCATCATTTTTTTATGGTGGTAATTCAAAATTTGCCAACTTAAAAGATTATTTATTGATTATGGGCGTAGAGGAAATTATTGATGAATCAGAAATTAATCAAATGGAAATGGATTTTATTTTTTCTCAATCATCTATTAGTCATGAAGTATATAATAGTAATAATTTGGATCCATTTAAGTTTTCAAATGTTAGATATAAAGTAAAATCCAAGTTGGTTCAATCTAAACCATTGAAGCCGGTGAATCCATTTGAACTTAAAGGCAATTGGGGGTATTTTGATCCCGTGGTTATGGATGTTTTAACAGAGCATGTTGTTCAGAATAAAAGAAATAAAGTTACCAAAATAAATAATAGTACCCAACCACAGTTAAACATAATTTTAACATCTAGTACCCATGAACCGTACGATATTAATCGAGTGTTCCTTAATCGTAAATCTGTTGCCGGCAATTCAAAGTATCATGCCGAAATTCAAAAATATTTACAATCTGTTCGGATATTAGACCAATCCATATATGCATGTATAAAAAAGATTCAAACTATGGATTCAAATGCGCTATTTGTCTTAATTTCTGATCATGGTAAATATTTAAATACATCGAATACGCATTATGGACAACGAAATTTCTTTCATATCCCATTTCTTATATATGGCAAACCAATTGACCAACTACAAAAATCATTAAACAATCAAGAAAAAGAAGAATTAGTTAATCGAGTGGTTTCACAAACGGATGTTCCTTCAAGCATTAACAGTCTTGTTTTTAAAAATAAGTTTACCAATGAATTTGAATACTCAAGAAATATATTTCAAAAGAATCATTCTGGCATGTCTTGGTTCAGTATGTACGGTGTAATGGGAATAATTGAAAAGGATGCGACATATTGGCTTTCAACTGACAAAAAGTCACAAGAGTTGGAAATGCCTTGGGATTACAGAGATTCTATGACATTACATATGGGTAAAAAAATTATTTTAGATTTTTTTTCGTTATGATGTAACTTTTAACTGACTTAAATCGTCTAAGAGATAATTTGGCATATTTTTTGAAAATTGAATATGGAAATGAAAAAGAAATACAACAAACGGTTCGTGATACTGATACTTTTATTAGTAATCAATATTATAGGATTTGCTGCTGCGAGTTTCTATTTCTCTAATTTTCCAATTCATGGATCTATTGTAGATTTCGGAAATAATAACGAAACTCAATCCGGTGCACAGATTTCTCAAATTGGAAGATTTGTTCAGTTTGCATTAGAAATCATTCGCGAAACCGGAAAGTAATCCATTCATTTGCCATACCAACGTCCTACATATTTTCAGAAATCTGAGCAATTTCTACTTCAATGGAAATTAGACCATCTCGTTTTTTGGTTGGTTTATGCTATGGTTTATTCCGTTATTTTTCCTTGGGGAAAAAATACTTTCGAGTCATTTATTATCTCCAATGGTTTGCTTGTATTTCACGCAATTGCTGCCTACTTCAACAATGATTTCTTAATTCCTAGATTCCTGTTAACCCGAAGTTATATACTTTATTTAATTAGTTTAGTTCTTGGGATATTAAGTGTGTGTTTTCCTTTGAGCATTGTAGTTCACATGGTGATAAATAATGCTGGACTACAAAATCTCGTTTGGTCGGATACTTTTTTCCTATTTTTGGTTATTAATGTTTTATTCTCGGTTATTCTAACCATGGTTCTAAAGTTAGTAAAACAGTGGTATAAGGATCAAAAAACCAATTCGGAACTCAAGCAAATTCAGTTGCAAACAGAAATTAAGTTTTTGAAGTCTCAGATTAATCCCCATTTCTTATTTAATTCATTGAACAATCTGTATGCTTTAACACTTTCAAAATCGGACTTAGCACCAGAGGTAGTTTTACGACTTTCTAACATATTAAGGTATATTTTGTATGAAAGCAACCAAGGGAAAGTTTCGATTCGTAAGGAAATGGAGCATGTAAAAGACTATGTATTGATTGAGAAGCTCAGAATTGGGAACAGCGTAAAAATTGAATTGGAAATAGAAGATAAACTCAATGATGAATTAGTTGAACCTATGTTGTTTTTAACTTTAGTTGAGAATGCTTTTAAACACAGTGAACAAGTATTGCCCGAACACCGATTTATTCATATTCATGCGCACCGTGTAGAAAATGGTTTTCGTTTTCTAATTGAAAATTCATTCAATCCTGAATATAAGAGCTTAGAAAGGGGAGGAATAGGATTACAAAACATCAAAAAACGATTAACTTTAATTTACCCGAACAAACACGATATTAAATCATCTATTTCTAATGGTGTTTATCGAGTAGATTTGATCATTCAACTTAATTAATTTTAAGTTTGAATAGGATTGAACAAATTTGAAAAAACCACTTTTTAACTCAAAATTTATTTGAATTCGATATAAAAAAAATATACTTGAATAGAGCAATCATCGAATGGATGAATTTCAACTAGATTTACAACTTTAAATTTGATTGAAATATGTTAAAGATGATATGATTTTGAAAACTTCATTTAAATAAATTTTGTATGATCCAATAAATAATTAAACAGGCTAATTAGTGAAATGATTAAGTCTGAATTTTGTAAAAAAATAATTATATTGAAATAAATAAAAGTTATGAATAAAATAAAAGCATTTTTAGTTGACGATGAACCCTTAGCGTTAACTGTATTAGAAAGTTTATTGCAGAAATTCGAAAACGTTGAAATCGTTGGTACTGCTAATTCTACAAATGGATTACAACAGAAACTGGACGAATCAAAACCGGATGTGTTGTTTTCAGATATTCAAATGCCGGGACAAACAGGTTTGGAATTCATTAAAGAGGTTTATCCTATGCCATATGCAATCATTTTCACCACTGCGTATCCGAATTTTGCAGCAGATGCGTTTGAGTTTGAAGCGCTTGATTATATGCTTAAACCCATCAGCCCAGACCGTTTAGCTAAGGCAGTAAAACGTTTAGAAGAGTATGTGGAATACAGAACCAATAATAATGAATTAGCAGACACTAAAGATGATTACGTTTACGTAAAAGTTGATGGTGAACATCAAAAAATTCACTTCAAGGAAATTCACCATGTGGAAGCATTTGCAGACTATGTAAAGATTTGGACGGGTCCAGATAAAAGAGTGGTTACTTTGCAAACGATGCGTAACATGGAAAACGGATTGCCTGATGATATGTTTTTACGTGTTCATAGAAGTTTCATCGTTGCTATCAATAAAATTAAATTGATTCAAAATGCTTCTTTAGTATTGGAAGGTGATATTGAAATTCCTATAGGAAAAAACTACAAAGATTCCGTTTTAGATATTTTAAAGAAGAAAAAATTTTAATTGAATGATTACTTTTTTTAAGACATTAATTCATTCTTTCAATACTATGAAAAAGCAAGGTTACTATGACTAATTTTAGTAGTAACATTCATTAATTTGCAATAAAATGGACACAAAAAGACTTTAGTTTGTTGTTAATTGATTGATTAATAATATTTTAAAGTCTTTTTTTATTCGTTTTAACGAAGAATAGAATTAAATATTTTAATGCTGACAAAATATTTACTCAAAATTCAAGTTTTAATAGAAACCGCAGAAAATTTTATGCCAAACTAATACCTTGAAACGTGAGTAAACTAGATTACAACAAGATTAAAAATCTAGCCGCAGCAAAGAGAATTCCCATTAAAGAGCTGGCTAGATTGTGTGGGTTGAGTGAGCAAGGATTTCACTACATGCTTAAGAAGCAATCCATGAGAGTGGATACATTAGAGAAAATTTGCGAAACTCTCGGAATTACTCCAACAGACCTCTTTGAAACCGAGGATTCAAACGAACTCGGTGGAAATCCATCTTCAATTGTTATTAAAGCTAAAAGTACTGAGTATCACGATTTGATACTTCAAAAGCTTGATACATTAATTGAACTACTAAGATTGCAGAAAGTAGGTTAAATTAAAGATTGTGATAAGTTTGGTTGGCCAACAATATGTCGTGGTCATCCAAACTTATACGGTTGAATCCGTAATTGTAATTCAAATATTTTAATAATCCCTCTGTTGGTATATTTCCAACCAAATCATTTTTTGCGAAAGGGCATCCCCCAAAACCTAAAATAGCACCATCAAAACGCTTTACTCCAGATTCAATGCAAGCTGTTATTTTTTTCTGCCAATCGTGAGCAGGAGCGTGTAAATGTGCACCGAATTTAACATGAGGTAATTTGGGGATAAGGGTCGAATACAACGTATGAATTAATTCGGGAGTTGCATTACTCGTGGTGTCAGAAATTGAAATAGTTCGAATACCTATACTTGCAATTCGTTCTGCCCATTTGAAAACCAATTCAGCAGAATATTCCTCACCATACGGATTACCAAATCCCATACTCATGTAAGCCACTACTTTTTTACCAGCTGACACAGCAATTTCTTGAATTTTGGCTAATTCTAGGAATGCATTTTCGCGTGATGAATTCGTGTTTCTTTTTTGAAATTCTTCACTTACTGAAAAAGGATATCCAAGATAATCTATTGAAGGAAATGCAGATGCACGTGCAGCACCACGTTGATTGGCTACAATGACCAAGAATTTTGAATGTGCAGTTATTTTCAACTCATCCCTGAATTCTGCAATTTTTTGAATCACCTCGGCAGTATCTGCCATTTGAGGAACCGCCGAAGGATTTACAAAACTTCCACAATCTAATACATCAAATCCCTTTGAAATCAACGCTTTAAGATATGCAATCTTTTTCTCAGTGCTAATAATTTCAGAAATACCTTGCATGGCATCTCTAGGGCACTCGACTATTTCAAAATCCATTCCCATCCTCTGCTAAATTGATTTTTACGATTAAATAAAATCGTTATAATTCTATTGGTTTTGAAAAATGAATATTTATTAATTTGAAGATTATAATTTTTCAAAAAAGTATTCACTAATCTTTTTATATAAATGAGCACGGTCTCTACCAACAACATTATGTTTATGTCCTGGATATACAAAATAATCCAAGTGTGTATTCATGGTTTTAACACATTTATCCGTAAACATTAAACTATGTTGCCATACCACTACATCGTCATCTGCACCATGAATCATTAGTAACGGACCTTTTAAATTTTGGGCGTAGTTAAGTAAATTGTTCTGTGAATAACCTGATGGATTTTCTTCTGGCCTGTCCATATATCTCTCAGTATACATGATTTCGTAAAAGCTCCAATCGATAACTGGTCCACCCGCAACACCCACTTTGTATTTGCCTGGATATCTGGTCATTAGTGAAGTAGTCATAAAACCTCCAAAACTCCAACCATGAACACCAATACGGGTACTATCTACATAGGGTAGATTTTTCAAATAGTCTAAACCAGCTATCTGATCTAACATTTCAATTGTACCTAAATTTCTGTGAGTTGCATTTTCAAAACTTAATCCTCTATGAGAAGAACCACGATTGTCTAAGGTATAAACGATGTAACCTTCAGAAGCCATATATGCCATCCATAAGTTTCCACCCCCCATCCAACTATTGGTTACCATTTGTGCATGCGGGCCTCCATATAAATAAACAACAACTGGATATTTTTTATTTGGATCGAAATTAGGAGGTAAAAATGTTCTTTGAAATAAAGTTATCCCTTGATTTTCAATGGATTCAATTTTTATTTCACCAATTTGAAAATTGGAAATCGGATTATTTCCAGAATGCACCAATTGAGCAAAAACGGCTTTCTTACTGATTTTACCACCGGATGTAATATCTTTTGTTGAAATGGAATAAAGGTTACGTGGATTGTTGATGTTTGAAGTAATCATTAATAATCTCGACGTAGCTGGTATCCATATTGCTGATTGAATATAATCTTCTAAAACTTCTATTTGAGGGTTTTTAGTATTTTGGGATGTTAAATTTTTTAAAATGGAAATAGTTTCACCTGTTTGAATATTAGAGATCATAGGTACCCGATTTAAAGCTCCTTGATCTGTTTCTTTTGAGTGCCGTGTGCTTAAATAAATCAAATGATTCTCAGTTTGATCCAATCCCAATACTTCGGTTACTTCCCAATTCCCTTGAGTAATTGGAAATAAATATCCGTAATGATTCAATACTCCTCCGTCTGCAAAAGATTGAGTGTTTTTGTAGGCTTTTTTGTTTTTGGGGACGTTAGTCGGGTTCTTTAAGTATAAATACAAATGATTGAATCCACTGTGTTCACTTTGAAAAATGAAACCCTCCGGTATGTTTTTGGAAAAAATCAATCCAGTTTCCGGTTCCGTATATTTTGGATGGGTATATTCAATATGTGTTTTAATCAGTTTTCCATCAAGAGATGAATATTCTCTTAATTCGGTTCTATTCTGGTCTCTATTCACCCAAAACAGATAAATGGATTTAGAATCTGGCGACCAAGTAATATTGGTCAAGTAATGATCATAACTTCCTTCAGTTTTTAAATAAACAGTAGATTTTGTATTTATATTATAAACTCCAACGGTTACGGAATGACTGGAATCACCCGACATAGGATATCTTATTTCGGTGGGAGTGGCGGGGCGAGGATGTATATCGAACATTGGATATTTGGTAACTCGTTGTTCGTCCATTCGATAAAATGCCAATTGATTCAAATCTGAACTCCAGAACAAACCTCCATTAATTCCGAATTCGTTTCTATGAACAGATTGACCGTATATTATGCCATCTTTTCCATCATTAGTAATTTTTGTTGGTTGGATTGAATTGCCAACAATAAACAAGTTGTAATCCTTAACATAGGCAGTTCTTGCAGTTGATTGGGGGGGTTGGATTAATTCGGTAAGTGATGTAGTTGTATTTTCTTCAGTAGAATACAAGATGTTCATTTCTATGTTTCTACTTAATTCCAAATCAACTGAAGACTTTGGGACACCCAACTGGGAAGGAGTTAATTGGGAGTTTTGAACATCATTTTGAGTAGCTCGTAAATTTAGATTCAATTCAATTACATAATTATTGTATTCAAACCATCCTGAACTCGAATTATGCCAATGAATATTAGGTATCATGTTCAACATGACCTTGACATCCTTAGAATCCAAACCTTTCTTTTCAGTGAAATTTTGAATGGATTTTTTCAAACTCAAAGCAAAACTATCTGCATGAATAAAAATTATTCCATTTGAATCTGTAATGGTTTGATTTACGGGATACAAATACAGATGAGATTTTTTATCTCGATTGAAAATAAACTGAACTAAATGAAAATTTTCATTGGGGTACTTTAAAAAAACCGGGTTTCCAAAAACTGTGGAATACTGCGAACTAAAACAATCGGTTATGGCCAATTTTTTACTCCCTTTCTGAGCTGGCTGGCTATATAATAGTTGACTTTTTGGGGATGAGTTAATTGTGGTTTGTTGAGCGTTTGAAGGATTCAAAATGGAACCGAACAATAGTAAAAAGCTCATTTTTGTACCAAATGTTTGTATTTTCATAGGTTGGTTTGGAAAATGTTTCGCAATTTTGTTGCAATTTAACGAATCAGAATGGAAAAGTATCCTGAAATCATCGAGCAAATATGGAATAATCGCGAATTATTATCCGAAATTCAAAATGTGAAAGCCATTGAGGAAATAATAGAATTACTAGACAAAGGAAAATTACGTGTGGCTGAACCACAATTGGATGGATCGTGGAAAGTGAATGATTGGATTAAAAAGGCCGTAATTTTATATTTCCCAACCCGTAAAATGGAAAAGTACAATGCTGGTCCATTGGAATTTTACGATAAAATGCCTTTAAAACAAAATTACGATGAATTGAATATTCGAGTAGTTCCTCATGCGGTGTCTCGACATGGTGCTTACATTGCACCTGGAGTTATTTTAATGCCTTCTTATGTGAATATCGGTGCATTTGTCGATTCAGGTACTATGGTAGATACATGGGCTACAGTGGGTAGTTGTGCTCAAATTGGTAAAAATGTTCATCTAAGTGGAGGAGTAGGAATTGGTGGTGTTCTAGAACCGGTTCAAGCCGCTCCCGTTATTATTGAAGACGGAGTTTTCGTGGGAAGTCGTTGTATTGTAGTTGAAGGTGTTCATGTTGGCAAAGAAGCTGTATTGGGAGCTGGTTTGACATTAACTATGTCAACTAAAATTATGAATGCCCAAACAGGTGAAGAGTTACCAAAAGGGTATATTCCCCCAAGAAGCGTAGTTATTCCTGCTAATATCAAAAAGGAATTTGCTGGTGGAGATTTTTATGTTCCAGTTGCCTTGATTATTGGTGAAAGAAAAGCAAGTACAGATCAAAAAACGTCACTGAATGATGCTTTGCGTGATTACGGTGTTGCAGTTTAATATGATCTGTTTATGAAAATTGCTTTCGACGCAAAACGATATTTTCACAATTCTTCGGGGCTAGGGAATTACTCCCGAACCTTGGTGAATGGTTTAATGTCCAGATATGCGTCTGAAATAGAGTTTAATCTTCTGGATAAACCCAAGAAAGCATTTCCATGGTGGAGATCTTATGGTATGGGGACTGTTGCTTCTAAATGGGGTGCGAATATCTTTCATGGTTTATCCAACGAACTCCCATTTGATCTACCTAAATCTATTAAAACCGTAGTAACGATTCATGATGTACTTTTCAAAAGTCGTCCGAACGATTATCCATTTTTTGATTCTTTGATTTATGATTTTAAAACCAATTATGCGTTAAAACGCGCGGATTTAATCATTGCTACAAGCGATTTTACTGCGGCTGAAATAAAAAAATATTATGCTTCGGAAGTTGAAAAATACTATTATAATAAAAAATTGAAAATAAAGGTATTATATCAATCTATTTCAACTAAATATATAAGTAATTCTTGGTGTCCAAATTCAAAGATGCCTTATTTTATTTATCACTCATCTTTTGTGTCAAGAAAGAATCATGTTAATTTGATAAAAGCGTTTTCATCCGTTTGTCATTTGCTTCCACATAATTTGATTTTGGCCGGCAAGGGAAATCTAGAATCTGAATTAATTCAATTGGTGGAAGATTTAAAATTGAATGATCGGATTATTTTTTATCATTTTCCATCCGACTCTGAACTTGAAAAATTGTTAGTTGAAAGTTCAGGATTTATTTATCCCTCTTTTTCTGAAGGATTCGGTATTCCTATCGTTGAGGCTGCCACCATAGGAATTCCTATGGCAGTTTCAAACATACCTGTATTTCAGGAATTAATGAATGACGTGGAATCGGTTATTTGGTTTGATCCACTTAGTTTGAATGAAATTGCTAATTCAATTCTTGCATTGACTAATTTGAAATCAATGAATTATTCAAGTATAATCACGAAGGTTGACGAAAATAACATCTCTAAACAATATCTGGATTTATATCAATCGTTGCTTTAAAAATTAATTTTTATCAGTCGATTTAATATGCGTTTAATTTAAAAAAAGCGTTAAAGGTTATGGAAGCTGATTAAAATAAATTACAGTATTAAAATTGAGTGTTTTACTAATTACTTTTTTTGAATCGATTTAATTTTTCAGACAGTGAATTAAATCTGTATCTCAATTCAAATTAGAATCAAATATTGGATTTGAAAAGTTTTACAGCTATGGCTAATAGTATGACCCCAAAGAATTTTCGTACTACCATCATTCCTGATTTTCCGATTTTTCTTTCAAACCAACCGGTTGTATGTAATACTAGAAAAATAAGTAGAATATTTGGTAAAATACCTAGTAAAATTGTTGTTTTATCGTAAATAGCCTTTAATGATAAAATGGTAGTAAGAGTTCCAGATCCGGCAATAATTGGAAAAGCTACAGGTATGATGCTTCCAGATGGAGTTTCTGGATCTGTTCGAAAAATATCAATTCCTAAAACCATTTCAAGAGCCAAAATAAACATTACGATACTACCTGCAAGTGCAAAACTTTGAAGATCAATACCGATGTATTTCAAAAAATATTCCCCGATATATAAAAAACCAATCATTAAGCTCGCTGAAGCTAAGGTTACCATTCCTGGATGAATATCTGGAATTTTTTGTTTTAGCGAAACTAAAATTGGAATGGAACCCAGCATATCTATTACTGCAAACAGAGTGAAAAATACCGTGATTACTTCATTTATATTTATGCTGGTTTCCATATTAATTGTGTTTTAATTGGTTATTGTGCTGGTAATAAATCAATTACCACTTAATACTGCATCCAACAGCTGGAATTTCTGGATAATCTACTTCAATACCATCTAATGCGTATTCAATAGCATCTTCTAGATAAACATGAGTTACGGTTTGTTCGTTATCCCAGCTGTCGTCAATAGCTCCTTTATAAACTAATTCTCTACGACTATTGAACAAAAATACTTCCGGAGTTTTAGTAGCACCCAATTGTTTCGCTACTTCCTGATTTTCATCATAAAGATATTCAAAAGGTAAATTCATTTGATTTTTGAGCTGAATCATATTCTCAAAACTATCTTGTGGTTGTACCAATGGATTGTTTGGATTAATTGCAATTACAGCTAAATTGTCTTCTTCAAATTTATTGGCCAATTTGATAATTCTCTGCCAATATGCTTGCGAATACTTACAATGATTGCAAGTAATAAAAATAGCTAATGCATACTGTTCATGATAATCAAACGAGTTCACCATGTTTCCAGATGTACTCTTCAACTCAAATGGGGTTAAAATCTCTCCGATATTCATATCGAATACAAATTAATAACAATTTTTGAGCATTGAAAAGGAATACCTATCTCAGTGTATAAAAAACTTAAATAATTATGGATTCTTCATTGTCCAACTCATAAAAAAGAGATTAATTTGCAATGTGGAATCTTACATCGTTTCGGCCAGAAAGTACCGTCCTACAACTTTTACAGATGTAGTAGGACAGAAGCATGTTGCAGAAACACTAATGCATGAAATAACCAACAATAAGTTGGCACAAGCATTCTTGTTTACCGGCCCCAGAGGAGTAGGTAAAACCACGTGTGCACGAATTTTAGCCAAGGTAATCAATCAACAAAATGGTGAAAATCTGGATCATGATTTCGCTTTTAATATTTTTGAATTAGACGCAGCTTCAAATAATGCAGTTGAGGATATCCGAAATTTGATTGATCAAGTGCGCATACCTCCTCAAGTAGGTAAATACAAAGTTTATATTATAGATGAGGTTCATATGTTAACAACGAGTGCGTTCAATGCATTTCTTAAAACATTAGAAGAACCACCTAACTATGCTATTTTTATTCTAGCTACCACTGAGAAACATAAAATCCTGCCTACTATTTTAAGTCGTTGTCAAGTTTTTAATTTTAATCGAATTGAAACCAAAGACATGGTTGAACATTTGGCAATGATTGCAAAAAACGAAAATGTTCAAGTTTCAGAGGAAGTACTTCACTTAATTGCAAATAAAGCAGATGGCGGACTGAGAGATGCATTAAGTTTATTTGACCAGTTAGCAAGTTTTGCCGCAGGTGAAGTTACTTATGAAAAAGCAGTTGACATGCTTAACATTTTGGATGTCGAAACGTTTTTCAGTTTGACTGAACATGCAATTAATCAACAAGTAGGCGAAGGTTTATTAATTATAGACAAAGCAATTAACCAAGGTTTCGATGGGTCATTAATTATAGGAGGATTCGCTCAACATTTCAGAAATTTATTGGTAAGTAAAGATTCTTTAACCAATAGTTTGTTGGACGTTTCAGAATCGTATAAAAATAAGTATAAAGAACAGTCTTCCAAGTTATCGATGGCATTTTTATTAAATGCTTTGAACATTACTCATGAGGCCGATGAAAAATTCAAATCCTCTAGAAATCCACGGTTGCTCATAGAAATTACTTATATAAAGTTATCGCACGTTTTACAATTTGTTTCAGAACTTCCCACACTTGAGGAAGTAAAAAAAAAATTAACTAATTCCAAAGTTAATTCTGAATCAAATTCAACGGTCACCGCTAAAAGTATTGTTGATCGCAACACACCTACGATCAAAGAGGATACTATAAAAAAAGTAACACAGTCTCGTTTAGGTGCAATTGATTTTAAAGCATTTAAAAATCAGAAAAATTCTCAGAATACAGATTCCATTTCGTCGAATAATTCAAATTCAAATAACTCAGTACACACAAAAACTGATAATTTGAATGAACCTAATTCTGAGATTGCTTCAAATACATTGGATTCTTACAATGTAATCAACGCTAAATTGGAACAAACTCCGGATTCAAATTTGAACCCAATTGAGTCTCCAAAAATTCATTCGACAAATGTTCATTTAAATCCGATTGAAAATAACCTGAATGAAACCGGAAATTTAAAATCGAGTAACACAAATGAAAGTCAGTTTAGTCCGTCCAACAACGCTCAGAAATTAGCAACCAATGAATCGATTACCGTTGACGGATTAATTCAGAAAATTTCGGAGAATAAGTCCCAAAGAATTGTATCTTTACTTAAATCGGTTAAATGCGATATAGATAATTATTCATTCAAGATAACTGCTTCGAGTCAGCTGCATATGGTGGCATTTGAAGAACTTCGTATTTCATTAACTCAGGATTTAATTACTCATTCAGGCGGACGAATTACTGAGTTAGTTTTAGAAATGGGCGAAGTTGAATATGCTGCAAGAAGACCTTACACCGACAAAGAGAAGTTGGACTATTTGATTGAAAAACACCCCAAACTAATAGATGCAATGGAAAAATTGCAACTTAGATTGCCATAATGATTGAATAAACTTTAAACTTCCATTGTTTTGGCTTTATTTTGTATTACTAAAAAATGAACTCACAAATATCTTTTGATAACACCGAAATTGCTTTTAAAAGCAAGAATAATGGAGAGTTGAAAAAAGCTCGTTTGCTATTTAAATCATTTGATTATCCGTGGTTGTTGAAATGGGGGCCAGGTATGGCTAAGGTTGCTTTGAATCTAGGATTTAAGTCGGTAATCAAAAACACCATTTTTGAACAATTTTGTGGCGGTGAAAACATTCAAGATTGTCAGTTCACAATTAATCGATTAAATGCTTCTGGTATTGGAACTATATTAGATTACTCTGTTGAAGGTGAAGAATCTGAATCGGTATTCGAATCTACAGCTGATGAGATCGTTAGAACCATTTTAGCGGCACAAAAACAACCGGATTCTATACCGTTTGCTGTGTTTAAGGTAACCGGAGTAATACATTCGGATTTACTTGCGAAGATGACTTCCAACACCGAATTAACATCCCCCGAGAAAGAAAATTGGGAAAAAGGAGTAAATCGCTTTTTTAAAATTTGTCAAACCGCATACGATTGTAAAGTTCGTCTATTCATAGATGCCGAGGAAACATGGTTGCAAGAAGCTATTGATCGATTGGCGGAAGAAGCGATGATGAAATTCAATCAGGAAGCGACAATCATTTACAACACGTTGCAAATGTATCGTCACGATCGATTGGAATATTTAAAGAATCAAATTGCTTCAACTACTCATCATTTGGGTTTTAAAATTGTACGTGGCGCCTATATGGAAAAGGAGAGAGCCCGTGCATTAGAAATGGGTTACAATGATCCCATTCAAAAAGATAAATCAGCTACCGATGCTGATTATGATAAAGCAGTTGAGTTGTGTCTTGAACATCACTTAAGAGTTCAAATTTGCATCGGTACTCACAATGAATTAAGTTCATTGAAAGGAACAGAATTGTTGCAAAAACACGGCTTAAAAAATCAACATCCCGGCGTATTCTTCAGTCAATTACTGGGTATGAGTGATCATATCAGTTATAACTTGTCAAATTTAGGCTACAATGTTGCTAAATACGTACCCTATGGTCCTGTAAGTGCTGTAATTCCATATTTGACCAGGAGGGCGCAAGAAAATTCGTCTGTTGCAGGTCAAATGGGAAGAGAATTGGGGCTGATTGAAAGAGAATTAAAACGCAGATCCAAATCTTAAGATGAAATTCTGGAATTTACACCGATTGAATAAGTTCAATAACGCGGTCCTTTGGATATCGGCTTTATTATTGATTTATGTGGTTGTTGGGGGACTTGGTACGGCGTTGAAAACAGGAGTAGTTTCTGTTTTGCCATTCCGAGTGAAATCGGACTCTATCGCACAAGTGAAAATCAATTTGCATTCACCATTGCATGAAGATGGTAGCTTGAAAGCGTTATCTTTGGTTTTGAAAAATGCAAAAAATGATACTCAAATTTGGGAATTCAGAAACGTTAAATTGGATAATCGCCAAAATGCAATAGAGTCACAATTATTATTAAGTTTAGGTGAAAATTCGGGTTCGTTTAGTGCAGATATGTTTTTAAAGTTGCAGAACTCAAAAGGCGATTCTTTTTTTGTATACTATCCGGATGCTTTGTGGATTGAAAAATCACAAACAGATACAGCTAAATGTAATGTCTCGAAATGGTCGATGAACGATAAAACACCCATCGTAGATCAAGTTGAAAAAGGGTTTCCCAATCGCAATATACTTTACGAAAGCATAAGAAATTTATTGTATCATGTGCCTATGTGGTTCAGTATGATGTTTTTATTGGGATTATCGATGGTTTTTGCAATGAAATACTTGTCGAGCCAAGATTTGAAACACGATTACTACAGTGAAGCGTTTACTAAAGTGGCCATTTTAAACGGTATTCTAGGGTGTATTACGGGTTCCATTTGGGCCAGAGTAACTTGGCAAAGTTGGTGGCCTGCAGAAGATCCCAAATTGAATGGCGTTGCTATTGGGATGCTTATGTATTTGGCTTATCTGATTCTTCGTTCTAGCATTCGAGATAATTATCAAAAAGCGCGCATTTCTTCAGTTTATAGCGTTTTAATATATCCGATATTTATAGCTTTAATTGCAATAATGCCCAAGTTATCAAGCACCTCTTTGCATCCAGGAACAGGTGGTAGCGTTGGATTTAATAAATACGATCTGGATAATACACTCAGATTTTACTTTTATCCTGCGGTTTTAGGATGGATTGGATTGTTTTATTACATTTCCACTCTAAAAATAAGAATCACTTTATTGTCCAAAAAACAAGAGGAACTAGAAGCGAATGAAAATTGAATTTAATTAAATATTTAGTTGAATTAAACTAGTATAAATAATGGAAAATCAAATAGTTGAATTTTTATCAAGTAATATGAAATATCAGGTTGTTATAGCGGTTTTAACGGTAATCTTAATCGGAACATTTTTGATGCTGTTTCGAATGAATAAGAAAATAACTCAATTGGAGGAAAAGTCTAAATGAAACCACTTCATATTATACTCATATTAATTGCAGGTATTGCGATTGCCGCAGTCGTAGGAATGTGGGACAATACCTCACGCTACGTTTCTTTTCAAGAAGCCGATGAATTGGCTAAAGAGAATTCTTCAAAAAATTATCACGTAGTTTGCAAATTAAGTAAAGCCAAACCCATTCAATACGATCCACAGAAAGATCCAAACCATTTGGTCTTTTATGCAATTGATAGTTTGGGATTTGAAAAGAGAATTGAATTTGGTCAACCCAAACCCCAAGACTTAGAAAGAAGCGAGAAAATAGTTTTGAATGGACGCAGTATGGGTGATTTTTTTTATGCCGAAACCATTTTAAGCAAATGTCCTTCAAAATACGAAGACGCTCCAGTTAAAGAACACCCAGCAAATATTCCTAGAAACTAAAAATAAAATTGTGAATTTATTGACCTCTTTACCCAATTCTACCAATCCAATCATTGAATTCAAAAATGAATGGCTATGGTTAGGCAATCTGGGAGAATTATTCATGGTGCTTATGTTTATAAGCGCAATTGTATCAGCCTTTTTTTATTTTAAAAACAATCAAGATTCTCAATTTCAATATTTGAAAATTGCCAGATTAAGTTTAAATATACACGCTTTATCGGTAATTTCCGTTTTTGGAATCCTATTCGCCATAATATTCTTTCATCGATATGAATATTATTATGCTTGGAGACATTCGAGTAATTCATTGCCTGTTTATTATATGATTTCTTGTTTCTGGGAAGGTCAGGAAGGCAGTTTCTTACTTTGGATTTTTTGGAATGCTATTATTGCTTTAATTTTAAAACGCACCGCCGGTAAATGGGAAAGTCCAGTCCTTGCCATCATCGCTTTTGCTCAAGTGGTATTGTCATCGATGATTTTAGGTTTTGAAATTGGTGATTTTAAATTGGGCAGCAGTCCGTTTCAGCTATTAAGAGAAGAGCGACCTGATTTCTTAAACATTCCTATTTTGGGATCGTTGGGAATTGATAATTATTTACAAGTTTTCAAAGATGGAAATGGTTTAAATAAATTGCTTCAGAATTATTGGATGGTGATACATCCGCCCACATTGTTTTTAGGTTTTGCTTTAGCAATTGTACCTTTTGCCTATAGTTTATCGGCTTTATGGAATAAAGAAGATAGAAGCTGGTTGATTCCTTCTTTGATTTGGGGATTGGCTTGTGTTGGTATCTTAGGCACCGGAATTATAATGGGTGGTTTTTGGGCGTATGAAAGTCTTTCTTTCGGGGGATATTGGGCCTGGGACCCCGTTGAAAATGCATCTTTACTACCTTGGTTAATTATGACTTCCGCTGTTCACATGATTATTATTTCAAAAAACACTGGACGCCATTTATTTACTTCGCATTTGTTAACCCAATTGTCTTTTTGGCTAGTACTTTATGCAACATTTTTAACTCGTAGTGGGATTTTAGGGGAGTCAAGTGTACATTCATTTACAGATTTAGGATTGTCAGGTCAATTGTTGATATTCTTGCTGGTTTTCATTGGAATAAGTACAATCGCAAGCTTCAATTCTACGGTTTGGCGCAAAAAAAGCAGCTTAATACTTACTGCATTGTTTGTGATTCCAATAATTTTGGCCTATACCTTGCCAAAATCCGCTCATGACGCGTATTCAAGTGGAATTAAATGGTTGGGAATAATCGCATTTTTAGTCGTTTTAGTCGTGTTTATTTGGAATTTATATAAGAATAACAAGAACGAAATTGCCGATGAACACTTGTCAAGTAGGGAATTTTGGATCTTCTTAGGTTCGATGTTTATTATTCTAAGCTTGATTCAAATTTTTGCGGGGACATCCATTCCGGTATTTAACAAATTATTTGGATATAAGATGGCAGTACCCACAGAAGATGATTACAATCGAATTCAATTATGGATGGCTATGCCCATTATGATTTTAATGGCTGTAGCACAATTTTTTCATTTCAGAGAAACACCCACAGCAATTTGGGTGAAAAATATTTCCATTTCTATGATAACTGCGTTGGCAGTAACTATATTGTTGAATTTAAACTTCGGAATACAGGGTATAGAGAATCTGTTGTTTTTGTTTTTTGCTGTTTGGTTGGTTATGGGAAATTTCCAAATTATTTGGCAAAGAAAAAAATGGAGATTTATGAATTGGGGAGCACCACTTTCACATCTGGGCTTCGGTGTTTTATTAGTCGGTGTGCTCGTTTCCTCTGTAAATCAAAACATTCTTTCAACTACTAAAAGTGGAATTGCATTGGCCCCTGAACAAGATGAAAAAGGAAAAATCGACTTAAAAGGAGTTCAGTTTAACCGTGAAAATTTGTTAATTTATAAAAATGAACCTCTTACTATGGGCGATTATAAAGTCACATATAGAGGTAGCAAAAAAGGAATCATTTACGATACACTTGATGAGTTTTTCTATTTACATTTTCGAAATATTAAAACTGGGGATACCTTCATGCTTGCACCCAAAACTCAGAATAATCCCAAAATGGGCTTGCTTGCTGAACCATCCACCAAACACTTTATCCATAAAGACATTTTCACACATGTGAATTATCACAGTGGTATGGATAAAAAAGAGCCATACAGCGCTTTTGTTTCAGATACAGTTGTTTTGGGACAAAGATTTACAACCTCAAGCGGTAAATGTCAATTCACACCCCTTCAATTACTTAAATCAACCGACGAAAAGGGTTTAGCCTTGAAATTAGAAATTCAAGTAGAAAGATTGGGGCGAAAAAGTTTATTGTATCCCACGATTTTAATAAATGAAAAAGATGGCAATTTAGAATCTTTGCCCGTTGAAGATGAAAATCTAGGTGTAATATTAACTTTACAAAACTTTAAAATCGACGACCCTGATCCTGAAAAACAAAAAATATCTTTTGTAATTCAATCGGGTGAAAAAACTCCAGTAAGAGAATATGTTGTATTGAAGGCGGTTCTGTTTCCTTGGATCAATTTGGTTTGGTTTGGAACCATCATTATGGTTGTTGGTTTCGTTATTGCAGTTACTCATAGGATACAAGTCCAAAACAAGTTGAAATAAACCACATTCATCTCCAGCAATTAAAACGAATTAAATCTATAAATTAAATCAATCTCTAAATTAGATGTCTATTTACTGAAATAGGTATAGCATATATTATAATACATTGTTGATGCCGTTTAAGTAATCCCGAAATAAAATGAATTCCACGCCAATTGTAATACTGGGTTTTGGAAATTTAGGATACCATTTGCTCAAACTATTTTGGGGAAATGGTTTTCGTAATATTTCTATAGTTTCCAATCAACCATTGTTTGGAGAAGTTATTACAGGTCATAATAATATTGACAATGCAGAATTCAAATATGAGTTTTCTATTAAACTAGGAGAGGACATACCTGTTTACCCGAGAAGTAATTTAACTGATAGTTCATATGTTTTTTCCGATGAAGCTATTGTTTTCTTGTGTATAAATGATGATCAAATTGGTAATTCGCTGAAAGAATTAGAAAATTTTGATTCTCAGCTTGTAATATTATCGGGTGGTTATCAATTTATAGATGGAATAATACCTCCCAAAGTGTCAGTAGTTTATCCCTTATATTCTTTCGTAAAAAAAATTAATGTCGATTGGAACGTTGTACCCATTTTTGTAGAATCACCGAGTCAGTCCGTTGTCGAGATTTTACATGATTTGCATTTAGAAAAAGTTACATACTTAAAATCAGATCAACGAAATTTATTGCATGTTGCAGCTGTTTTTGCAAATAATTTTACAAATGCTATTTTTATGGCAGCACAGGAGGTTTTAAGATCATCGCCAGAATTAAAAATGGAATTTCTACTTCCAATTATTCAGCAAACTATTGATAAGTTGAAATTCAACAATGCTTTGGATATTCAAACAGGTCCTGCGAAAAGGGGCGATTTTCAAACAATAAAAAGACATGAACATTTATTAAATGATTTAGCGTTAGAGCAGAAATTATACCTCGCAGTTACAGATTATATTCGTATTAAACTAAATTTAATATAAAAAATTAAACAAATATGTTTAATTTAGTGGGTGATTCTTAAACAAATGCCTGAAATTGCCCTTTACCTTTCTACCGATAAACATCTTTTCGACTATTTAGGTCTTCAAATTTATTTGAGTGTTAGTGATAGTAAACCATTAACTTTTTATGGTCGTTCTGAATATGATACCCGGATATCAAAAGCGGTTATACATTTAAAAGAAGGAATATATAAAGGTATTGATATCTTGAAAGTGGGTGACTTTGAGGAATTGGATGAAAATGAAAAGCGCCAATTAATGAAATTAATTGACGCTAATCTATCAGATATTATTAAGTATTGGATCGATTTTTACGTATATAAAAAGGAAGTTCCTTTTGAACGCATTTTAAAACCCATTATTTAACTTCCCATCGAAATCCTAAGTATGTCATTCTACCATTCGCAGGTCCCCAACCAAATCCAGGGTCTGTGAATGATTGACCTACTAAATTTATTCCTTCGAATATTGGAGATTTTTGCTTAAAGTCGCCAATGTTTTCTATACCGGCATATAATTCCCAACCCTTTTTAAGCACTTTGCGAATTTGTAAATTTACAATAGCATAAGTAGGGCTAAATTCAACATTGTTGTTTGTTATCTGGTAATTTACAATTCTTTTTGGCCCATTAATTTGACTCAATAAATCAAAATACCAATTACTACGAGTTTTATAATGCACGGTAACTAAACCCCTATGTCGACTTTGGAAAGGCTGAATTCGGAATTCATTTCCCAAAAATTGTTGATTATTTACGTATCTGTACGCTAACTTAACTTTGAATCGTATTTTAGGTATAAAACTCCATTCAGCATGAAAACTTTCAGTAAACCCTGCTTCGGACCCTGTATTCCGAATAATATTAATCGAATTTATGTTCGCATCTCTGTCTACTACAATTTGTGATATAAATTGTGTTCTAAAAACATCCAACATGATATCGCTGGGATATCCCAAAAACATAAAATTCTTAACAAAAGAAATTCCTGAATTCCAACCTTCTTCTTGTTGCATATAAAAGGGGAGTTTGTTGTTTGGAGAAGTCATCCACAATAAATTGTTATTCAGTAGAATTGATCGATCCGAAAACAAATTCGGTACATTCTCAGCAATTACCACTGGATTTCTCCTTGCAATACCAGTTTGGAAAAACAATTTGTTCTTTTTATTTAATTCCCATTTTCCGTGTATCCGTGGCACAGCAAACCAACCAAAATGATTGTGATAATCCGCTCTTAATCCAGTAACTAATGTGAATGTTTCTGTAGCATAAACAAATTCACTGAATGCACCGATCTGATTTTCTATAAACTGTTGATTCAAATTAAAAGAAAACACGGTTGATTGACTTAGTGCTTCTGAGAACCTTTGATTGGTAATTGCCGCCATTGCCGAAAGACCTGCTTTAATTCCCCAACGTTCACTCAATTCAGATTGAATCAATCCAGAATAATTTATACGACTTTCGTTAGCTAAATATTTTCTAACAACACCAGATCTATTGGTTCTTAAATTATAGTCCATCTCATGTCGAGAAAAATTCAAAATATTTCCAAAAGTAGTTTCGCCCATGTTTTCAGGAATAATACCCAACTTGGCATATCCTTCAAAGCGATTTTCACGACTAAATATGTTAAAGTTATCTCTACTATGACTGATTTCATAATGGTTTCGACCTAATTTTCCGCTTTCACGTCCATCGGTCCATAACGTGAAACCAAATTGCCCTTCCGAATGTTTCCCTTGAAAATTGGAATGATTACCTAAATATAGACGGTTCGATAATGGATTGTCTGAATACGAATCTTTATTCATGTCCGTTGCCATCCACTGGTTGCCATAATGCATATAGGTAAAGTTCTTGAAATTCTTTTGATTAGCAGTTTTGATGATGGTATTGAATTCTGATCTACCTTGATCGCTTTGGTAACCATTAATAAAGACTTTTGGGTCCTTGGGGGATGCTTTTAAAAGGTAATTGATACCACCCGTAATTCCATCAAATCCTAAAGTAGCAGAACCAGCGCCTTTTGCTATGTTTACATCAGATACAAAGGGTCCAGGAATATTAGACAACCCGTTAAGTACCGCCAAGCCCTGAAACATAGGAATGTTATCTCTTGTTAGCAAAACATAGCGACTATGTAAACCTAGCATCTCAACTTGTTTAATTCCGCTAACTCCATCTGAATTAGAAACTTCAACAGCATTACTTAAATCAAAACTTTCAGATAGAGTGCAACAAGCTGCCTTCTTGAATTCATTCTCAGTTAAAGATTGGCTTAAAATTGCTCCGTTGGAATTTACAACTTCACCGGATTGCTCGCCATGGATATGTACGGATTCCAGCTTAGTGGTATCTATTGACTGTGCATAGGTCTGAAAAACGCTAGTTGCACTTAAAATGGATAAGAGAATACGTTGATTTACCATTTTTCCTCCGTTCTGTATTTACAACAACCCGGTAAATTCTCATATACCATATTATCTGCTTTTACCTTATCCGTGTCATGTCCAACTGAAGCAATCATATTATGGATTTGAATTTCAGTAAATGCAGCTGAATTATATTCAAGGAACAATCGATGATTCTCCAGATCGTAATATGCCTTATATATGCCTTTTTTATCTAAAACATCTTCAATTCGTTGTTTGCACATGTTGCAATTTCCACCTACTTCAAATGAAGTTGTGATTTTTTGTCCTTTTGGAGATTTTACCGTAGAACAGCTTGGAATAGTCAAAGCCATTATTACAAGACTAAATATTCCCCAAAAAATTAAAACTATTTGATTTCTATTTTTAAACGATTTTTTCATATTGATTTAATTATTGCGCCTTCAAGGCGCATTTTATTGTTTGTTGATTTCTTGATAATTATTTACATGCATTTTAATTTCCAATGCTAGAATTCATTTATTTGACAAGTTGTCCGAATTAAATGCAGCACGGCAATTAAAATAAACTGCGATTCAAGTTTGCGATTTTTAATTATTTCAGTAGAATAAAAAAAGTAAATTTTTGATTATCAATTGAAATAATCACACTACTTAATTAATTTGTTTAATAAAATAATCACAAATAATTCAAGGCGTAAAACTTGAATTGCGGTTTAAATTGTTGAGATTTAAATAATCCAAACACAAAAATTTGAAGAGATATCTTCAATACTCGGGACAAGTTGATCAGAACGATCAATAGTTTCAGCATTCTTAATATTTGACTGCGCCAAAAGATGGTTGTGTTTAGAATCAATGTGGCTTGAAATACTTTGCCATACTTTTTGGGGAATCGGATTTTCAAATTCTTCCAAAAACTTGGGAGTGAAATAATAGAGATTTAGTGAGGTACAACACTTTATTTGCACGTTTGAATCATCTGAACAACAGGGATGCTCATCAGAAGTAAATAAAAACTCCTTTAATTGAGTCCAAGTATTGTTCTCTCTAGGGTTTGATTCAAAGGAATGTTGATTTTCTAAAACTTCATTTTTAGTGTATTGTGTTATCGTTTTATTCGCACAACAGTTTTTTTGTTGTTTAAAATTGATTGATTTTAATCGATGCTTTGAATTTGGATTACTTTCAAACTTTTGTTGTCTATTTATTTGAAAATTAGTACCCGTTTTACTAGGTTGATGAGAAAGATTAGAATTCTCATCTAAGTTATTATTCGATTTGAAATCAGTGGAAGAGTTTTTGATCATGTTAGAATCATGACAAACTTTAATTGCGAAATCCACCATGCCATTGCTTAGCAAGGTTATTGCAATAAAAAAGTATGCTACGATTCTTCGCATATTCGAATATACAAACATAATTTGTTTTGAGAAACTTAAAAAGCTAATATCGCACATACATTCTATGATACAACGTATTTTTCGACGTAAAACTGACTTTGCTATCCAATCAACTCATACGTTAAACCGCGTACTGGGTGTTAAAGATTTGACACTTTTTGGAATAGCTGCCATAATTGGTGGTGGAGTTTTTAGTTCGATAGGGAAAGCATGCGCGAGCGGTGGACCTGCAGTAATTTGGTTGTTTATTTTAAGCGCTATTGCTTGTGGTTTTGCGGCTTTAAGTTATGCTGAATTCGCAAGTAGAATTCCTGTTTCTGGGAGCGCATACACGTATGCTTATGCTACTTTTGGAGAACTATTTGCTTGGATTATTGGTTGGGCTTTGTTGATGGAATATTCCATTGGAAATATATATATTGCATTTTCTTGGAGTGGGTATTTTAATCACTTACTCGAAGCCATTGGTTTACATATTCCTAGTTGGCTCACTACGGATTATTCTACTGCACATCGAGTTTTTTTAAATTTCGCAAATCATCCCATTCTGAGTAATTTTCTGTTGAGTGATTATTCAGTTTCTCAAATTCAAGGCTTTTTAGAATCAAAAAAAGAAATTCTAAACGCCACAACCGATGATGTTCAAGCCATTTCAGCGTGGCTAAATGCACCTAAATTGGGAGAATTGAGACTCATTTTCGACGCGCCTGCACTTTTTATAAATGCAGTAATAACTGTTTTAGTTTATCGAGGAATTAAAGAATCCAGGAATGCAAGTAACATAATGGTATATATCAAGTTATTGGTTGTTATTTTAATTATCGCTGTAGGTGCATTTTATATAGATCTTGAAAATTACACTCCGTTTATGCCTAATGGATTTGAAGGTGTAATGGCCGGAGTTTCAGGTGTCTTCTTTACCTATATTGGTTTTGATGCAGTTAGTACTTTAGCAGAAGAATCTAAAAATCCACAAAGAGATTTACCTAAAGGAATGTTCTATTCCTTAATCATATGTACCGTACTTTACATTCTCATTTCCTTAGTATTAACCGGAATGGCGCCTTTCAATTTACTCAATGTAGATGATCCACTGGCTTTTGTTTTGAATTATAAATCTATTCGTTGGTTAGAATATTTTGTTTCAGTGAGTGCTATAATTGCCATGGCTAGTGTGTTGTTGGTATTTCAAATGGGACAACCTCGTATTTGGATGACCATGAGTAGAGATGGACTATTACCACCTGCATTTTCAAAAATTCACCCCAAATACAACACTCCGGGTTTTGCTACAATTATTACTGGGTTGGTTGTGGGTGTGCCTATTTTATTTACCGATGAATCATTCGTTCTAGATTTTACGGCAATTGGAACTATCTTTGCTTTTATACTGGTTTGTGGAGGTGTGTTATTGCTTCCATCCCAAGAGAAAAGCAATAAAGAAATTGATTCCATCGGAGAAAAGCGATTTAAACTCTATTTCATTGATGCTAAAATCGGATTTCCAATAGTCCTTTCGATCATTATTGGAATTGTAGTAAATTGGTTTCCCTCATATTTTTTGAGTTTGGGGGATGGGATTTCAAGTTTGAATTTAACGTTTACTCAAACTGTTCATGTACTCTTTTGGGTTTTGCAATTGATACTATTGATATTAAGTTGGTATAAAAAATTAAATTTAATTCCCATGTTAGGCATAACTACTTGTACTTTTTTATTAACGGGAATGGAGTTAAACAATTGGAAATGGTTTGGAGTTTGGTTTTTAATCGGCTTGGTAGTTTATTTCGCATACGGATTTAGAAAAAGTAAATTAGCTTATGGGGTTAGAGAAGCGAAGAATACATCAAATTAAAGTACGAAGGTTAGATTAAATTCTTTTAGTCGAGTAAAAATCATACCTACGAATATATAAAGTGTTTAAAATTATGAGTAATCCAAAAGATAAAGATCCATCTATTGCTTCTGTGCTTCAAAACATGTACAAACGCTATAGATTGGACGTGAAGGCGAGTGAAATAAATATTAAAAAAGATTGGGAAGCCATAGTAGGTTCCGTAATTGCAAGGCACACTCTTCAAATTGAATTGAAAAGTAAAACTTTGTATTTGAAATTCGATAATCCACCATTAAAAAACGAAATGTTTTTGCAGCGTGATTTATTGTTAGCCAAGGTTAACGAACACTTCGGCCATGTGGTTGCCGAAAAAATATTTGTTGGTTAATTCGATTCTTTACCGTTGTTGATTAAACTGAGCTTCGATTTTTGAAGTTCAGCTTTATCAATGGATGTATTAAGTTCAAATCCAACAATAATCAGAAAGGAATTGATATAAATAAGGACCATCAGGGCTAAAATTGCTCCAATAGAACCATAAATCTTGTTGTAGCTATCAAAATTGTTTACATATATGGTGAATCCAAAAGTTGAAATGATGGATAAAGTGCCGGCTAAAAGGGATCCTGCAGAAAAAAACTCCCATCGTTTTTTATTAGAAGGTCCAAAATAATAAATTGAAGAAATTACCAGCACAAATAAACCTGTAATCAACATGTATTTCAATAGTTCAATTAAAAAGTTAATAATTGTAATCAAGGGCCAGTCATTGTTTTCCATGTAATTTTCAATTTGGTACGCCCAGGTTACTAATACGAGAAATACTATTATCAATACCGATAATATAAAAGTTAAAAATATTGCTTTAAATCGGATGTAAAGCCAATTGTGTTTTACAAATTGCCCTATCGCCAATCTGCGATTAAATGAGTTAATTAGTATGTGAAAAGCATTCGACGCAAAGTATATGGTTAATAAAAAACCAAATGAAAGTAATTTAGAATTCTGTTTATTCAAGATTTCTAAAATGGTATCTGCAATTTGCTCATAGGTTGAATTGGGAAGAATGATTGAAAGTTGCTCTATAAATTGCGTTTTCATTCCACGAATAGGCAAAAATGCGATTAGTGTAAGTAAAAATATCAATGCAGGAAATAAAGCCAGGAAAAAATTAAAACTCAATGAGGAGGCTCTAATACTCAAATTTTCTTTAAATATTGAACGTAAGAAATACTTACCTACGTCGTAAAAGCTGTGACCTTTGAACCCTTTAACCGTCCGACTTTGCAAGAAAACAATTATTTTCTTGATCAGCCAGTGTTCTTGAAATTCTTTATTATTTAGAACGTTCTTTTTTATATCATTTTCAGAATTTTCATCGTTATTTTCCCGATTTGAAGTTGGAAAATTGCGAATATTCTTGTTAAATGATTTGTATAATTTAGACACGTTAAATAATTAT
>CAMDDG010000002.1 GCA_945890895.1 Chitinophaga pinensis | reverse complement strand
CGAAAAATTGAGGCTTTTTTTGATCGACATCAAAAATTGGGCAATTTCAATGGTACGTATTTGATGTTCAAACAAGATAGTTTGATCTATGGATCTCGCGGTTATGCAATCTATAGTAATTTGGATTCCGTAGAACCGAATGATATATTTCAATTGGCTTCGGTTTCAAAAGTGTTTACGGGAGTGGCGGTAATGCAATTGCATCAAGATGGATATTTGAATATCGATGATTCCGTGCATTGGTACCTTCCCGAATTGAACGTAAAAACGTTAACAATCCGACAACTTTTGAGTCATACCAGCGGTTTACCTGATTATTTTTACGCAGATTATAAAGGATTCTCTCTTGATGAAGGAGAATCTCACATGAAAAATGAACAAATCATTGATGTGATCAACAATCAATCCAGTCGCAAATTTGGACGACAAGGATTTTATGATTATTGCAATACCAACTATGTTTTGTTGAGTTTAATAGTCGAACGTATTACTCAACAAGATTTTAGAAGCTATGTAAAAGAACATGTCTTTAAAATGTCGGATATGAAATATTCGCATATTTGCAATTTTGACAGTTTGCCGTTGGTGAATTATCCAGTTCAAGGTTACAATAATTGGAGTGTTTTCGACGATGTAATGTTTAACGGTACCACGGGCGATAAGGGAGTATACTCCAATGTTTTTGAGATGTTTTTATTCGATAGAGCACTCAGAGGTTCGTATATTTTACATGAAGCTACAAAAGAAGAGATGTGGACTCCTCAAACCGTTACAGGACCGGGTGCATATTATTCTATGGGATGGAGAGTGAAATGGATTGACAATCAGAAATGGGTATTTCACAATGGGTGGTGGAAGGGATTCCGTACTTATTATTGGCGTTGCTTAGACGACGATAAGTGCTTTGTGGTACTTACTAATAATGTATACGGTCGTTTCCTCAGTACTGCCGAAATGGTTAAATTATTGGAGTAATAGTTTAAAACTCTGGGATTTTTTTGAGTTTTCCGCATTCAGCTGAATTAAATACAATCCCGGTTTCAGATTGGGATATAAAACGATTTGATCGAGAATTGCTATTTTCTCTGAAAAAACAGTTAAACCCGCAGCATCACGAATGTGAATAGTTATGGATTCCGAATTTGATTTTTGATTCGAATTTACTGAACCAACTACCGAATAATTTGCAAAACTCAATACCAGTGGTTCATTCGCATTTTGCGGATTTTTGAATGAAATTAAAGGAAAGGTATTCAGCTTCGAGTTGGAGTTTACTGGGAGTTGATTGATTACTCCAACCGCATCCAGATCAAATCCAGAAGATGCAAAATTGGTAGGCCAAGGGTCGTTGATTACGTTACCATAAGAATCTTTGGTGCCCCATCGGGGGTCGATGCTTCCAATTACATCGATTATTTTAACATAATTAATTGTGGTAGGGAAATCCGGAGTGTCTTTGAAATCGTTTAAATCAAATGGGGTACCGTAGGGCATTCGAAATCTTCCTGCTAAGTTGAGCACAGAATCGGGATAAGTGGTTCCAAAAGGTTCGGTTTGCTGAAAGTTTTGGGAATAGGATCTCGATGGAAATCGAAAGAAGCGTTGTCCATCGTTCGAAACTTCAACATGGGCTAATTCCAAAAAGCTATCATTAAATGCGTTCTCAAAAACGGCAAAGTCAAAACCAGGTCCGTTTATAATGGGTTGTGGGAAACCTAAAATTGCAGAACCACCATCACCCAGACTAATAACGCCGTTTTTTCGGTGTTTCCCGAAGGCAGAATTGATGGTACCAACAGCGGCCACACCTGAATCCGGCACGTTGATTTGCCTCAAGCCTGGATAGGCAACTCCCTCAGAAGCCCAATTTACAAAACAAGAGGAATCGCCATGTATGGCTATACTTTGAGGTTTCCCTGGGATGGTGTTAAATTGCGCTGATGCATCTTTAATCCATCCCCCGAAAACAAAAAAAAATAAAACAGGAAAAAACGTAGTTTTCATAGGTGGTGATCCCCTTTTTGAGTGATTAACGCAAGCGAGATTCAATATCATTCGCTATTTCATCGCATTCAGCGTGATTTTTACGAAGTAATGCTTCTGCTTTCGAAACGATATTTTCTGCAAATTCACGGTCAGTCAATCCCTTGGCATTGGTTATTACATTGAACCAAGCACCTCGCACAGCCGTTTTTAAGCAAATTACACCTACACCCACATCGCTTAAACTGTTGGGATTGCCTTTTTTCGACATTTCACGCATCAGCGGAAGGCATTCATATGCTTTTAGCATGGTTTTGTACGGTATTTCAGTGGCATATTGGCTGGCTTTTTCGATGGCTAATTTTCGAAGATTTTTTTGCTCTTCGGTATCTTTTGGAAGTCCGAATGCCGCTAGAATTGCGTCGAATGCTCGAGTATCTTCGTCGACAAGATGCAGTAATTCATCTTTTAATTTTTGCCCTTGAACCGCCCAGGGAGAAAATTCAGAAACACGTTCTTCCCATCCTCGTTTTGAAGCACTTAAGTTGGCCACCATAGTGCCTAAAGAGGCACCCAATGCAGCGGAAAGCGCGGCAATGGATCCTCCACCTGGAGCAGGTGAATCACTTGCTGTTTCATTTGCAAAACTCTTTACACTCAAATTAACGAGTCGCTCAGATTGTAAATCCTTTAATAAATACTCGATGATTCGAGTTTTTGGATCAAATTCGGATAATTCATTGAGCCCCATACTTTTGATAGCGATATCGATTAAAGTGGATTCATCGACACCGGAACTCAATCCTTGTTTTTCAAGAAAATACTTCCCTGCATCGATCATAGGTTGTAACGGAACCAATCCCACCAATTCACTTCCGGTAACTCGTGCACCTCGTTCATCTGCTGATTTGCATGTTTCCTCGAAAACTTGGTGCAAAGGGGTGTGACGGAAGTTGGTCAAGTTGATGCTGATTTGAGCAATACCGTATTCTTCAATGTACCATCCAATTGCTTTTACGAATTTTAATTTACCTGGAATTCGTACATCTTCTCCGTTTGCATCTTTAACTACTTTGCCGGAAATGGGATTTCCTTCGCGTTTTACTCTTCCTGCTTCACGAATATCAAAAGCTATACGGTTTGCAATTCGAGTGCTTTTAGTATTTAAATTAACGTTGTATGCTATTAAGAAATCGCGTGCACCAATAACTGTTGCACCCGATTGAGCGTTCATTTGGGCGGGACCAAAATCGGGTTTCCATTCGGGTAAGGCAATTTTGTCGAAGAATCCTTCGTATTCGCCAGAGCGAATTACCGAAAGATTGGAACGGGATTTATTGGTCTGTGCTTCTTCGTACAGATAAACGGGAATTTGAAGCTCTTTTCCCACTCTTTCTGCAAGTTGAACTGCGTATGCTGCGGTTTCTTCCATGCTTATACCGGAAATGGGTATAAGTGGACAAACATCGGTAGCTCCCATACGGGGGTGTTCTCCGGAGTGATTGGACATATCAATCAGAGTAGAAGCGGTTTGAATTCCTCGAAATGCAGCTTCGATAACCGCCTCGGGTGTTCCTACAAAAGTGACCACTGTGCGGTTGGTTGCTTTACCGGGATCAACATTTAATAATTTGACTCCATCAACCGATTCGATGGCGTCTGTAATTTGTTTTATCACAACGGGATTACGTCCTTCACTAAAATTTGGAACACATTCAATTAATTTCTGCATACTACAAAGTTACAGTTTTTAGTTTTATCCCCGAAAAAATGGTATCTTTGCGCCCCCAAAATTTATGACATTAATCAAATCCATTTCAGGAATTCGCGGCACTATAGGTGGCGCACCATCAGACAATTTAACACCGGTTGATGTGGTAAAATTTGCTGCTTCTTATGGCAGTTGGTTGATATCCGCATTTGGTAAAAGTACGGTTGTAATTGGTAGAGATGCACGCATTAGTGGTCCAATGGTCAGTGAATTGATCATTCAAACCTTGTTGGGTTTAGGTATAGATGTAATAGATTTAGGTCTAGCTACTACTCCAACAGTTGAAATGGCGGTTCCAGCAGAATTGGCTCAAGGAGGTATAATCATTACGGCGAGCCACAATCCAAAGCAATGGAATGCTTTAAAATTGTTGAACGCACAAGGTGAGTTTATCTCAGCAGGAGAAGGTCAAAGAATTTTAGAAATAGCCGAGGCGGGTGAGTTTACTTTCGCAACCGTTGATCAATTGGGTAAACGGATTTCTAAGGATTATTTAACCTACCACATTGACAAAATATTGGCTTTGGATTTGGTGAAGCCAGATTTAATCAAGAAGGCTAATTTTAAAGTAGCCGTTGACCCCGTGAACAGTGTTGGTGGAGTTGCTATCCCCGAGTTATTGAAAGCCTTAGGTGTAGATGATGTGGTTATGATAAATGGAGAACCTACCGGTTATTTTGCACACAACCCAGAGCCGTTGGCAGAGCATTTGGGTGAAATCGCTTCGGTGGTAAAATCAGAAAAATGCCACTTGGGAATTGTGGTTGATCCGGATGTGGATCGTTTGTGTTTTGTGAGTGATGACGGTGAAATGTTTGGTGAAGAGTATACCTTGGTAGCCGTAGCCGATTACTATTTGAACCACAAACCCGGAGCAACAGTGAGCAATCTTTCCAGTACACGGGCTCTAAGAGATATTACAGAAAAAGCAGGACAATCCTATTTTGCTTCAGCCGTAGGGGAAGTAAATGTGGTAGAAGTCATGAAAGCTCAAAATGCGGTAATTGGTGGTGAAGGTAACGGTGGAATCATTGTTCCTGAATTGCACTATGGACGTGACGCTTTGGCGGGTATTGCTTTATTTTTAAGCCATTTGGCAGAAAAAGGAGTTAAAATTTCAAGCCTTCGTTCTCAATATCCCACCTACCAAATGTCTAAAAACAAGGCGGAATTACAAGCAGGTACCGATGTGGATATGATCCTTCAAAAAATTCAAGAAAAATATAAAAAACAACCTATCAATACAGTTGATGGGGTTAAAATTGAATTTGATCAAGACTGGGTTCATTTGCGAAAAAGCAATACAGAACCGATCATTCGTATTTATGCCGAAAGCGCGAGTTTGACTACAGCAGAGAATCTAACCAAGAAGATTCTGCAAGATATTGGAGAAATCATCGAATAATTCAGTTATTTATTCGATAATTTTGCCCAAATTATAATTCCTTATAGAATTAACATCCCCCAAGAAACAAAACTTCAACTATGTCATTACAATGTGGAATCGTAGGTTTACCTAATGTAGGAAAATCAACTCTTTTTAATGCTGTTTCGAGTGCTAAAGCGCAATCTGCTAATTTCCCTTTTTGTACCATTGAGCCCAATGTTGGCACAATAACTGTTCCAGATATCCGGATGAATAAATTGGCGGAGTTAGTCAATCCGCAGAATTTGGTTCCCACTACCATTGAAATTGTTGATATTGCAGGTCTTGTAAAGGGTGCTTCTAAAGGCGATGGACTCGGAAATCAGTTTTTGGGAAATATCCGTACAACGAATGCCATTTTGCACGTTTTGCGTTGTTTTGATGATGACAATATTATTCACGTTGATGGTTCTGTAAATCCTATTCGCGATAAAGAAATCATCGATACGGAATTGCAATTAAAAGATTTGGAAACCATTGAAAATCGGATTTCCAAGGTTTCAAAACAGGCTCGTACCGGTGGCGATAAAGAAGCAGCCCGTGTTTTGGAAGTGTGTGAAGCGTTTAAAGCCCATTTATTACAGGGTAAAAATGCTCGTTCATTGGAAATGGAACCTGAGAAACGCGCTGCAATTAAAGAACTGAACCTATTAACGGAAAAGCCGGTGTTATATGTTTGCAACGTGGATCCAGCCAGTGCTACAAATGGTAATGCCTATGTAGAACAGGTTCGCGAAGCAGTTAAAAATGAAGATGCAGAAATTTTGATTATTTCAGCTGCAATCGAAGCGGAAATAGCAGAATTAGAAAGCTATGAAGATAGGAAAGTGTTTTTGGAAGAAATGGGTTTGACACAGTCAGGTGTTGAGAAGTTGATTCATGGAGCATACAAATTATTGAATTACATCACCTATTTCACAGTGGGTGTAAAAGAGGTGCGTGCTTGGACAATTACCAACGGAATGAAAGCTCCTCAAGCAGCGGGTGTAATTCATACAGATTTTGAAAAAGGGTTTATTCGCGCAGAAGTTATTGCTTATGAGGATTTTATTTCCTTAGGATCAGAATCTGCTTGTCGCGATGCCGGCAAATTGAGAGTAGAAGGTAAGGAATACATCGTTAAAGACGGTGATTGTATGCACTTCCGCTTCAACGTATAAGGACTCAAATTTTATTCAATTGGGCGGTTAAGGTCGATTTTGAATTCATCAATTAATAATTCAGCAAGTTTTCTAATCCAACCTTCATTCGATTCCAAGGTAAGAATTGATCCTCCAAGGTTTTGGATAACGGGATGGGCGTGTCTAATCCTCCAACCCGCATTACAGGTGCGTCTAGGTGCTGGAAAGCATTTTCTTGGATCCATGCTGCTATGTCTGAAGCTATGCTTCCCGTTAACGTGTCTTCTGTAAGTACCAGAACCTTGTTGCATCGTTTTACTTGCTCCATGACCGTCTCTTTGTCCCAAGGAAGAAGGGTTCTCAAGTCAATAACGGTGGCTGAAATCTTTTCTGACTGAATGTGTTCCAGCGCTTTGTGAACGGCCCAACCGTAGGTAATTATAACCGCTTGATCCCCGAAATCATGAACAGCAGCCTTTCCCTCTTCGATTGTATAATATCCATTAGGTACGGTGCATTGGTAATTTCGATATATTATTTTGTGTTCGAAAAACAATACGGGATTGGGATCTTCAAATGCTCTCAGAAGTAATCCCTTCGCATCTGCAGCGTTGCTCGGATAATAAATCTTTAAACCCGGTACATGATAAAACCAAGCCTCAGTACTCTGACTGTGGAACGGACCTGCTTGTACACCTGCCCCTGTAGGCATTCGAACAACCACATCTGCTGCCACTCCCCAACGATAGTAGTTTTTTGCTAAATTGTTTACAATTTGATTAAAACCGCAAGTTACAAAATCAGAAAATTGCATTTCAACCATGACCTTCTTGTCTTTAATTGCTAAACCCAAAGCAGCACCTAAAATACTACTTTCTGTTATAGGTGTATTCCTAATTCGTTCTTTTCCAAATTTTTGAACCAAGCCTTCCGTTGCTTTAAATGCACCACCATACTCGGCAATGTCTTGTCCCATAAACACTAAATTGGGGTGTTTGATAAGCGCTAATTCCAAAGCATGATTCACAGCATCGATTAATCGGATTTCTTTATTGTTTTCGGGGGAAGTAAGATCGGGTTCAAATTCATCGAGTGATTTTGGAGCATTTGGATTCAAATTGAAAGGAGCAAAAACATCATTCATTTCCTCATTTAAATCCGGCTCCACTTCAGGTTCAAGAAACACAGTTTCAATACCATCATTGAGCAGATCGAGAATTTCTTTGCGAATTTTGGCAATGAGTTGTTCATTTAAAATTCCTTGTTGCATTAGGTAGTGCTCATAATTGGTAACCGGGTCCTTCTGTCCCCAAATCTCAAAAAGTTCTTTGGGTACATATTTAACACCCGAAGCTTCTTCGTGGCCTCTCATTCGGAAAGTAATGGCTTCTAACAAAATGGGCCGGGGATTTGATCGCATGGATTCAGCTATTTCTGAAACGGTGTGGTAAACGTCTAGAATATTGTTGCCATCTACTTGGAGGGCTTCCATTCCATATCCAATTCCTTTATCGATGAATTGAGCACAACGAAATTGTTCATTGGAAGGTGTAGATAAACCGTATCCGTTGTTTTCAATTAAAAAGATGACAGGCAATTGCCATACTGCAGCCACATTTAATGCCTCGTGAAAGTCGCCTTCGGACGCCCCACCATCCCCCGAAAAAACAAGAGTTACCGATGATTTTTTATCCAACAAATCCGCCAGGGCAATCCCATTGGCTACACCGAGCATTGCACCAAGGTGAGAAATCATTCCAACAATATGATGATCGCGGGTTCCAAAATGAAAAGATCGGTCTCTACCTTTTGTGAAACCACTTTTTTTGCCCTGCCATTGTGCAAATAATTTTTTATCTGAAATATTTCTGGAGGTAAAAACTCCCAAATTTCTGTGTAAAGGTAGAATGTATTCATCCGAATTTAATGCTTCGGTTACACCCACTGAAATGGCTTCTTGTCCAATGCCACTGAACCACTTACCAATTCTACCTTGTCTGAGTAAAACCAACATTCTTTCTTCTATAATCCTGGGACGAATAAGCGCCTTATACAAGTGTAAAAGTTGGTTGTCGGTTAATTTTTTACGTTTAAAAATCATGGATTACGCAAATTTTAATATTTTTTTGCAACCTTTATCATTTTGTGCGTCTTAAATCCGAAACTACTTGTTAACAAATGAGCAAATCATAGCTGGATGTTTGAAAAACGAACGGAAGTCCCAAAAGGCTCTGTTCGAAATGTTCAGTTCCAAAATGTACGGGTATTGCTTACGATACACCCGAAACACAGCGGAAGCTCAAGATGTTTTGCAAGAGGGTTTCATTAAGGTCTTTGAAAAAATAAATACGCTGAAAGACGCACGAACTCTTGAAGGTTGGATGACTCGAATCTTCATTAACATGGCACTATCGCGATACCGAAAAGAACGTTCTGGACCAGAATGGGTAGAGGTAAGCGGAGCTGAAATGGTAATTGAAGATGAAGAATCAGAACAGAGCATGGATGATTTAACTCCAGATGCTGTTTTGGAAATGATGAAACAAATTCCTGAAAATTATCGTACGGTTTTGAACTTGTATGCTATCGACGGACTGAGCCATAAAGAAATCTCAAGTTTGTTGGATACTACCGAGAGTAACTCGAAAAGTATGCTCAGCAGAGCTCGAAAAATGATGCGTGATTTATTAGAACAAAGAACCAAAACCAAATAAAAAAGTAGTACTCTGGAAAAGAGAATTAAACATATCGACGAATCATTGAAGGAAAAGTTTGAGAACTTTTCTCCTGAAGTTCCAACTTTTATGTGGGACGCAGTAGAGGAGAAGTTGGAGGCTCGTCGTTCAAAACGCATTGGAGTAGTTTGGTCATCAGTTGCTACAGTTGTTCTCATCGCAGTATCAGGTGCATTGTTTTTCAGTTCGCCTGATACGGTACCGATGAAAAATCATGAAATTTCATCCATCAAGGAAAATTCTTCATCCGAAGAAAATAATCGTTTACAAAATAATTCAGACAATCAACAGAGTTTAGAATTAATCGAGAATTCTGCTGCTGCTGTAAATTCTGCAAATCTCCAAAGCAATTCTGAAATGAACTCTTCTCAGAAAGGAAATGCGGGGATTGCGAAAATGAATAACGGATTGGTTGTTAAAAATTACAGAGAAGGTTCTTCGAGTCAAATTTTAAATGGCAATACTAACAGTCAATTGGGTTCAAATTTGAACCCCGATCAGAGTACAGTAATACAGTCAGGCATAGTAGCTAACCCTACAAATAAAACAAACTTTAATTCAGTAGCAGACGCTACCGAATGGAATGAAATGGACCCAGGTTATTCTGAGTTCCTACAAGCACCTTATTCTGGTGCGCCCTTAAAAGAAATGATAGTTGGAGATTTTTTACAGTTGACATTGTCGATCCCACACACTCAAAAGCCCTTAAAGCGCATGTTGTCACGCTGGGCTTTTGAGGTGGGATACGATATGAATCAAACAGCGATGAGCTATTCTGTAAATCCCCAATTGGGTCAATACGTACACAAAAATTATTTGCAGCGAATGAAGGAAGGTGAAGTGTCACTCGCTGCACCGCAATTGCATACTTCTTTGCGTTATCAGGTTAATAAAAATTGGATTGTAACCGCAGGTTTTGGTTTTACTCAAAATCGTACTTCGCAGTCGTTTGATTTTAGAGACAGTGTTCCAGTGAGCGTTGCTCAAGGCTACGAGGCAGATGCATATGGTAATTATCCGATTTTTGGATATGCCGGTTTGGGTCAGAACGTGAAATACGATGGAATTCAAACGTTTAGTATGATTTCCATCCCTGTTGGAGTGGTGTATGAATACCCAATTTCCCGCAGATTGAAATTTACTACAGAGGCAAATCTGAGATATAATTATGTTTCAGGAACTTCGGGCGCAACTTTGAATTACTACGATTTAAGTTTGCAAAATTCGAGCAAGGATTTATACAGAAATTCCGTATTCTCAGCGAAGTTGGGCGCTGGTATCCAAAAGGATATCGATAAAAAACGTTCCATAGGAATTCGAGTAAATACTCAGGGGGCTATCACTCCGATGAATTTAGAAAATTCAGCAGTTTCTAATCGAGGCTGGTCGGTAGGTTTGTCGGGTTATTATTTTTGGAGGATATTCTAATGATTAAAAGATTACAGAGAATTCAAAAAAAATACCCTAATTTGCATAATATGCGAAAGTTTATTCTTTTGGTATTCAGTTATGTACTTATTTCAACGGGTCAATCTCAGGTATTGAATCCGTTGGGTGCTGGATTACCATTCCCTGTGGTTGCGTCTTTTGCAACTGAGGAGGAGTATTTTGCATTGTATGAAGACCTGAGCACTACCCAAACCAATGACTTTACAATGGCTCGTTGGAATGGAGTATATTGGAAATTCTATCCCGGTTTAACAGTACCCGCAGGTGCAGAAAGTACTCAAGGTAAATACAATTTCCATTCTATCGCTTATTACAACAATCAGGTATATGTGGGTGGATACGTAACCGATGCAATTCAAGATGCGGATTTTCCCATGGCTCATTTGTACAAATGGAATGAATCATTGCGAGAATGGGAAGCAGCAGCCGGAGTTATTGAAACCAAAAACGACGGAATCAGTTGCATGACGGTGTTTGACGGTCGTTTAATTGTAGCGGGCAAATTTTATTCATCTGTAGACGGTAATTGGATGGAGAACATTGCTGCTTATGATGGAAGTAAATGGCGTTATTTAGGAATGAACGAAACAAAGCAAGGTGCGAATGGGTTCATACGCAATTTGTTGGTTTCGGGCAATCGTTTGTATATCGGTGGCGATTTTTCACGATTCGCTGGAGATAATACAGGAAACATTGCATATTACACCGCAGCCAATGGTGGATGGGGTGGTATCGGAAGTCCATTTAAAGGTTCAGTTCTTGAATTAGCGTCGTTCGATGGAAACATTGCAGCTTTAGGTTCTGATTCTATGGGTAAAGCGGAAGTTCGTTTGTTCAAAGGAACTTGGTCTAAATTACCGTCATTTGATTCGTTCTCAATTGCAGATATTAAAACCATTGCTGGTAGCAATCAGCAACTATTGTTAGGTGGAACATTTGTGAAAAATAGCAATGGATCTTCACTTTTGCATTTTGACCCCGCTACTCAAGTTTATGCGTTCACGGGAAATCGTTTCCAGGGGCAATTTAAATTGGGACAACGAGGCACCGGTGCATTCGTTTGGGGAGATTATCGTGAATTAAATACCGACATTCGTTATTTTTCAGCAATTGAGTTTGCTTCAGGCAATCTTTTTGGGGATCTTTTCTATGATAAAAACGCCAATTGTAAGAAAGATGCTGATGAAATGGGTATCCCCTCAGCAATTATGCGGGTAATAAATAAGTCTACCAATGCTTCTTACTTTGTAGTTACTGATGCATATGGACATTTTTCTATAGGTTTACCCGAAGGCGATTACACCCTGCAGCATTCATCCAAGCGACACATGTATACTGTTTGTGCTGGAAACTATGCTACGAGCATCCGAAACGGGAAGTATTCTTCCGTGAGTTTAGGTGAATATATGGTTCCAACTACCAAGGATTTGGAAGTTAAGTTACGTCCTTTATATCCCGTAGAATTAAATGCTGGTGATACTGTAATGACTGTATTAATGGTTACCAATCATGGCGCAACTTCCTTGAACGGTACTACCGTGCATGTATCGCATGCTCTTCCATTAGCTAACTTTCACAGTATACCTGAAGCTGATAATTACAACGGAATTGAAGCTACTTTTGCTTTGTTGGATTTAAAACCATTTGAAACCCGAACCATTCAGATTTTTACTAAAATTCCTTTTAACGCAAAATCTACCGATTATTACGGATTGTCTGTTAAAACAGGTTCTTTATTTGCACAAACCGATGCCTACCAAACCGACAATTCGGATAGCGTAAAGTTATCCATTGGCAAACGAGGTGTAACTAATGGTGCAGTATCAAAAGTGTCTGATTTTGGTAACAAGATTGATTACAGAACTACGAGTTGGGTATATACAGTTGATTTTAAGAATATTGGTAATGATGCTGTAAATAGAGCGGTTATGGTGGATACTCTGGACGTTAAATTGCCATTACAACGGGTGTTATTGAAATCATTCTATCCAAATAAAGCTTCATACTCTATCCAACAAGGACGAATTCTGGTGGTGAATTTCAACCCAGCGAATTTAAAAACCTATGAATCAAATCCATCTCAGGCAAGTGGATGGGTTCAATATCAAATTGACTTATATCAAAAATTGGGTGTATCAACAGTAATTGATAACATAGCACTCGTAGATTTCGATTCCGAGTGGATGGGAAGATCTGAAAATTGTGCGGTGAATATAATCGATGCAAAAGTAGGAGTGAATAAACTCTCACCCATAGCCCTTTCCGTATTCCCCAATCCCAATACAGGAACATTTCAAGTGGAATGGATTCCTGAAGAATACGGTTCTGAATGGGTATTATTGGGGACAGCAGGAAATGAAATTCGAAAAGGTGTAATATCCCAAAATCAAAAAACGCTTTCCATCGAGTCTGTTCAAAGTGGAGTGTACTTTTTGAAAACTCCGGGTTCCTTGACCAAGTTGGTAATAGTACAACCCTGATTTTGGTGGTACAACCTTGATGTTTTTAGTTCAACCGCTGAATTTGCAACATCCGCATCACCAAGGATGTTAATAGTACAACTTTGATGGTAATAGTACAACCCTGATTTTGTTCTGAGTTTAAGCCGCATGGGTTCTCGTGAAAGAATCCCTAAATCAACACATTTAAACAATTCAAACGGTAAATTTGGATTAACATCAAGCACCTATTAATTACATTCAGATCAAAATTGTTCAATCCAATTAAATAAATTGAAATCGGGTAATTGTGACTCTATCGTTAATCGTTCTTTTATGGCATTCACAGAGAGGTTAGCCATTCGCTTTTGTTGAATTAAAAGATGAGCTTTTTCAGCTAACAGCATCAGTTTTCTTTCTGGGGATGTGTTAAATGATGCATGTTGATCAATTGCGATTGATAAATCCTTAATTCCAACTCCACTCAAGGCTTGAGTTGCAATTACTGGAACTTCCCAATTTGAAGTTGCTCGAGAATGGGCTAATTTTTTCAAGTATGAAACGAATGCTAAGGCACCCTCTCGATCGGATTTATTAACCACAAAAACATCGGCAATTTCCATGACACCGCTTTTTAAAGTTTGAATTTCATCTCCACTTTCTGGTACCGAAACAACAACCGTAGTATCTGCAACACCTGCTATTTCTACCTCACTTTGTCCTACACCAACGGTTTCAATAATAATTCGATCGAAAGAAGCGTGTTTTAGAACTTCCACGATTTCAATAATTGCAGCTGATAAACCTCCCAATGATCCGCGAGATGAAATGGAGCGAATATAAACATTGGGCAATAAAAAGAGGCTTTGCATTCTTAATCGGTCCCCTAATAACGACCCAAAATTGAATACACTTGAAGGATCTACCGCCAATATCGCAATTCTTTGTCCTTGATTGGACCAATGTTGAACCAAAGAATTTACGAGTGTACTTTTCCCTGCGCCAGGAGGGCCTGTAATTCCAATTACTTTAGTATGTCCATTCAGTTTTTTTAGTAAGTCTAAATAGCCATCCGATTTGTTTTCCACCCAGCTGATTGCTCGAGCAATGTGTCGTTCATTTCCTTTTTTAATTTCTTCAATTTGAGGTTGTAACATATTTGGACGGATTTTGTAGGATTTGAATGGTTTCGGAACTTATAGTTTAATTTTTCTATTCAGGTTGTTTTTGGCGACACTATTATTCTTAGCAAGAAATATTTTCAGGTTGTGTTTGCTTAATAGGCTGTATATCAATTTTTAGCAATATTCGCGAGTATTTTCAGATAGTGTTCAATTAAGTGGGCTTTATTGTTTTCAGCAGTATTCGTGAGTATTTTCAGGTTGTATTCAATTAAGTTGGCTTTATTGATTTCAGCGATATTCAAGTGTGTTTTCAGGTTATATGTTCTAAATGGATCGTTATATCAATAGTCAGTTGTACTCAAATTTCAGATTGTATATATGAGCGCAATTATATTTAACTTCGAGAATAAGGCAAGGCATCGTAGGATATGAATTTTTCGGCTTCCAACAGAAATTGTCCGGCTTTAGCAATCATGGCAGCATTATCGGTGCAATATTGAAAATCGGGAATGTAAGCGGGTAAGTTATACTTAGCAGATAATTCCATCACTGCACTTCGCAACGCTGAATTGGCAGAAACTCCACCAGCAATAGAAATACTCTTGGGTTTCTTATCTTTAATTGCGTTATTAAATCGCTTTGTCAACATTTGAATTAATGAAATTTCGTATGAAGCACAAATATCATTCAGGTTTTGCTCAATAAATTCAGAGTTCTTAGCTTTTTCATCCCTCAAAAAATACAATAATGAAGTTTTAACACCTGAAAAACTAAAATCATAGGGTCCAACTTGAGAATCGTTGAATTGAAATCGCTTTGCATTTCCAGTTGAAGCTAACTTAGATATGATTGGTCCACCTGGATAACCCAATCCCATGAGTTTAGAAGCTTTGTCGAAGGCTTCGCCTACGGCATCATCAATCGTTTCGCCGATAATTTCTGTGTGAGTAAATGATTCGGCCCAAATCAATTGCGTGTGTCCCCCGGAAACCAAAAGACAGAGCATGGGGAATTCTACTTTGTGATCGATGAAAAGGGCTGCCACATGAGCTTGCAAATGATTGACACCAATGAGAGGAATGTTCCAACCCAAGGAAAGCGATTTAGCGGTATTCAATCCAACAATTAAAGAGCCCATCAGTCCTGGACCTTGGGTAACGGCAATGGCAGAAATTTGTTGGTTTTCAATACCGGCGGTTTTTATGGCTTGATCAATAACCGGAATGATATTACTTTGGTGGGCTCTAGATGCCAATTCTGGAACAACTCCACCAAATTTTCGATGAACGTCTTGATTAGCGGTAATGTTGGAACACACTTTGCCGTTAATAAGAACAGCGGCTGATGTATCATCGCAACTGCTTTCAATGCCTAATATAATGGAATCGGATTGCATTGGTGGATTGCCCAAATTTTGTAAATATTAACTTTGATAGATTTGAAAAGACGAGGCTCAAAATTACGAAAGTTTATATTACGATCTCTGCTGATCGTGGTATTTCTTTCTAGTGTTTTGGCAGTACTTACCCGTAACAAAATTGTACAAACCAAAGTTACCCAATATTTAGCCCGAGAATTGGCAAAAGAACTGGGAACAAAAATTGAGATTGGCGGTGTTGAGGTAGACTTTTTAAGAAATTTCCATTTGGAATCGATATGTGTTTACGATAAACACTCAGACACGATTTTATACTCAAAAACATTGGATTTTAGAATTCAAGAAGCATCCGTTTCAAATAAAAAAATGTTGATAAGTGACTTGGATTTCTACAAGTTGCTGGTAAAAATGGGAGAATACTCTGGAGAAAACAAACTCAATTACGAATTTATTGAAGAGTATTTTACTCAACATACAACGCCAACTACAGGTAAATCGTGGGATGTGTTTTTGTCGAATATTAACCTCATTGAGTCGGAATTTTGCTATTTTTATGGAAAATCACCATTAACAAGCAATGTTAAGGGCGAATTTAACCCTGATTATATACGATTTTCCAGTTTGAATGCGGAAATCTCTTCGGGTGAAATTTCCGATGCAAAGGGATTTGAGTTAGATATAAATCATCTTGAAGCCCAAGAACGATCGGGTTTTCCGGTAAATTCCCTTCATGGAATTCTTGCAATAAAGGGAGGAATTTTAAAGTTGAAACCGTTGGATTTACAATCAGGATCAACCCAAATCAAAGGAGCTTTTTCCATGGATTGGTCCAAACCCGGAAGCATCAACAATCATTACGAAGAAGTAATATACGCTATCGGAGTAGAACAAAGTAAAATTCGACTTTCCGATGTAGGCTACTTTATCCCCTGGTTGAAAGATCATTCCATTGACATCTATGCCAAATTACACATCAAAGGCCCCCTAATGCATTTGAAATCAAGAGATTGTAGAATTACAACTCCCATGGGTTCGCGTTTGAATGCAGAAGTGGATATTTTCGATGTGGTGCATACCGAACAAATGATCAACGAAGTGTTACTTACCGAAAGTGTTTTTAAACAATCAGATATCCAAAAAATACTTGAAGTAGAATCATTTACTCCCTCGTTGCTGCCATTTGGGGATGCATTAATTAATGCATTTCTTCATATTCCAATGACTTCGGTTGACTTTAAAGGCGAATGTCAAACTGCTTTAGGTACGTATGATGGGCATTTTTTTATTGATCACAAACGATTGGACGACAGTTTAGCTTACAAAGCTCACGGTTTGGTTAAGCAATTTAATCCTGGGGTATTTAGTGACAATTTTAAAGCCTTTAAATCTATTGATGCCGAAGTTAAAGCCGAAGGATATAATTTTGATGAATCTGCTGTTTCCGATTTTGATATTAGATTGAATCAAGCTTTAATCAATGATCGATTTGTAAATAAAATTCAAGCAGTTGGAAGTTTAGATAACGGAAATTTGTCAGCAAGTCTGATTGCGGATGATCCGGTATTTAAGTTGAACTCCGACTTGGAATTTGAGCAATTGTTTTCGGATCAACCTCATTGGAATTTATCGGGTAAAGTAAATAAAGTAGATCTAAAACAGCTGGGTTTCGATACGGTAAATTTGAATTTTGGTGGAAATTATTCAGCCAATTTGCAAGGCTGGAACTTAGATGATTTAACGGGTAATGTGAGTCTATCGGATTTTAGGTTGCTACGTGGGAAAGATGAATTTCAATTGCGTTTTCAAGCCATTAATCGACCCAATAATGCTTTACTTGAGTTTAGAGGTGATTGGGTTGACGGAACTGTAAAAGGTCCTTGGAAGTTGACCAATACTCCGCAATGGTTTCAACATTTCGCACATAATGTTGCTCCCGAAAGGTTTAAACAGATCGATCAACCCATATTGGATTCCATTGAAATTGATTTGTACATAACTCAAACTTCTTGGATTGAAGCTTTCATTGTTCCTGGTTTGTATTTGGGACCTGTTGGAATCCGTGGTAATTATTACGCTTCTAACAATATATGTGACTTGAAAATTGGACCTATGTCTATAGAATACGGTCGAACTTACATGGAACGTGCAGTAGTTTCAATACAAAAACCCACTGCTAATGGATTGTTAAAATCAAAATTTACTACCAATTACGTTTTGGTTGAAAATACCGTTTACGATACATTGGGATTTGCATTTGAAATTACCAACGGTGGATACACCATTTCTTCCGTTTTGCACGATAAATTGGATAGATACGGATTGAAATTGGGTGGTAATGGTTCGATTTCTGAAAAAACCGCTAACTTAGATTTTAAGAAAACGGTACTGAAAATTTATGATCAAACCTGGAAATTAGACGATCATGCGAGTATTGATTTTAATGAAGATCATTGGCACTTGAACGATTTCTTCTTGGCAGATGATCGTCACTATTTGGAATTGAAAGGCGACGTTTCCGATAACGCACGCGACACATTAAAAATTGAATTCAGTAACCTTTCCCAAAAAGTATTGAAACCATTTTTTCCAGAAGGTACCTTTGATAGTCTCAGTTTCAAGGTAAATGGGAATTTAAAAATAAGTTCTGTTCTTTCTGATTTTCATTTTTTGGGGAATTTAGATGTTAATCGTTTGAAATATTTAGGATTCGATTATGGGGCGCTTGGCTTGGCAGTGGAGGAAACAACAACACCTGGTCAGTTAAAAGTATTGGCCAACTTTAGAAATGGACCGCTAGAGCGCACCAATTTTAAGGGGTTTGTACAATTAAAAGAAGGAAGTGATGCCGAGTTGGATGTGTTAGGAGTAATCCCCATGCAATCAAAACTCAATATTTTGCAACCGTTATTAACGGAAATCGTAACCTTCAAGTCGGGAAATATTGGAGGCAACATTCGAATTACTGGAACTACGCGGAAACCTAAATTGGTAGGATTGATTACTGTAAATGGTGCTCGATTGGGTGTAGATTATTTGGGCACAGAATACAGTATGTCGGGTAATTTTAAATTAACCGATCAAGGTTTATTTACCATGCGCCCGATTAAGTTTTATGACGATACCAAAAAGAATTTTGGATTGATTGATTTAGCATTGACCCATGAAAATTTTTCTGATTTTGCTTTGGATTTGAAGTTAGATAGCTTAAAAAACATGAAAGTTTTACAGACCACGGAGCAAATGAATGATTTGTTTTATGGTACGGCTTATGCCGATGGTAATGCACATATTTATGGTTTATTTTCCGAAATCGATATGGATATAGCGCTGAAAACTCGGAAGAAAACTAAGTTGGCGATTCAATACCCTCAAGTTTCATCCAATTATGTTTCAGGTTCAATATCATTTGTTTCTAAAACAGATAAATCAAAAAAAACAGCAAAAAAATCCGAAGCTGAAGATGATGCCCTAGGCAAAATTACTTTGGATGTTCAAGCTACGAATGATGCCGAAGTACAGTTTGTAATTGATAAAAAATTGGGTGATATTATCAAAGGATTTGGTGATGGCGCCATGCGTTTGATTTACGATCGCGATGAGAAAATTTATCTTTTCGGACGATACAATATTGAGTCGGGTGAATATGCTTTTTCCCTACCAGGTATCAATTTGTTAAAGAAAATTAATGTAAACAAGGGAGGAAATATAACGTGGCAAGGAGATCCATTTAATGCTAAAGTAGATTTAAGTGGTTCTTTTGAAAAGAAAATATCGCCTTCCACTCTAATGATTAGTGCAGGATCTTCAGGTAGCAGTTATCCTGCCACTCGGTTCGTTTCTACTTTGTATATGACGGGCAACTTATTCGGTCCAAACATCGGTTTTGATATTCAAGCTCCTGATTTAGCCACAACTTCGGGTACGGCTGCAGCAGAGGTGAATTCCGTAATTCAACGAATCCGATTAGATAGAGATGAAACGATGCGACAATCCATTGCGCTTTTGCTGTTTGGGAATTTTTTACCGCCCTCATTCGCTGCCGCTTCTGCTGCTCCAAGCTCCTCATTCAGTAGTGCGGGTTTTGCCGGTAATAGCGTTTCTACTTTGGCAAGCTCGGTGGTGAATGACTTGTTTTCCAAATATGGAATCCCAACTCGAATTCAGGTGAATCTCGATGATGTTCGAAATGCAAGTGGTAGCAGTAATACTCAATTATTTGTTAACAGCGAATGGTTTTTATCCGATCGTTTACGGTTGGATCTGAATTACGATCCGACCGTGGCAGTTCTCGTAAACAGCGTGGCCGTTCCAATTAATTTTAATTTAGAATATAAAACACGTGATGAAAATTGGAGGTTAAAAGCATTTTCACGCTCAAATAATTTAATTCTTCAAAATAACAATACCACAACCACCAATGGTGTATCCGGCAATACTCTAGGTACGGGTATATTGTATCGACGTGAGTTTGATACGTTTAAGCGAAAATCTCGCGATACAACCGCAGGGAAGTAAAATGGAATCCATTGGTATTTATCGTACGCTTATCGAAAAGTTGTTGTTTGAACAACGATCTTTCCTTTGGTAATTTGTAAATTTGTGTTTATGCGCATTTTTCCTGTATACGGCGAAGCGTTGAAAATGTCTTTTATGGCATTAGTCAATAATAAACTGAGAAGTGCGTTGTCTGTTTTGGGCATAACTATTGGTATATTTTGCGTGGTTTCAGTGTATGCGTTGGTGCATTCGTTAGAAAAGAGCTTGAATAACCAGTTCTCTAAGTATGGTTCGGATGTATTGTTTGTGCAAAAATGGTCGTGGGACGATTTTGGGGAGAATTATCCGTGGTGGAATTTTTTGAAACGTCCTGAATCTTCACCGGAAGAAGCAGAATTCTTGAGTAGAAGATTGGATCCAACTTTGGTTTCTTCCATTGCGTTCACTTACAATTTTAATCGCGACATCTCAGCAGGTAAAGAAGCAGTTAAATCAGCCAATATTCGAAGCATTTCACACGATTACAATCAAGTTCAAGATGTTCCTGTTGCTGAGGGAAGGTATTTTTCGGGGGATGAGAGTTCTGCGGGAAGGGCTGTAGTGATTTTGGGAAATGATGTTGCACGAAATCTATTCCCCGGTTCAACTGCTTTAGGTAAACAAGTACGAATTGGTAGTTTTGTAGCTACTGTTGTGGGTATTTGTGAATATCAAGGCAGTAATATGATGGGAAGTTCGGTGGATGATGCTGTTTTTATTCCGTCCAAATGGGCTTTAAATATTATGCCTTATCGGTATTCTAACGAAGTTCAAATTATGGTAAAATCGGCTAAAGGTGCAAAATTAGACGATTTGAAAATTGAAGTGAATCGATTGATGAGGCAGTTTAGAAAACTTAAGCCCAACCAAGAGAATAACTTTTCAGTGAATCAAATGACCATGATTACGGATGCAATTTCCGGTATGTTTGGTCAGATTCAAAAAATAGGTATTGTTATTGGTGGTTTTGCGATGTTGGTTGGTAGTTTTGGTGTTGCTAACATAATGTTCGTTTCGGTAAAAGAGCGAACCAGGGAAATAGGAATTCAAAAGAGTTTAGGGGCTAAAAACTGGTTTATAAGGACGCAGTTTTTACTCGAATCAGTTTGGCTTTCTATTGCTGGAGGCGGTATAGGATTGATTTTTGTTTGGCTTTTATTATTGGTTTTGGATGTTTTTGCAAAACAATCTATGGGTAATGGTGTAGAATTAAGTTTAGGACTTGAAGATATTTATATGGGAGTAATTACATCATTTGTTGTGGGATTATTAGCTGGATTTTTACCCGCTCAGTCCGCAGCGAAGATGAGTCCTGTAGAGGCTATGAGAAGTGTTTAACAAAAATATAGGTGTTGTAACAAAAATAATAGAGAGAGCTTTTGAGTAATTACCGTTGAGTTAAAAATATCTACTGTGAATCAAACAAAAAAATAGGATAAGAAAAGTATATATTACCCTCAGTTATAATTGATTTGAGGCAGTTAGAATAGTGTAAAAAATAAATAGAATAAAAGTAATGAATATAATTGTGCCAAATAGAAATATACGAGTTTTTGTGTTTTTAGGTTTGATGAGTTCTTTATCGGCATTTGGACAGACTAAAAATGCGGCAGATTCAACATCCCCCGAAAGAAAAAAATTGGATTCATCTGAAAAAATTGAAGCTGTTGAAATTCGTGTTCAAAAGAATTTGATTGAAAATCAAGCAGATAAATTGGTGTATAACGCCGCAGAAGATGTTACCAGCAAAGGTGCTTCCGCCAGCGATTTACTTTCCAAGGTGCCTATGGTGGAAGTGGATATGGATGGAAATGTAAGTATGCGGGGCAATCGAAATGTTCGGTTTTTAGTGAATGGCAGACCTTCGGGATTACTTACTGGTAATCCAGCCGATGCGTTGCGTTCATTATCGGCAGATGATATTGAAAAAATTGAGGTAATTACCAATCCTTCAAGTAAATACGATGCAGAAGGTTCAGGTGGTATTATTAATATCATCACGAAAAATAAAAAATTACAAGGGAGTACAGGGAATGTTCGCATGGGGTTGGGTACACGTTCTGCACATTTGGGTGGACAATACTCCTATCAAAAAGGGAAAACGAATGTTTCCGTTAATTTGGGAAGTCATTTTTGGAGAAGTTGGGGAGATGAAATTACCGAACGGATCAATACAGATGCTTCTGGGGAAACGTTTAGAATGCTCCAAGTGAGTGATCAAACCAATTGGGGTGGGGGACCACGATTAACGGTTGGCTTAGACTATCAAATTAGCGATCGACAATCGTTGATCTTTACGGTTTCTGGTAACGGTAGATTGAGAAATTCCTATAATAATTGGAATACGAAACTCGGTCCAATAGATAGTTCACTCGCTTTTCTTTGGTCGCAGAAAACGGATAGATGGAATAATGGATATGGATATGATGTAGGTTTTGATTACCGATATCAATCAAAAAAGAAAGGTAGGGAATTTTCAGTTTCTGGATTAAGTACTCAAGGAAATTCTTTGGATGATTACTGGGCGGATCGTTTGAATAATTCGAGCGTTTCATTCTGGAAAGAACGCAGTCACAATTTGGGTATAAATATTGAAAATTCATTGCAAATGGATTGGATAGAACCTTTGAATGCGAATACAACTTGGGAGTCAGGCGCTAAGTTTATCGGTCGTTTGGTTACTTCCGATTACACCTTTGATAGCTTTAATTATGGTGATCAAGATTACCGTGCAATTGAAGCGCGTAATAATGAATTCAGATATTATCAAAACGTTTACGCTGTTTATACTCAATTGGGGTATAATTTTTTAAAGTATTATTCAGTTCGTGTTGGAGCGCGGTATGAGTTTACCGAGTTTGGAGGGGCATTGACCAAGCCGGATAATACTAAATTTAACGGACAGCCTTATGCCAATTTAGTGCCATCTTTTTTAATATCTCGGAAGTTTGGTATGGCTGGATTTGTACGCTTCAATTACAATCGAAGAATTCAAAGACCCAGTTTGTTTTATTTAAATCCGTATACAAATTTGAGTGATCCTTTGAACATTCAACAAGGAAATCCGTATTTGGAGCCGGAGATTGGTGATAATTTTGAATTATCTTTCGGTAATTACACCAAAGTAGGAGGATTCGGTATAAACTTTTTTCATAAACGTGTAGATAATGCTATTGAGACATATAGAACCGTAAATGAGAATCGTGTATATGTAACGACTTATGGAAATATTGGTAAAAATCGCAACAATGGATTCGATTTAAATATGAATATTAAAGGTAAAGATTGGGGTGTGTTTTTGAATGGTGGGTTAAGCTATGTAGAAATTTCAAGTACGGTTGATACAGGTGCGGTTAAAGATGTTTCTGCAAAGGGGTGGATGTACAGTATGGGATTGAGGGCCAATTATAACATCAACGAAAAATGGGCAATCGAAGCATTTGGTCGTGTTAATGCTCCAACTTTTTCACTTCAGGGATACACTCAGAACTGGTTGTTTCACACCATTGGGATTAAACGCCGTTACAATAAAGATAAGTGGGGATTGGGTTTTGGTTTAGATAATCCATTTACTCCAGTTATCAATTTGAAAACGAAAAATGTAGGAAATGGATTTACCTTTAATCAAGATCGAAACCTTAACGTTTGGGGTGTTCGAGTGAATTTTGATTATAAATTCGGCAAGGTAGAATCTGAAATGAAGAATCCGCGTGAATTAAAAATTAAAAACGAAGACCTAAAACAAGAAAACGGACAAAGCGGAATGTGATATTTTAAGAGTTAATTCTTATTTTTGTTCGATGGAGTTATCTGGAAAAGTTATTCAAATACTGCCTAAGCAAACAGGTGAGGGCAAAAACGGTACTTGGGAAAAGCAAGAATATGTAGTAGAAACACAAGGGCAATACCCTAAAAAAGTGTGTTTTTCTATTTGGGGTGCAAAAATTGCAACTCACAACGTCCAAATGGGTGAATTTATTAATATCGGTGTTGATTTAGAAAGTCGTGAATACAATCAACGTTGGTACACGGAAGTTCGAGCTTGGAAAGTAGAACGCCCAGGTCAACAAAGCGGTGCATCCATGAATTCGGGTATGGATTCCATGTCCTCATCTAATGCAACAGACCCATTCGCGAATACAGGAGAAGTGATCAATGATCCTTTCGCAACTTCGGGTAGTTCTGACGACGACTTGCCATTTTAAACCAATTGATTAGTAATAATTTGTGCGAATTGCTAAAAAGATGAGTTTGTTTGTCACGGCTATCTCATCTTTTTGGTTGATTCGCACAAATAGTGTAAATTCACGTCTATTCAAGGATAGCACTTTATCATAAATACATGGGAAATAGAATTCTACAATACATTTTCACCTTCATACTATTCATTTTTGGCCCTAGCTTGATTCAAGCTCAACAAACTTGGTATGTTGCAACTAACGGAAATGATGTGACCAATAATGGGCAATCTGCAGGTGCGCCATTTAAAACCATTAGCAAAGCATTGAGTTCTTTAACAGGAACAACGGATGAAATAGTGATTTCATCGGGCTCATACCCAGAAATAGCTGCTATTTCTCAAACGGTGAAATTCACTCTTTCAGGTACCGTTTCGGTGAATGCTATTCGCATGATAGGTGCATCCAAGAAGCTTACTTTAAACGGAAGTGCGGGTAGTAAGTTGGAAATAGTGGATTCATTAGGATTATGGCAGGGTATTTGTGCTGTTACTACAGCTAACGTAGAACTGCATGCATTAACGAATGCCAAAGTTACCGGAGGAAATAAAAGTAGTTTTGTAGAGCCTGGTTTTTATATGCATCATACTGGAAATACACCGAAAACATTTCGTTGGCCAGTGGGTGTGGGAAGTAATTATCGTCCAGTTGATTTAGAGGGGTTTAATAAAACGATTGTGCCCGATCGATGGTTTTATGTACAATTTATACCCTCTGCGCCTTCGTTTTCGGCAAGTCTACCTGTAACAACTCGAAATATTTCGGTTTTGAATCATTGGTTTACAACAACCAATGCAACTGGTACTGAAACCAATGCATTCGAATTAACCTTTCATTATGATTCTGTTTCAACCAATGACGGAGTGTACGATCATACCAAATTACAATTGTTACAAAATCTAGGTGGCACAACTCCACCTGCATGGACAATAGTTAAGCAGGGTGGAACCGCTTCGAGAAAAGGTACCATTACCTCTGACGCTGTTAATACTCCTTCATTGGGGTATTTTGTTTTGGGAAATCGCAAGGGAAGTACCACATCAATTGGTGGGGTTAACACACTTGGATTTACGGATCCAATGGCAAGTTTTGATATTAATATGTTCAAAGCTTGTGTTGGAGATACCGTGAAATTTACCAACAAATCTCAGAATGCATCGAATGTAGTATATCAATGGACATTTGGAGATGAGGCATATACTGGTACTGCTTCGGGTAAAACCATTCCATCTGCAGCAAATCCAGGTCCAAATCCCTGGCACATCTACAATCATGCCGGTACCTATACACTTAAATTGAAGATTACCAACGGATCCAACGTAAGCGATGAAGCGAATTTGGTTTTTACAGTAGGTGTTACGCCCAAATTAACGGGCTTTAATGGTGTGGAGGTATTCAGATATCCCCTAAATGGGAAAGACACATTTGATGATTTAACGATTTGTCAGGAGGAACGATTCTGGATGATCGATAATTTTGAAACTTCATTACTGGGTTCTCGAAATCCAAATAATGACGTAGTTGTGCAAACTGTGTGGAAGATTCAAGGTTTGACACCTGAACCGACTACCACAATACCCAATCCGGTTGCATCTATGGATACTTTTAAGTACACGTTATTGTTAGCGGGTTCTTATAAGGTAGTAGCTACAAGAACTACCAATCGAGGGTGTGTAGCTGCCGATGTACGAGATATAATTATTTATGGTAAACCAGTACCTTCCATTGATGCATCGGATCAATGTGAAACTCCACCAAATTCATTGTTAAGAGTGAATAATATGACGGCTAATCCGTATCCAGGGGCTACCAATGCACCACTAAAATGGATGTGGAATTACGAAGGACTTCGCACCCCATGGCAAACAACAAAGAAAGATTGGGTCTTTCAAAATGCTCACCCTGGGCCGAATAGAGTATTTTTGATCGTAGAAACCATTAATGGTTGTATCGATTCAATGCCATACAGAGATGTAATGATTTTCCCAAAGCCCTTCCCAGTAATCCGATTGAATGATACCTGCGATAATGAAACTATGTATGCAGATGCTTCTGCATCCGTGGTTAGTTTTGGAGGTACCATTGATCGCCATCTGTGGGATTTTAATTGGGTACCACCCGGAGGAAGTGGACTGATTGATTCAAATAAAATTACATCTTTTAAATATCCTAAAGCGGGTAAATATAAGATCCAATTGCGGGTTATGACAACGGATTTGTGTTGGGCAACGGTATATCGCGATGTAATCATTTCTCCCAAACCATCGCCTGTTTGGGATGTGCAGCAGGTATGTTTCGGAGATTCAACTTCTCTACGTCGTCAAATTCAGCGTTATCCTCACAGAGACAGTATGCTGTATTTCTGGTTTTTGAATAATAAGTACATCAGCGATGATACCAATTTTAAATATTTGCTGCCCAATCCAGGCGCTTATACATTGAAATTGGTGGGACAATCTTTAGCAGGTTGTGAAGATTCAATGGTAAGTACCATTCAGTCGTATTATAATCCACAACCTACCATGGGATTGGATTTAAATGTTGCCGGAAATGACACGAACCAATGTTTTAACGGACACAATTATTCATTTGTATACAATTATGGAGTTGATGTTTACGACACCATTAAATTCTCACGATGGAATTTTGGAGATAGTGTGTTTGAGCAACCGGCTATTTCTACGACCAAGACGTATTTAAAACCCGATACATTTAATGTTTCGCTATATGTTGAGAATATTCATGGTTGTAACGATAGTGCAGTTCAACAAATAGTAGTACATCCATCTCCCAAAGCAGGATTTGATTATTCTGGAAAATGTATGCCTGATAGCGTTTCATTTACTGATACCTTAAGCCTATCTGAACGACCCATTGTTTTGAGAACTTGGGATTTTGGGAACGGAGATCTGGATACCAACCAAACAGTGCTTAAATCTTTATACACAGATAAAGGACCGTGGGATGTTAAGTATACCATTTTTACCGAGAATGGATGTGCCGATTCCATTGTTAAGACTTTAGATACACTGGCGGATTACCCCAATGTTAGTTGGCAACTCGTTTCGGGTAGTATGCCATTGTGCAAAGGAGATTCAGCATTCTTCCGAATTTCAGGTGGTGATTCCATTTATTGGTATGATGATGGTGATACCTCTTCGTATAAAGGATTATCGAAAACGGGTAATTACCGATTTGAAGTAATTAATGGAGGAGTTTGTAAGGGTTTTGATTCGGTGCAGGTTTACGCGTATCAAGCCGCAGACATTAAGGCATATTCTGATACCATTATTTACAGAGGAAGACAAGCGAAGTTGCGAGTAGACAAAGCTATGATCAATATTCGTTGGTTCCCTGGAGATTATTTTGAAGATTCAACATTAGCATTGGTTACAACAAAAAGATTAACAGATAGTATGACATTTTACGTATCTGCTTTGGATTCCAACGGTTGTTATGATATCGACTCTGTAGTGGTGCAGATTATTGATCCTCCATTAGTAAAAATACCAAACATCATTACACCAAATGGTGATCAACAGAATCAAACTTGGAATTTAATAGATATCCCAGATATTCACTTGTATGATATCGTGATTTCTGATCGTCAAGGTAAACGTGTGTGGGAGTCAACTAATTATCAACACGACTGGTCAGGGCAAGATCAGAATGGAAATGAAGTACCAGAGGGCGTGTATTTTTATTATATGAAAAATCGATATACCAAGGAAGTATTCAAAGGATACATTCAATTGGTTAGATAATTTAATAATAGAAATCCCTGTCGACAAAGTCGAATTAGAAACAAAAATTTAGAAATATTAATAGTTACATTTATAATACGCCGTTCAAAAAATATACACAAAGAAATTTGAACTGCTCATTGAAAGAACAATAAACATCAACAATCACTCAATTTTTTGAATCAGTAAAATGAAAAAAATAACCATACTTACCTGCGCTATCGTTGGGGCTGTGGGAAATATCTTTGGACAAATGGGTGCTCGCTTGGATCAATTTTATATGGATCACGCGGCAATCATTCCAGCAGCTATCACTCGTACCAATGAAGGTTATGCTTCATTATATTATAACAAGTTATTCATGGATGTGCCAGGAGCTCCCCAACATACCTTGTTTAATTCAGCAATGCCGCTGCCAAAATCCAATACGGCTTTTGGATTAATGTATATGAAGGAAAATATTGCATTTTCAGAAATGCACAATGCTTATGCTACCTATGCCTACAATGTTGGGATTACTTCCAATTCAAAATTAGCATTGGGTGTAAGTGTTGGGGTTTTGTCGCAGAACTTCGATCCTTCAAAAGCTATTTTTTACGATGATAACGACGCTAAAATTACGGCTTTAATGTTTAGTCCACCAGTTGTTCGTGCCGATTTAAGAGCATCTGCTTATTTCAGAACGGATCGCTTCTTTACTGGTTTTTCAGTAACACGTTTACCGCAGCCTACGTTTGATTATTCGTACTATAATTATGCTGCGAGCTATGATCTACAGTCGCAGGCTAATTTTATCATGGGATATGACGCCCCCATTGATGATAATTTCACACTGAAACCAGCGGTTCATGTTGGGATGTATAATTGGGACTATTTATATTATCAGTTCAACGTTTCGGTAGATTACGATGATGTGGTTTGGATGGGTTTTGGCGTGAATAATATATGGCAAGCTGGGTTTAATTTAGGATTTGCACCGCAAGAGGACATCAAAGTATCCTATTCATACACGGTTCCTGATGGCCAACAACGTGGTTTATTAGGTCCAATGCATGAGTTTACAACACGCATTGGTTTTGCTGCTTTAGGTGCAGGAAAAGGGAAAGGTGGCAGTAGCGACGATGACGATAGCGATGATGAAGACGAAGATGGAAATGGCAAAAATAAAAAAGGTAAAGGCGATGGCGATGATGAAAATGGTGATGGAGAAGGTCAAGGAAATTCACCAAGTGAACGCATCAAAAAGGATGTAATTGTTAAGAAAATAGAAGATTTGGAAGGTTTTGGATTTGGGAATGATACTTCAGGAATTCAATTGCCTCCTATTCCAAAATTGAAACCAGAACCCGGTTACTATTTGGTAGCGGGATTGCATGCTTCCGAAGAAAAAGCCAATTTACAAATTAAATCATTGTATTTAAAGAACGTGAATGCATTTAAAGTGTACGATCCTAGAAATAAGAGTTTCTATGTGTTTTTAAAATACTTCACCAACGAGAAAGACGCAAATAAAGGAACGTTCTACTTTGAAGGTTCTGTTCCTAATGTTTGGGTAAGAGAAATTCGATAATCGGATTTAAAAATTATTGGCCCAATAAGGCAAAACTGATTAAATTGGCACCCATTTGGAGTGCCAATTTTCTTTTATACTCGGGGTCATTATAAAGCTCTGGATCTTCCCAACCGTTACCTAAATCGGATTCATAATCGTAAAAGCAAATTAATTTTCCCTTCCAAAACAATCCAAGACCTTCAGCGGGTTTGCCTTCATGTTCGTGAATTTTGGGCACACCGCTATTGAAATCATACTTTTGATGGTATACGGGATGTGAAAAGGGTACGGGCTTGAAATCCAATTCCGGAAAAACTTTTTTCATTTCACGGCGCACGAATACATCCATTCCATAGTTGTCGCAGATATGAAGAAATCCGCCACTCAATAAGTAGGTCCTCAAATTTGCAGCTTCATCGTCGGTGAATACTACGTTTCCGTGACCTGTCATAAAGACAAATGGGAATTGAAACAATTCATCAGACCCTACTTCTACAATGGATTCTTGTGTCTTAAGGGATGTTTTTAAATTTTGATTGCAGAATAGAGCCAGATTTTTCAGTGCAGTTTTACTGCTGTACCAGTCTCCGCCGCCTTGATATTTTAAACGTGCAAGCGATATTGAACTCGCTTGATTTTGTGAAATACCCGAGATTACTTGCATCCCCCAAAATAAGAATGCAATGCGTAAAATGGAAATCCGGTTAAATGGGTGCATAGTTAGGTATCTTGAAGTACCCTACTAATTTACAAAAGTGTAAATAGAAAAATGATACCTATGATGATTCGATAATACCCAAAGATATGAAATCCATTCTTCTGCACCATCTGAATAAAGAACTTAACAGCGAAAAATGCTGTAATAAAGCTCAATACATTTCCAATAGCAATATCGGAAATGTTAGAAGCGCTGAGTGTGTCCCAATTTTTTATCATTTTATAAGCAGCGGCAGCAGAAAGTGTGGGTATAGCCAGGAAAAATGAAAATTCGGTTGCCGCTGTTTTTGTTAATTTTCTACCCAAAGCACCTGCAATGGTGGAAGCCGAACGACTGGTTCCAGGAATCATGGCAAATGACTGAATAATACCGATAATAAATGCATCTAGGTACGACATGGAATCAACGGTTTTATCGCCTTCTTTAAGTATTTTATCCATGAAGACCAGGAAAATTCCAACCGCAATTAATGAAAAAGCAACAATTATGGGAGTTTGTAACATGGATTCCAAAACATCGTCGAACAACAATCCTAACACAGCTGCAGGTATGAATCCGATAACGAGTTTCGTGTAAAAGGGAAGCCAGTTTTTCTGAAAAAAACGTTTCCAATATAAAAAAACAACCGACAATATGGCGCCAAACTGAATGGATATGATGTACGTGTCGATATTGGGATCTTTTATTCCCAACCAATGCTGAAACATCATTAAATGACCAGTGCTACTAACAGGCAAATATTCTGTTAGCCCTTCTACGACGGAAAGGATTAAATTTTCGACTAAAGTCATGAATACGAGTTATTTCTTTTTGTAGAAAATGGCGTAGATACCAACAACAAATCCAGCTATTACAACAATGGGAGCAATTACAGTTCTTCTAAAATCGTAAATATCACCTTCGGTACCGCTCATAAGTACAAATCCCAAAACTACGATGCCCAGACTAATTGCGGTCATTAAGTAATTGTTTTTATTGAAAATCATGACCTTAGGTTGCTGGGAAGTATTGGATTTATTTTCTTTGATTGCCATAGCAGGGTATATTATGTTGTTAGAATGAATAAGTTGATTTTTACAAATTTAATAAAGATTTTCGATTTTCGTTTTAAGGAATTTCCGTGTTGAAATCCAACTAGCTGATGCAGCAAGTAAAACACCAAAAACGGAAATGGCTATCGAAATTAAAATGAGGTCGTTCATGTCAATGTGCTCAACAAGGACTTGTGTGAAATTCAATTCCGTAGTTTGGGTAATTTCTAATCCCGTAAATTCATTGATAGAAGGCAACAGCCAAAATAACGCCCAAATGGCAACACCCGAAATAGGAATAGCAATTAACGCATATTGGATGAATTTAAGCACAAAAGGTCGTATAATAAAGGTATTTGTTGCTCCCACCATTTGCATGCTTTTTATGGTATGCCGATTGGCGTATATGCCCAGTCGCACATTACTTTGAATTAATATAATGGAAACTAAAATCAGAAGTGCGGCAATTGAAAAAAGGGCATATTGAATTTTAACAATATTTTGAGAAATGTTTTCTAGCCAATTTTTCTGAAAAATGACGTCTTCCACCAATGGATTGGATTTGTAGTATTGTGCCATTTTGTTGAGAAACTCGGATTTTGCAAATTCTGATTTGGGATATACTTCGACACTTAAAGGAAGTTGAACCGTTTTTACAAAGTTCATGAAATCAGGGTCGTATTTATCTCCCATTTCATTCATAGCTTGTTCTCTGGAAATAAACTTGGTTTGTTTAACCCATGATTTTTTTTGAATATCCGTTTCTAAAATTCTAACTTGAGATTCACTAATGCTATCGTGAAAATATATATCAATGCTGGTATTTTCCAGCCAATATTTCCCCAGCCCTTTAAAACCTACCATGCTGGTACCCAAAAGTCCAAGCATGAACATCACAGCTGCTAAGCTTAAAATGCCCGGTAAAGCCGATGGTTTCTTGCGTTTAATTGGATTTTCTTGCATTATTTTATGCGAAATTCATAAAAATTACGCCAAACGCAAAAGTAAGTTATCCGCATTTTGTAGTTTTGTCGTGAATCCAGATCATTAACGGATTAAGATAAATAATACCATGCAAATACTTTCACAACTGGATCTAAATAAAGTTTTGTTTTTAGACATAGAAACGGTTCCCGCAACGCCATCGTATTCTCACTTGAATAGCGATTGGCAATCCTTGTGGGATAAGAAGGCAAAGTCCTTGGTAACGGAGAATATTACTGCTGCTGACTTATACGATCGTTCGGCTATCTATGCAGAGTTTGGAAAAGTAATTTGCATTGGAGTTGGAATTATTACAGGGTTTCCACATCAAACCAGTTTGCGTTTAAAGTCAATAGCCGGTGATGATGAAAAATTGATATTGAAGGAATTTTCTGATTTACTTAAAGTGTATTTTAGTACTGATAAATCGCGCTTGTGTGCCCACAATGGCAAGGAATTTGATTTTCCTTTTTTATCTCGGAGGATGCTTGTTCACGGCTTGACTTTGCCTTACTTGTTAGATACAGCGGGAAAAAAACCGTGGGAAATTAATAATTTAGATACCATGGAACTTTGGAAATTCGGAGATTATAAAAGCTTTACTTCCTTAAATTTGTTGGCTCATTTATTTGGAATCCCTACTCCCAAAGACGACATCGATGGTAGCCAAGTTGCTGATGTTTATTATCGAAATAACGATTTGCCCCGAATAGAAAAATACTGCCTGAAAGATGTAATAACATTATGTCAATTGTTTTTGAAGTTAATGAATCAACCCGCTATCCCCGAAGACCGAATCATATTACCTAAAATTTGATCTTATTAAATTTCAAATTTTACTTAACTTAATTCCAACATTCACGAGGTTTAGTGTTATTTTTAATGATCTACTTTAAGCAGGCAACAATATTGATAGAAGCTCATTATTTGAAAGGTTTGGTAATATTTCCATAATTTTACAATAAGTAGACCACGAATTCTTTCTAAACGTGTCTATTTAACTATATTTGTGTAATTATGCTGAAAAATGCCCTTGTTATGATCTGGTTTGTTGCTTTGGGAATACAACAACTTTTTGCAGCTGAACCTACTGTAGCACCTTCTAATGCTAAGGCTACAGGCATTACGTGTAATCAAGCAAGCATTTCCTGGACAAATGGTAACGGATCTTGGCGTTTCGTGTTAGTTAAAGAAGGTAGTGCCGTAGACGCTACCCCTTCCGATGGTACCAATTATACCGCGTTCAATACGTTTAAATCGGGTCAACAAGTAGGTACGGGTAACTACGCATGTTTTAATAATTTTACCAATAACTTTATACTCAGAGGGTTGAAGCCCAATACAACCTATCATGTTGCCATTTTTGAACACGACGGTGCGGCAAGTCCTGACTTTTTAACGTCTTCTTATGCAAGTTTTTCATTTAAAACTCAAAATTTAGTTTTAGATTTTGATTTTACCATTAACGACAGCTGTTCACGAACCAATGTAGTTACGTTCAACAATAAGTCATCATCTACTTTTTCGGGTGTTTCATACACCTGGATTTTTCAAGATGGAAAACAAGATACAGGTACAAAATCGGTAAAACACACTTATGCAGAAGGAGGTAATTATCAAGTAACATTGGTTGCCTCTCCAAGTTATGGATGTACGGATTTATATACCAATTCGTTTGCAGTAAAAATCATCCCTCGTCCTGTAAGTAAGCCCATTGAGTTGAATAATAATTTAGCCCAATGTTTAGAGGGAAATCAATTCTTTTTTGCAGATAACACTTCACTGAAGAATTTGCCCAAAATGGCGTATACACGAACTTGGTACTTTAGTGCAACGGATTCTTCAACCATACCAAAACCTGTGAAGAAATTCACCCAAGGAGGAACCATTCAAATAAAGTACAAGAGTGAGACCTATTTCGATAATTTCCCAACCGGTTGTACTGATACAGCCTCTTTGTGGATTCGTGTAATTCCCAATCCTTCAAGTGGAATTACAATTAACGATTCGATACAATGTCAGAGTGGAAATTCATTTGTTTTCGATAATACCTTTCCCGGACTATCACGTTTTTATTGGAATTTGGGGGATGGTACCACAAGCACCAATAAGAGTATTACTCATACCTATGGAAGCGTGGGAGCATTCCCAATTATTCACGAAGCAGAAAGTCCAGAAGGATGTAAAAGTCGTGATACCATCATGATTCATGTTAAACCCAATGTGGATGCATCCTTTAGCGGTTTACCAACGTTTACTTGTGAAAACGGTGCACCCATTACTTTAACTCCTACCAGCAATAAAGGACTATTTTTTGCAACCGAAGGTACGTTTAATGGAAACATTTATACCCCGGGAAAAGCAGGAACTCACAATATTAAATACGTAATCCGGGATACATTCTGTCCGGATTCTGTGATATCTTCATTGCAAATCAACACATTGCCTCGATTTACGCTGGGTAAAGACACCGTAGTTTGTGATAATGAACCATTGGCTTTATTCGTTACTTCAGCTGGAACTATATTGTGGGAAAATGCTTCATCTGTAAATCCCCGACCCATATTTTCAGCCGGAACCTATTGGGCTGAAGTAGATAATAATGGTTGTAAATGGAGAGATACGGTGAATGTGGGTTACCAATTAACACCACAAGCATCTTTGCCGGGTGATACCTTAATTTGCAAAGGGTCGTTAATTGTGCTAAAACAGACATGGCCAAATGCAACTATAACATGGAGCACAGGTAGTAATGACACACAAATATATGTTTCATCTCCGGGTGTGTATTCCGTTGCAGTGACCAACTCTTGTGGATCGGCAACTGATTTCATGGAAGTTAAAGTATCGGATGGATTCTGTGATGTATTTATTCCAACTGCATTTACTCCTAATGGCGACGATAGAAATGAGTACTTTGAAATTCAAGGGCGCGATATTCAGCCAGTGTTATTGCAAATTTTCAATCGTTGGGGTGAAATTATTTTCGATTCTGAACGTAGTGGAGAGTATCGTTGGTATGGAGATGCCAATGGACAACCTTGCATGGAAGGAAATTATCCATTTATTTATCGGTACGAACAAAAAGTGGGCGATCGTATTCGCCGCCAAACGATAAAAGGTGCGGTAATGATTTTGAAGTAATTTAGAAGTCATTCAAAATATTTGAAATCCAATAGAACTTAAATTACTTATTTTCAATTCTATTCTATTACTCGGGCGCTTTTAGGTTACTGTATTGTACAAACAACGCGGGTTTTCATCCCCCGAAAATATTAAAAATCGTATTTCCCCTACCACAATCGAATTTAGTAGATAAGTTGTTAGGTTTTTCCTATGCTTTGATACTAAATTTGTATCGATGAACTCATCGTTGCTAGAACAAGCCCTTCAATTGGGATTATTGAAGGAAGAATACGACAAAATCTGTCAAATCCTTGACCGTGAACCCAATTTTACAGAATTATCTATTTTTTCTGTAATGTGGAGCGAACATTGTAGTTACAAAAACTCCATCGTTTGGTTAAAAACACTTCCCAAAGAAGGCAGTAAAATGTTGGCCGAAGCTGGAGAAGAGAACGCAGGTTTGGTGGATATTGGAGATGGTCTAGCATGTTGTTTTAAAATCGAAAGTCATAACCATCCTAGTGCTATTGAGCCCTATCAAGGAGCTGCAACGGGTGTTGGAGGAATCAATCGCGATATTTTCTCGATGGGTGCTCGTCCAATTGCACAATTAAACTCATTGCGCTTTGGTAATATTGATACCGATAGAACCAAGTGGTTGGTGAAAGGAGTGGTAAAAGGAATTGGTGATTATGGTAATGCTTTTGGAATTCCAACGGTAGGTGGAGAAGTGTATTTCGACGACTGTTATGAGCAAAATATTTTAGTCAATGCCATGAGTGTGGGCTTGGTGGAAGTAGGTAAAAACATTTCTGCCGGAGCTGGATCACCAGGCAACCCCGTGTATATATTTGGGTCGGCAACGGGTAAAGATGGAATTCATGGTGCTGCTTTTGCTTCTAAGGATATGAGTGAAGACTCCATCAATGATTTGCCTTCTGTACAGGTGGGAGACCCCTTCTGGGAGAAGTTGATTCTTGAGGCCAGTATGGAAATTATTGAAACAGGAGCCGTAGTAGGAATGCAGGATATGGGGGCAGCAGGTATTACGTGCAGTACTTCTGAAATGAGTGCAAAAACAGGCGTGGGAATGGATATTCAATTGGATAAAGTTCCTATGCGCCAAGCGGACATGAAAGGATGGGAGCTTCTGCTTTCTGAAAGTCAAGAACGTATGTTGGTCATCGTAGAGAAGGGCAGGGAAGCGGAAATGGAAAAGATTTTCCAGAAATGGGAATTGACTTATGCTCAAATTGGTATGGTTACTGATACCGGTCGTGTACGTTATTACATGCATGGTGAGCTTGAAGCAGATATTCCAGCAGAATCATTGGTTTTAGGTGGAGGTGCTCCAGTTTACAAAAGAACTTGGAAAGAGCCCGCTTATTTGCAGGAAATCAATAAATTCTCCATTGAAAATGTTAATGACATTTCTTTGCAAGAAGCACAACATGTTGCAAATAAATTAATGGGATTGCCCAATATCGCTTCCAAAAGATGGATTTATGAGCAATACGATTCCATGGTGGGAACCGTGAATCAGTCCACGAATAGACCATCCGATGCTGCTGTTGTGAAAATTAAGGGCACCCAAAAGAGTTTGGCTTTAACTGTGGATTGTAATAGCCGCTATATTTTTGCTGATCCGAATATCGGAACTCAAATTGCGGTATCTGAGGCAGCTAGAAATATTCGCTGTACGGGTGGTGTTCCAACTGCAATTACCAACTGTTTGAATTTTGGTAATCCGTATAATGAAGAGGTTTATTTCCAATTTAAATCAGCCATTGAAGGAATGGGAGTGGCTTGTCGTAAATTCGATACGCCAGTAACCGGTGGAAACGTGAGTTTCTACAACCAAAGTACCAACGGTCAGGCTGTGTATCCAACCCCTACCATCGGAATGGTTGGTATTATTGAAGATGAAGATCATGTGTTGTCGTTGAATTTTAAGAACGAAGGTGATATGATCGTGTTGATTGGAAACACCAAAAACGATATTGGAAGTTCACAATATGCTGCGAAATTATTGGGAATTGAGTATTCAAATTGCCCAGATTTTGATTTGGAAGTAGAATACCAATTGCATCAATTTTTAGGAGATTTAGCTGGTGCTGGATTGGTTAATTCCGTACACGATATTTCTGAAGGTGGTCTTTTTGTTGCCTGTGCGGAAAGTGCTATGGCCGGTGGAAAAGGATTTGATATTTGCTCTGATAATTCAGTGCGCTTAGACGCTTGGTTGTTTGGTGAATCTCAAAGTCGTGTAGTACTTAGTTTGAGTGCTGACAAATGGTTATCAATACAAGAGCTTGCAACAAAATATTCATTGCCCGCACTGCATATAGGTACTGTAACATCCAACGAAGTGATTATTAATGGTCAGAATTGGGGAAGTTTGGATTCATTCAAACATACATACCAGAATTCCATTGCAGAGAAATTAGCATAAATATAATTTTGCAAAAAGTCCGCTATTCTAAACGTATGAAGAGTGGAACTATGAGGTACGGATTTTTGTAAACGAGAACAATTAATACGAAAGATATGGCTTTAAGTTTCTGGGAACAACGCTGGTTAGATAAAGCCGATATCGTTGTAGTTGGTGGTGGATTGGTGGGATTGCAAACTGCCACAGAACTGAAAAATAAATTTCCACATCGGAAGATTTGGGTTTTAGAATCTTCTGTTTTGGGGGATGCCGCTTCAGTTCGAAATGCGGGATTTGCTTGCTTCGGATCGGCGGGTGAAATCCTGGATGATGCCGAACGAATGGGTTTAGATAATGCACTTTCTCTATATGGAATGCGCTATCAAGGTCTAACGAAACTGATTCAGAAATACGGTCAAACTGTAATTGGTTACGAAAATTCTGGAGGAAATGAAATATTTACAAATGCAAATGATTTCGAAGTAGTTGCTAATAAAATCGATGATTTAAATCGTGGACTCCTTCAATTTCATGATACTCCAGCATTTAAATTAAAAGACCTGACTAAATTAGGTATGAAAATTCATTCTCATGCCATTTATTCACCGTTGGAAGGTGCAATTCAATCGCATTTATTGTATGAAACTGTGAGAAAACATGCTGTTTCATCGGGAGTTGAATTGTTTAGCGGTATTCAAGTTGGACAACTAGAACATCTTCCCTCAAAAAAATGGAAATTAACGTGTACCAGCGGGGGACACAATACCAACCATTTTGAAATTGAAGCACAAAAATTGGTGATATGCACCAATGGGTATACTCGATGGCTATTAGAAAACGAAGAAGTCTTGCCAGCTAGAGGGCAAGTTTTAGTTACAAAACCCATTCCAGAGTTAACATTTAGGGGAATTTTTCATGCTGATAAAGGTTACATCTACTTCCGTTCATTGGGTTCACGGATTTTAATTGGTGGAGCCAGAAATTTGGCATTTAAAGAGGAAGAAACCACAGAATCCATTTCGAACGACAAATTGGTTGCGTCTTTGACCCAATGGATAACGGAAATCATTGCGCCGTATGCAAAAGTGGAAATTGATCATCAATGGGCGGGTATTATGGGTATGTCTAATAGCCGTTTACCTATTATTGAACAACGTGCTGAGAATTTATATTTAGGAGTTCGAATGGGCGGCATGGGTGTCGCTTTAAGCGCATTGGTTGCTCAGAAAATTTCTGATTTGGTGGATTAATTAAATGATAAAATTCAAGTTGATTAATTGTTAGGACTTTTGTAACTTCCCGTTTATTCTGCTTTTCATGACCGACAATTCTGACATATTATCGAAGCTGAATCTCTATGCTAAATTGGGAGAGCTTCACGGCCAAAATGCTTTTAAAATCAAGGCGTATGCGAATGCGGCATTCAATTTGAAGAAAATTAAAGAACCGTATTTACAATTTTCGGATGCCGAATTAACCGCTATACCTGGGGTGGGGAAAGGAGTGGTAGAAAGCATTCGTGAAATGGGAGCATCGGGAACATTTTCGGATTTGGAAAAGTTACTCGAAATCACACCATCAGGCATTGTAGAAATGCTTAGAATTAAAGGATTAGGTCCCAAAAAAGTATCCATTATTTGGAAGGAAATGGAAATAGATACGGTTGCTGATTTATTAGACGCTTGTCGTCAGAATCGCCTCGTTGAAGCCAAAGGTTTTGGATTAAAAACACAATCTGAAGTAGCTCATGCAATAGAATTTTCATTGATTTCACAAGGGAATTGGCATTATGCCCGCTTGTTAGGTCCGGCATCGGAATTGGTGTCTGAAATCAAGTCTAGCTTCCCCCAAAATAAAATAGAAATTACGGGTGCAATGCGTCGATGTTCAACGATACTGTCTGAAATTGAATTGATTACAGATTTGCCGCATGGAGAATTAACGGAGTTTTTAGTAAAAAATAACAAGGAAGTTCAATCAGGTGGTGATTTAATTGATTCATCGGGTTTTGAAAAGGTGGTATTAACACTTTTAGGACAATATCCAGTTGTTATACATTGTGTTGAAATGCAGGATTTTGACCGAGTCCATTTTGAGATAACGGGAAGTGATACGCACTTAGCGAAGTTGGGATATATATCGGGCCAAACCGCATTTAGTTCTGAAGAGGAAATGTATCAATCAAAGGGATATTCGTACGTTATTCCTGAACAGCGTGAGGGACTCGACGAATTGGAATCGGATTATTTAAGGGGTGACTACATTGAATTTTGGCACTTAAAAGGGGTGCTACATAACCACACCACGTATTCGGATGGATTAAATACGTTGAGTGAAATGGCTGAATTCGCAAAGTATGAAAAATATCAGTATTTAGGCATTTGCGATCATTCAAAATCGGCTGCCTATGCTCGTGGTTTAAGTTCTGAAAGATTGATTGCTCAAATGAATGAAATTGATCAATTAAATGAAAAATTGGCTCCTTTTAAAATTTTCAAAGGAGTAGAAAGTGATATTCTATCCGATGGAAGTTTGGACTATCCCGATGAAATATTAAAATTATTGGATTTTGTGGTTGCATCGATTCATAGCGGTTTGAAAATGGAACAAGAAAAAGCCGAGATGCGACTGATGCGAGCCATAGAGAATCCGTATACCACAATTTTAGGACATCCTACTGGCCGACTATTATTATTGCGTGAAGGGTATCCCATAAATCATCAAAAAATAATCGATGCTTGTGCTGCTAATGAAGTAGTAATTGAGTTAAATGCACATCCTTACAGATTGGATATAGACTGGACTTGGCTTCAGTATGCTCAAAAAAAGGGTGTGAAAATCAGTATTAATCCAGATGCACATGAAAAATCGGGCTACGGAGATATGTACTTCGGCACTTTAGCAGCTCGTAAAGGGGGATTGCTTCTGCAGAACACATTGAACGCACTAAGTTTAGATGAATTCGAGCAGTTTTTGGAACAAAGAAGATTCAAAAAAGGGATTTAATGAAGATTCTGGTTATCCGATTCAGTTCCATTGGTGATATTGTATTGTGCACGCCAGTTTTTCGATGGATAAAGTCGAATTTGCCCGAATCGGAAGTGCATTTTTTAACCAAGAGTAAATTTAAACACGTAGTAAATGGGAACCCGAATTTGGATCGTGTTTTTGAATGGGAAAATGAGGAAGATCGGACTGAATTGTTTAAATCGGAGTACGATTTAATCGTTGATTTACATAATAATCTTCGCTCCCGAATCGTGAAATTGCGATTTTGGGGAGTACCAATTCGAGTTTTAAATAAGGAAAATTTCTTAAAAGCACTGATTGTTGGGCGAACGCAGTCTCGTTTGTTGAATTTTGCAACGCGATTGTCTTGGGTTCAACAAAAGTTTAACGGATTTGCCGTAGAGAATATTGTTGTTCGGAATTTAGGCTTGGTGAAAGATTTAAATGAAAGGAGCGAAGATTGTGAAATATTCAAGAGTGATTTGGAATTGAATTTTTATGTGGAAGAACCCCATCAACCCATAGAACTTCCACAAAAATTCGCTGCTTTGGTTTTGGGTGGAACGTATGCTACCAAACAGATGCCACTAGAACTACTTTTGGAAATTGTGCAAAAACTCGAGGGAAATATTGTGCTGTTAGGGGGGCCAAGCGAAGTGAGTTTGGCGGATCAATTGGAGGAAAAGATACAGCTAGCGAATTCAAATAGCGTCCTTAACATTATTAATTACTGCGGCAAACTTAATTTAAATGATTCGGCTTGGGTAGCAGCCAAGTCCAGAGTTGTTGTTTCGGGAGACACCGGAATGGCACATATTGCAGCAGCCTTGGGATGCAATTTAATTATGATTTGGGGAAATACCGTTCCAGATTTTGGAATGGTACCGCCTGTAAAAGAGGAAGCTAATGCTCATCATTTTAATGTGTTAGATTTGAGTTGTAGGCCCTGTTCTAAGTTGGGTTTTAAAGCGTGTCCAAATAAACATTTTCGTTGTATGATGGACCAAGATTCTCAGTCAATTCGCACCACAATGGAAAAATATTTATAATCCATTATTGGATAGCGTGAAACATCGAATTTTTCGTTATTTTCGCAACCTTAAAATGCAATTTGACCAAAAACGAAAATAAGAAATAATGAAAAACAATAAATCGCTTGTAGTTTTTTCCATCGTTCTGGCGCTGGCTTCTTTATTCCAGTTGAGCTTTACTTTTAAAGCCAGGGGATTTGAGCGCGAAGCAAAGGAATTTGCGGCTAAAAAAGCCAAGATGGGATTCAGTGAAAAAGATGCTTATCGCCGTTACATTGACAGCTTAGGAAACAAACCTTATTACAATTTCTTAGGTATGGTGGACTACACCTACTTTGAATGTAAGCAAAAAGAAATCAATTTGGGTCTGGATTTGCGTGGGGGTATGAACGTAATTTTGGAAGTTGAGAAAGACGCAATTATCAAAGTATTGGCAAACGATCCTTCTGATGCAGATATGTTGAAAGCATTAGAAATGGCGAATGTTGAAGAACGCGATAAAGGTACTGAGTATGTAACTGCTTTTGTTAATTCATTTAAATCAGTTGCTAAAGACCGCAAGTTGGCCGTTTTATTTGTTAAAGGAAATAGTTCCTCCATTCAATCGGATGCATCTGAAGCTCAAGTAATTAATTATTTGAGAAGTTCTATTTCTACAGCCGTTTCAAATGTGAAATCCGTTGTTGAAAAGCGTATTAACCAAGCAAATGTAACTCAGCCCGTTGTTCAGGAAGTTGATGGTGGTCGTATCAGTGTTGAATTACCTGGTGTTGATAATCCACGCAGAATGGAAGACTTGGTAGAAAAGAGTGCTGCCTTGGAGTTTTACGAAGTGTATAGCGGAGCTGAAGGGGTTCGTATTTTAAACAACTTGTTGAAAGCAGGTAATAGTTCAGCGGTTGCTGCTGTTGACAACACAGCTGCTGATACATTAAATAACGATAGTTTAGCATCCAACGATTCAGTAACATCGAACAATGTTGCTGCTACAAGCAACAACACTAAGAACAACGCGTTGGCTTCAATTTTAAAGCCATTCGGCAGAGGTGAAGGTCCAGTGGTTGCTAGCATTAAAGGTGGTGATCGTGAAATGTTAGAAAAAATCATTGCTCAACCTCAGTTTAAAAATATTTTAGAACCAGCGGTTAAAGTGGCTTATAGTGCTAAACCCGCTGATTACGATGCTTCGGGAAAAGAAGTAGCAAACTCGGATGATTATTTTGTTTATTTCTTGAAAAGAGATCGTGATGGTAATGCAGCTTTAGCTTCTGGTGATGAAAACATCATTGAAGATGCACGTGAAAATACCAATCAAACGGGTCAAATTGAAGTAACTATGCAGATGACTGCTTCTGCAGCTTCTCAATGGGCTCAAGTAACTGGAGCTAATATTGGAAAATACATTGCAATTGTATTGGATAATCGCGTGTATTCTGCTCCTGTGGTAAATCAAAAAATTACCGGTGGTAATTCACAAATTAGTGGAAATTTTGATATTCGTGAAGCACAAGATTTAGCAAACGTTTTGAAAGCGGGTAAATTACCTGCTCCTGCACGTATTGTTGCTTCTGAAATCGTAGGACCTTCCTTGGGAGATGCTTCCATCAAACAGGGTTTGAATTCATTGTTAATCGGTTTCTTATCGGTTATCGTGTTCATGGTTCTTTACTATAATCGTGCTGGTTGGATTTCAATTGTTGCGGTATTAGGTAACGTATTCTTGATTATGGGTGTGTTGAGTAGCTTAGGTGCTGCATTAACATTGCCCGGTATGGCAGGTATCATCTTAACCGTGGGTATGGCCGTTGACGCGAACGTTTTGATTTATGAACGTATTAAAGATGAATTATCTCAAGGTAAGGCAATTCGTTCCGCAATTGATCTGGGTTTCAAACATGCGTTAAGTGCGATTGTTGATTCAAACATTACAACCTTATTGGCCGGTTTCATATTAACTTTTGCCGGTTCGGGTCCAGCATATGGTTTCGCCGTTATCTTAGTAATTGGTATTTTCAGTTCCATGTTTACTGCTTTATTTATCACTCGTTTGATGTTGGAGCGTCGTGTTGCGAAAGGTAAGAGTATTTCTTTTGATACATCATGGAACAAAGACTTCTTAAAAGGCAAAAAAATTGATTTCGTTGGCAATCGTAAGAAATACTATTTGGCATCTGGCTTAGTGATTGTAGCGGGTATAGCAGCATTTATTGTTAAAGGTGGTATATCAACAGGTATCGATTTCAAAGGAGGTAGTGCATTCGTAATTCAGTTTGACGCATCTAAAAACTACGGTACTGAAGAAATTAAAAAGACCCTTGATGATAAATTAGAAGGTTCAAGCAATGAAGTTAAATCCTTCGGATCTGAAGGACAATTTAAAATTGTAACAACTTATAAATACAAAGAGACTTCTAAAGAAGCTCGCAAACAGGTGGAAACTGATTTGTTGGCTGCATTAAACGGTTTTGAATTGATTAAATCAGATGATACTCAAAGTCCAGTATTGCAAACAACCAGTGTAGGTGCATCAATTGCAACTGAAACCAGAAACAAAAGTGCGTTCCTTGTGGTATTGACCATTGTAGGTATATTCCTATATATCGTTTTACGTTTTAGAAGCGTGGGTTACGGTTTGGGTGCAACAATCGCTTTGATACACGACGTTGCTGTGGTATTAAGTGTTTTTGCCATCATCGATGGCTTTATGCCTTTCGCTACCGAATTTGATCAGCATTTAATTGCGGCGTTGTTAACGTTAATTGGTTATTCAATAAACGATACGGTAATTGTATTTGACCGTATTCGTGAATTCTTGGGCGAAAACCGCGGTAAAATGAACGATGAGAAATTAATCAATAATGCAATTAATGATACTTTAAGCCGTACAATTATTACTTCAGCAACGGTGTTCTTCGTATTGTTGGTGTTGTTCATCTTTGGTGGTGACGCACTTAAAGGATTCTCATTGGCATTGTTAATCGGTGTAATCGTAGGTACATATTCTTCAATTTGCATTGCAACTCCAATTGTTGTTGACGTAAATTCTAAGAAAAAAGATAATTGATCCTTGCACCTTGCGAGTCAATTAAAAGCGGGGTATAAAAACCCCGCTTTTTTTTTGAATAATCATCCCCAGTTTACTCCTTTAAAAAATCTTCCCCAATCTCTTGAACGAAAAATCATCCCCCGAAAAAAAGAAATTAAAATGAAAGACATAAATTCAAAACAACTATTAGAAATTGCTGAAGAATTCGGTACCCCTTTGTATGTGTACCATGGAGAGAAAATTGAAAATCAGTACAATCGTTTGAAAAAGGCTTTTGGCCAAGTGGATGTGCATTTGCACTATGCCATGAAAGCGTTAAACAATATCAATATTTTGCGCATACTCAAGAATCAAGGTTCTGGGCTGGACGCAGTTTCCATTCAAGAAGTTCAATTGGGAATCCGAGCTGGTTTTACACCGGATCAGATTATGTATACTCCCAATTGTGTCGATTTTGAAGAAATTCGCCAAGCCGTTGACTTGGGTGTTCGAATTAACATCGATAATATTTCAATTTTAGAACAATTTGGTAATGAATACGGGAATTCTGTGCCTTGTTGCATTCGTTTGAATCCCCATATCATGGCTGGTGGCCATTCGCATATTTCCGTAGGACATATTGACTCAAAATTCGGTATATCAATTTATCAATTACGCCATGTGCAGCGCGTTATAGAATCGCATAAAATACATGTTAATGGACTTCACATGCATACAGGTTCGGATATTTTGGATGCGGATGTGTTCTTAAGAGGGGCAGAGTTGCTGTTTGAAGCTGCTGATCAATTCCCTGATTTGGAATTCATGGATTTTGGATCTGGATTTAAAGTTCCTTATAAAGAAGGTGATATTGTTACCGATATTGAGGAAATTGGAAATCGCATTTCTGAGGCATTTCTAGCGTTTTGTGAGCGCTATGGAAGACCATTACAGCTTTGGTTCGAACCCGGTAAATTTATCGTTTCTGAGGCGGGTTCATTGCTTGTAAAGGCAAATGTAATTAAACAAACTACGAGTACTGTATTTATTGGTGTTAATAGTGGTCAAAACCATTTGATTCGTCCTATGTTTTACGACGCATACCACCACATTGAGAATATCAGTAATCCGAAGGCAACGACTCGATTGTATAGCGTTGTAGGTTACATATGCGAAACGGATACTTTGGGATATGACCGGAAAATAGCAGAAGTTCGGGAAGGTGATATATTAAGAATCAAGAATTCGGGTGCTTATGCTTATACCATGAGCAATAATTATAATGCCCGATTGCGTCCAGCAGAAGTGCTGTTTTATCAAGGTAAGGCGCATTTAATTCGCAAACAAGAAACCTTAGAAGATATTACTCGGAATGAAGTTGAAGTGATAGGAATTTGATTGGATCGTCAGCAATTTTAATTGTGTTGACTTTATTAATGCTTAAATCGATTTGAATTTTAGACCGATTTGATTGTGTTTAGGATCAACTGAGAATCAAACAAAAGGGCCGCGAAAGCGGCCCTTTGTTCACAATTACTAAACGAATTTTTTTGGATTTAAATCGTTTTGTTTACAACTATTGGCAAACTGTATTAAACCAGTATTCTGGTGATTCAGCAACCCAATCGTATTGTTTGCGGATATATCCGCGAACGATCTTGTATTTGATGGACAAAACTTGTTTTCCTTGAGTATTTGCACCCGCCATTAATTTATTGGGGATGAAACTAAATCCAAATTTGCCATCACCGTAATCTTTCATCTTCATTTGAGGCAGTTTACCAGCAATATCACGGTCCGCCGCTTTAATGTTATCTCCGTCAACATAGAATACAAATTCGTCTGCTCCGGTTCCTACACGAGCTTTTACGATGCAGTAGAAATCATTTCTTCCTTTTAAAGAATCCGTAGTTTCTAGTTTGTTATCATAGAATATGGTAATTACATCGTTGGGTGTAATACTTAACGTATCCTTGGTTTTTAAACCGGGAAAAGAATACAATTTTTTTGGACCTGTTTTCGGAGCTTCAATTTTGATCTCCAAATCTTCGGTTTTACATTCTTGACCACCACAATCATCCGATCCATTTTTCTTTTTTACCAATAATTTAATTGGACTTCCGTAAACTTGTGCGGCAGATACCTCATAAAATGAAGTAGGAATCATTCGGTAATATACCAACCCATTTCCTGCTTTTTGAAGCTTTAAGGCTTCGTTAGAAGCTCCCCACGTTCCATTGTGCAATGGATGACCTACCGGATGTTCCCTGGGAGACCAAGTCCACATATATACATCATCGGTGGTGCTTGCTAATATAGGACCCCCGAAATCTGCACATTTATTTAAATCAACCCAAACGGTAATGCTGTCGTTGGGATTGATGGGATCGGGCTCAACCCAAGCCTTTTGCGCTAAAACACTTCCTGCTGTGAATGCGCTTAAAAGTATAAACAATTGCTTTTTCATTCTTTTTAGTTATTAGTGATTTATACTTAGTTATTTACGCACAAACCACAAATGATATGAAACGGTGCGATCAGAACCACACATTTTATTGTACTTCAACACCAAGAATTTATCTTGTGGACGAACAGGGCGCACTAATGGGAACACCCTTTCATTTCCAGTTCCTCTGTTGAAGATTACTTTACTTGGATAATTGTTGTTGTCAAAGTTCCAAACACCATCACTTAAGCCAAATAAATCGCTTCCTTGACCGGGAGTAACAGTGCAACTGGAGTCGGATTGACTAAATGCAATTTCCATGGGTGATAACGATGATAATGGATCGATAATCGTTTCGGTTACATCCAATAAAGTATCGCTCTCTTGGAATGCTAATTGCACATTTACATCGATTTGTTGAACGCGGTAAAGCGTCCAATTAGCAGATATACCTTCGAGTTGGTTCGCTTTTGGTCCCAATTCACGTGTTTCTTCCTTACATGCAAAAAACAAGGTACTTGTTAGTGCGATTATAGCGGTTAATTTTAATGTTTTCATTAGTCACATCCTCCTGTTGGGTTAATGTTAAATATATCAGTTTTTTCAGTAATTGGGAACTGCATTAGCATTCCCTTGCAATTCCATTCATGTCCACGAATAAACATGCGTTCTTTTTCAATAGCGCCTAGACGTTTCACTTCGTGAATTCTATCGCCTTGGAACATCAATTCTACTCTTCGCTCGTTGCGAATACGTGCAATAATTTCTGCAGGAGTAGCATTGGCATCAAGAACTACGGGTGTGGTGTAGGATTTATTGATGATGGAATTCACATCCGCAATCGCAAGCGCGTAATCAGTACCTAAAATTGCGTTCGATTCAGCACGAATTAACATCATTTGCTTTAAGTGCAACACAGGAACATCAAAGTAGGGTTGATTAAACATGTTGGTTCGAATAAATTCATTTTGTGCACCTTTATTTACAACGGTTAACATCATCAATCGTTTGTCTGTTGTTTTATTTTCGAGGGATGCATATAATGCTTTGTCCATCTGACAAGCTGGTACTCCCGAAGCAAAATTGCTGGTATAGGAACCACTTCTTTGATCATTTACACCATAAGAAATTATGGAGTAGATGTGTTCAGAAACAGCAGCCGTAGTAAATACATTTACGGTATCAGATAGCGTAAATACACCCGAAGAAATTACATCGTTTGATTCTTTAGACGCCACAGTGTAATCGCCTTTTTGAAAGGCTACCTGAGCCATTAAAGCTTTTGCCGCCCACTTAGTGGCATAACCGTTGTTTGTTTCCGGTAAGTTTGCAATGGCTGTATTTAAATCCTCTTCTATAGCCGCATAAGCTACTGCAACGGATTCTCTTTTTTGCGGTATGGTTACTACAGAACGAACTACGGCGATTCCATCGTGTGAATTATCAGCCGTATAGCCCCAAGGTTGCGCATACATCCTTACCGCAGTAAAATGGCAAAGTGCTCTTATGAAGGCCACCTCGCCCATGATTCTTTTTGAATCTTCTGCCGTAAGGTCTTTAGCATCTGCCATGTGTTCCTGTACAAAGTTTGCACGGAAAATGGCACGATACAATTGAGAATAGAATGATCCACTCGTAGTGTTAAAAAACAATACATTGTGATTGTAAATTTCCCTGTAATCATTGTTATTCGGAAGTGCTAAATTATCCGACATCAATTCCGCCATGGTTTGGTAGAATCCGCCGAATGTATTGGCAACTTCATTGTAACTTCCATTTAGCAACATTTGAAGGTCTTGGGTATTTTTAATAGCATCCTTTACCAATATTTCATTGGGTGGGGGAGTTTCAATCATTTTTTCACAGGAAGTACCCAAGATACCGAATCCCAAAAGAATTGCTATATATTTTCCGAGTTTTAACGTCTTTTTCATAAATCTGATTTTTTTTCAATTAAAAACTTAAATTGATTGAAATGCTGTAACTTTTTTCCTGCGGTGGCGTTAAATAGGTAATGCTACCACTCATATTACGATCTGTTGCGTTTTCAAAGTCACGAGCAATCTCTGGATCCAATCCCGTAAACTTCGTCCAAGTAAGAATATTGGTAGCAACGAACATGATTTTTGCATTTTCTAGTTTCCAACGTTTAACTAAACCTTTTGGAAGATTGTATCCCAAAGATAGGCTTCTCAAACGAGCGTATGTGCCATCTTGCAACCATAAATCAGTATTAATCCAAGGAGTAGTAGCGCCATGATTGAATGTACTCAAGGTCATTTTCGGATAAATGGCATCGTCACCAGGTTTTTGCCATCTGTCCATTACACGAGGATCCAGATTCCAGTCGGTAATCAAACTCATTTGACGCTTCAAAGAGGATTCGTAAATGCTTCCCCCGATATTAAAGTAAATATTTGCATTCAATTCCCAATTGCGCCAGTTAACGGTGTTATTCAAGTTTCCAAATGCATCGGGAAGGATGTTGCCTACAGCAACACGGTTAGAAGGATCCCACTTGTCGGTAATGTTGCCATTGATGTCGTAGTACATGGGTGCACCCGTTTCTTTATTTACACCGGCATATCTAACCAAGAAGTTCGTTCCTACTGGCTGTCCAACAACTACACGAGTATCGTTGGTTCCACCGCTGATAGCATCGGGTTGATAGACTCCAATGCTTGTAATAGCATTCCAGTTTCGCGCAATGTTCAAGTTGGATGTCCAACGGAATTTTTTTGTACGAATATTCACCGTTTTTAAAGTGAATTCCACCCCTTCGTTTTCAATTTGTCCCACATTATCATAAAAACTTCCAAACCCAATATGAGTAGGTATAGAAACGTTCATGATAACATCTTTTGTGGATTTTTTGTAATACGTTAACTCGGTACTAACTCTACCTCTGAACAAAGTAGCTTCAATACCCGCATCGAAGTTAATGGTACTTTCCCAACGTAAATTCGGATTTTCCAAACGAGCAGGTGCAAGCTGTTGATTGCCGTTATATAAAGGCAAGTTTCCACTTGGAGTTACGGTACCCCAGCGAGCGTAGTTGTCGAAATTTGCATTACCTGATTTACCAATACCCGCACGAACCTTCATGAAATTAATAGCTTTAAATTTCTTCATGAACTTCTCCTCGGATAAGATGTATCCCATGGCTGCTGCGGGGAAGAATCCATAACGGTTGTTGCTACCAAAGCGACTGCTTCCATCCCAGCGTGAAGTTAACTGAAAGTTGATCTTATTATTGATGTTGTAGTTCAAACGACCAAAGAAACTTAGAAACGCCCAATTGTAAGGAGTGTTGTATCGACTAACTAGTGCAGTATCAGGGATTGCAACCTCATCAATAGGCCCGGTTGCATCGTAATTTTCAACGTATTTAGAATGAGTTAGAGAATTCTGATATTCATGTCCCAACATCACCGAAACACTTTGGTTTTTGGTAATTTCTTTATTCCAGTTAGCGGTTACGAAATAATTGTAGTTTCGTGTCCAAGCGGGATACCATTTTGCGTTCCCCTTTTGAGCATAATTTTGATTGTAATAACGAATTAACTCTCTAGGTTCATACAAGTATTCGTTGTAATCCATATAATCCATGCTACCGCTTGCGTTGATGGATAAATCTTTAGTGATTTCGTAACTAATACTAGCATTGTTGATTGTACGAATTTCTTGACTGCGGTAGTTTTTTAAATCGCGTATGGTATGCAAACCAACAGGCGACAAGTAACTTTTTGAGGCTGAATCGTAAATAGGTTCTAAAGGATAAATGTTTAGCATGGTGCTCATTGCGGATCCCAAACCACCTGCCCAAGCAGCATCAACGCGGTAATTGGTTCCACGGCTCAAGCTATGAGACAGTTGAATGTTCAGTCCTTTAATTGGACGCAAATCTGCATTCAAACGATGGCTTAATCGTTCGTATTTATTGCCTTTTATGTAAGCTCCGTTATTGTCTGATGAAATAATGTATTTCAAAGCGAAATTTTTACCGGCATAGTTAGCTCCAATATTGTAGTTCTGCTTGATCCCTACACCTATCATTTGGTCAACCCAATCGGTATTTACATTTTGAACGTCTTCCCAATTTAATCGCAAACCAATTCGATCCAAATTCGGAGTTCCTACGTTTCCATCGTTGTACCATGCTTCCTCGTATAATTGTAACCATTCTTTACCGGATAACATCGTTGGCATTTTTGTAGGAACGGCAGCACCAAAACGCGTGCTGACATCAAATTTAAGTCCTCTTTTGCGAGCACGTTTGGTGGTAATTAAAATTACCCCATTGGATCCACGTGATCCATAGATGCTTGTAGCCGCTGCGTCTTTTAAAATTTCAATATTTTCAATGTCTTCAGGATTGATACTCGCTAAAGGATTGTTGTTAAATCCACCACCGAAATTAAATCCATTGCTTCTGTTCATGAAATAATCTTGGGTAATGGGAATTCCATCCACCACATACAGAGGGTCGCCAGCTGCTGAAATAGATGCAGCTCCACGAATACGGATCAAGGATGCCGAACCTGCCATACCTGAACCCACTGTTACTTGAACCCCAGCTGCTTTTCCTTGAAGTGCCGCTTCAAAACTCTGAGTTGGTAATTCAGAAATTTCCTTTCCACTTACGGAAGAAATAGATCCTACTACATTTCTTTTGGATTGGCGTCCATATCCAATGATAACCACGTCCCCAATGCTTTCAACTTCATTGGGATTTACAGCGGTATCTTTTGCACTCGCATTCGCTCTAGTCGACTGCGCTTGCGATTGGGAAACCCACGTTATTCCACATAACAAAAGCCCCAATAATTTTCCATTACGGTAAATTTTTCGCATAAATCGTAAATCTTTGGTCGGCAATTTACCTAAAAAGTAGTAAGTGTCAAAATTACATTTACTATTTTTTTCAATGATTTACATTTCTGATACGATTCGTACAACAATTCTAAAGCCTAAATTAGCACTTTTATAATCACCACGTTGCATTTTTACGGCCCAAGGGTCTAAGTAATGAAATTCGTCACTAATACTTCCACCCTTAATTGCAAAATGAGTAAGAAGCTCATTTTCCGTATAAAGCAAACCTTCTAATTCCGATTCTGTAACATGAATATCTGGATTCAAGATCAATCTACCTTGACGCGTATACATCCATTGTTTAGAGTTAAATAAATGTCCCTTTGCACGGGTGGAAGTCCATTCTTCAACATTGCCTTGCAAGTTGGATATAGGAAATCTGCCAGATTCAACCGCATTTACATAAAAAATTCCCTGTTTGGATACAAACAAAGGATCAAAAGGATTATATAGTTTAGAACTTCTTAAATACACACCTCTTTCAGATATTATTTCACCGCCATTGATCTCGCTCAAACTGGATAATGTAACATTCAAAGAAAACTGATCTTGACTAATCCAACTGATTAATTCTGGATTTTCCGTTACCTCATTGTTAACGAAGTATCTAGGTTTTATGCTGATGTTTTTTAGTGTCTTTTTGGAAACCAATCCACTGTATTTCATGCCCCAATAGGTTTGGTTGTATTTTACCCCCGCAGCAAATTCGGTAGCCGTGGGTAAATCAATTTGAATCCGATACCCTTTGGGTAGAAATTGTTTGTATTGCTGATTCCATTTCTGCTCCAACCAATCTGTGTATTGTGTAGCTTGAAATTGGCTAATTCCAACAACGGGATAATCGCTATAAGCTTTATGCTGATAATAATAATGTACGAATGGTTCGTTATAAACCATTTGAGATAACCATACGTTAGTGTCGGGCATTAATGCCTTTGGATTCCATCCAAAACTATCAGCCAATCCCGATTTTTTGGACTGACCTTTTGTTATATCTGTTATGAATTCTCTCCATTGGGCATTGGTGATTTCTGTTTTGAACATATAAAATGGTGAAACCGGCGATAACTCAGCTACCGATCTTATCGTATCATATCCCCAATTAGAATACACCAATAATGTATCCGTCAAAGCTAAACTTGTGGTAAATGGTGAATAAGCATTGTGTTTGTAGGTTTTTTGAAAAGCTACCTCTTCTTTCACCCCCAATAGCACAAAATATTTATTCAAATGTATGGTTAATGGCGTGGCTTTGTTTGATGATTTTGATAACTTGGTGATATCCGTTCCATTTAACGGGTAATCAAAATGCCTGAAATAATATTTTGTGTGATATTTAGTAGGTGGTATGTAAGTATGGCTTTGGGCCAGTAAAACTTGGCTCGAGTACCCTAAATAATAGAGAGTTGAAATAATCAGGGATTTAAATTTTGTCATAAAAATAGATGTATTTAAATTTTAAATAAATTTACAAATGAATTAATTGATGAACAAATTCGATGTGTTTTAATGCGCTTAATACCAACGATTTATTTTTGTTATTATTGCATTCATGCCAAATTTACATCAACGCGGGATTCGAATAAACCCGTTTAGGTAATTTTAAATCTTGCAAAAGTCGGCTTACAGGACGCAATGTAAACACCCACTGCTTACCATATCCGGTTGGCACCCACATGAATTCCAATTGCCAACAATGCAAATTACGAATTACAGAAAACTGTGATCCGGCTATTTCATTCAATCTAAAATTATAACCTGTTCTGTAACTTACTTTCCAATTTTCGGTTATAGAAATATCTCCAGATATTGTAAATTCATTCGCTGTAACCCGATTTAAAGGATTGATAACATCGCCGCTGTAATTATACATATAGCCAAATGTCATGCTCCAGGGAATATTGAAATCGTAATAACCCATAGGATTATTACGAATATCATTTAACTCAGCTTCCTCTTCATCGTATTGTTTTCGGGGGATGCGATTGCCAATGCTTCCTTTTTTGTCTCTAGAGAAATCATCTGCACTCAGGGTCGTGTTGATATTTACGCCAGCCGATTTAAATCGTAATAAATTCCCCCCCTTGTCGATGTTAAATGTATTTAAAGTTATTCCATTGAATGTTCTATAATAAGGACTAAAATTGGCATTGGTGTTAATTCGTAATTTTTTAAATAAAACGGTATTAAAAGTACCTCTTAAATCACTCCACTTTAAACTATCTGCAAATAAATTGTAATTGGTGGATAATTGAATTTGATCAATAATATTGAACTTTTCTGTTTTTTTCCCTGTGGAATCTCCTGCTACAACCCGCTTCCCTTGAAAGTTATTATTTAATGATAAATTAATCGAACCCGTTCTATTTTGATTTAAATTTCCAACTGCACTTTTTTCAAATAAACTATATGATTTTATTTTATTAAAAGTGTCAGTTAAATAACTACTCCATCCTTTTTTAAATGGATCAATTTCGGGAGCGTAAGTAAATCCCAACGATGGTGTGATGGTATGTCGTATAGCTCGAATTTTTCCCCACTTCAATTGGTTTAATGTCCCGTAAATATTGGTTTTTACATTAGTTGAAACATTGTATCCATATTGCCTGAAGAATCCTTGAGTATCTTTGTAAATAGCTTTGTTCGTTTGAGTATCTACGGTTTGAAATTGACCTCTAAAATGCCAGTTTTCTTGATAATTAAACGAAGGTGACACATTTAAAATTCCTTTAAATAATTTAATATTTGTGGAAATTGGAATGCTGTGTTTTAATCCCGAGTTTATACTATTAAAAGCTTCTGTATATCGATCAGAGAATATGATAGTGTCTTTAGTTAAAATTTGATTTGCAATGTTACCGCTATAGCTCAAACGCAGTTGTTGGTACCATTTGTTGTTACTCCCCGTTTTACTTGCGAATGGAGTTAATGATGAAACACCCATATTTACGGAGGGTAAATCCAATTTGAAATCACCATTTTGGGTGTTTTGCGAATGACGAACTGCAGCAGATATGTTCAATTTGTTTTTAAATAATTGCTTGCTGATATTGACACTCGAAGTAAATTGGTTGTTCGATAAATTATTAATATCGCGACTGTTTCTGCGATTAAAACCTTTGGTTACAATGTCGATATTTCCACCAAAAGTAAAACCAGGGAAAACTTTAGGGTCTAAACTGAACTGAGATTTTATACTAAAATCTCGGTTTCGATCAAAATCGGGCGATGTTTCCTCTGCACCATTGGAAAATTGACTGTATTGCAATCCCAAAGTACCTTTGAATCGATAGCGTTTGAAATATTGTGTTTGCATCCCCAAACGAAAATCTCCGTTTAAGTAGGCATCTGAATTTAGTTGTACGTCTGCATGCGGACCTAATCCCAGGTAGTAACCAAAATTTTGCAAATAAAAACCACTGTTAATTCCATTAAATCCCAAGGAGGGAAATATAATACCGTCGCGTTGACCCTTTTGAAGAGGGGCTAACCCGAAAGGCAATGCTATGGGAGTAGGTATTTCCGCAAAAACCAGATTCGACAATCCGAATAACGCTTTATTATTCGGTATAACTTTAACTTTAGAAGCGTTTAAATAGAAGTGGGGGTGGTCAGCATCGCAAGTGGTTATTTTACCATTTACACCTGTAAATGTACCGTCATTTTGTTTCAGCACCGTGCCTAAATGAATGTGAGCCTGATCTTGAACCAAGCGTAAACCATAGACTTTGCCTTTTTTAGAAACACTGTTGTATCTCATGGAATCGGCTGTATATTTCTCTTTATTGTCTATCAGAACGGGTTTGTTGGAGTATTTTCCGGCACTATCCACGTTGCCTTTTGCAAATAATTCTTTGTTTGTAAGGTTTACATCGATATAAAAAGCTTCTAGTTCGGTTTGTGCCGATTTTAGTTGAGCTTCTCTATACAAGTGTACCTTCTTGGAATTAAAATCCAACACCATAGAATCTTTCGAATTGAATGTTACTATGTCGTTAAAATCATTTTTTTTCTTGGGAGATGATTTTATTGAGTTAGAATCTTTCGCTGGAGTGGAGTCGTTATAGTATTTTGTAGTACTGTTTGATTTATTAGACAGATTGTGTGCATCCCCCGAAAACAAAGGAATGAAGCTAAAAACTAAGCTGCCAAATACGGCAATCCACATTGCCCTATATATATGTATTGACTTAGGAATTAGCATAATTGAATTTGCAATACGAAATTCGGCAAGAATTTTGTAGTAGCTGGGCAATATGAAAGAAACGAAAATTGGGTTGAAACATTTTACAGGTTCATGGTTAAAAATGAGCCAACGATTTATCATAATCGGTTTCCCATTTTTTGTTTCTGCAATATTAATGCTATTTCTTCCGTCTGCCAAAAAGCCTCTAAGGAAAGTAGACCAGGTTAAAACCATTGTTTTGGATGCAGGACATGGAGGATCCGACCCCGGTTGTAATGGTGCTGGTGAAATTTGGGAAAAGCAAGTTACTTTAGGTGTTGTTTTGAAATTGGGAAAGTTAATTTCCGACAGTATGGAGGATGTTCGTGTTATTTACACACGTACTTCCGATAAGGCATTGAAACTATGGGAGCGGCCCAATATTGCTAATCGCAATGAGGCTGATTTATTTATTTCCGTGCATTGCAATGCCAACGATAATACTTCAGCCGAGGGGAGTGAAACCTATTTTATGGGATTACACAAGAATAAAGGGAATTTAGACGTGGCAAAACGAGAAAATTCAGCAATTGTGTATGAATCCGACTATAAGAATAACGATCGTTATGGTGGTTTTGACCCGAATTCGCCGGAAGGGCACATCATTTTTTCGTTGGTACAAAATGCGTTTTTAAATCAAGCTTTGCGTTTATCCACCTATGTTGAAGAAGAGACCGCCAAAATCAGTGATATACGGAGTAGGGGAGTGAAGCAAGCAGGGTTTTTGGTTTTATGGCAGACTTCAATGCCATCGATATTAATAGAAACCGGTTTTTTAACCAATTCTGAAAACCGGAAATACTTAAAAACTGCTGAGGGTCAGCAAACCGTTGCTTTAGGCATTTTTAGAGCCATTAAACGCTATAAGCAACATGTTGAACTTCGAAAATTGAAGTAAAATTTTTCGGGAGTAAATTCTTTTATTCTGATTGTGGTGGATCCTTTTTTTGAATGGGATTCATTTCATTTTTTTGCATTTGATGTTAAATAGACAATTCGATGAACTGCGAATTCGCTTCGCTGAGTGGCGAAAAAAATTGATTCTATATGTCATGTCAATGTAAATTAAAAACGCCTTTGTGTATTAAGTGTTTGATAAACAGGTTTTTAAGCGCATTTGTTGATTTTGCGGTTAATATTTTTTTAAAGACTTATTAAAAAGAATTGCAACCTTTTTTGTTTATTGCGTCTCAAAGAAAAACTTAATACGAAAGGTATATCTATGAAATCAACAATTACTATGTTTAAAAAAGCGCTGGTTTTTGGTGCGATGGTCTTGGGAGCATTCTCGGGAACTCGCCTAGAAGCTCAGACACCGTGCTCGGGATCGTTTAGTTACGGTTGTCCCAGTCAGTACGGCTACTGCGGAGACATCGACGCGGTAACAATCAAAAACAAAGCTGGAGCCGTTTTGGCTTCTTACAGCAGTTTGAAGTGTAGTGGAACAAACACCTATGTAGGTGTATTGAACCAAGGTGCACCCATCGATTTAACTGCTGGAGAAGAAATCACCATCGAAATTACAGGAACTGAGTGGGCTGGTTACTACACACGCCCAGGTGTTTGGATGGATGCAAGTTTGAATTCTCAGTTTGAAGCAGCTGAGTGCGTTGTGGATCCAAGTATGTACACTATTGGCGCTTCTGTAAACAAGTTCGACGTTAAAGTTCCTTGTTTCACAAAAGCTGGTAAGAGTCACATGCGTTTCCGCGGTTGTATGACTTCAAATACCTTAACTAAAAATCAAGGTTGTGGAGCAATCGCTGGTTACGGTAACGTATTTGATTTGGAAGTAAACTACAAGCTAGGTCCAACACCTGTGGCTAATTTTGTTGTTCCAACCGGTCCTAATTGGGAAGGTTCCCCTGTAGTATTCCCTGCAACCAGTCCTAATCCTGGTGCTTCTTACAAATGGACATTCGATCAAGCGCTTCAAGTAATCGCTGGAACTGGTACTAAAGGTTCTGCTCGTTGGACATCTGCTGGTAAGTACGATGTGAAAATGGTAGTAGACTATTGCGGTATCAAGGATTCAACTACCAAAGTAGTTACAATTACTGCACCTACTGTGGTTCCTACTGCTGACTTTATTGCTGATAACAACGAAGTGGAATTGGGATATGAAGTACAATTGTTTGACTTGAGTTCTAACGGTCCAACTTCTTGGTCTTGGGAAATTTATTCACCAACTGGTATTGGAGATGACGTTTCTGTTGCTCAAAATCCTAAGTTCTACATGAACGAAGCTGGATGGCACAAAGTATGTTTGACATCTTCAAATGGTGTAGGTGCATCTAAAACAGTTTGTAAAGACCGTTACGTAGAATGCTTACCTACTTTGGACAACTACATGGGTCCTCAAAAAGAGGCAACAACACGTTTTGGACGTTTGTTTGACCATGCTGGTCCAACTGGCGATTATGCAAACAACAGAAAAACATCTATCGACTATTTCCAAATTTTACCTTGCGGTGCTCAAGAAATCAGATTGAAATTTGCTGACCTTTCTTTAGCTGATGACGGTGATATTTTGACTATTTACGATTCTGACGAAGAGGATCCAAACAAAGTGGTTGCGAAAATTAACAAGAGCAATCAAATTATGTACGATACAGCAACCTTGAAATTGATGTCAGGTGCTGCGTTTATCACTTTCCAAACGAATGGTTCTGGTGTATCTCGTGGATTTATTTTGAACTGGGATTCTGATTTGGAAACTCCAACTTTACCGGATGCTAACTTCGACATCGAATACAATCCAATTGGTAACGGTGCTGCGGCTAACTTCTTCAACAAAACTGCAAATACTAAAGGTGTTCCTAATTATTTCTGGGAAATCTCTGATAACCAAGGTAATGTAACTAATAATTTCTACACTGCTGATGCTTCTGAGCGTTTCTACACTGACGGAACTTACAAAGTATGTATGGTTGCCCAAACTTGTACTGGTTTCGATACAGCTTGCAAAAACATTACTGTATACACTCCAACTAAAGCTGAATTTGTAGATTTCAAAGCGGATAACCTGCGTCCAACTATTGGTCAGCCAGTTAAATTCACTACCACTTCTGATTATGCTGACGTTTTCGAATGGAGTATTTTCCCAACTACATTTAAATATGTAAATGGAACTACTTCTAAGAGCCAAAATCCTGAAATTGAATTCACTGCTGGTGGTGCTTACACCTTCACTTTGAGTGCATACAATGGTACCGCTGGTCGTACTACTACTGAGAAGAAAGTTATCAAAGCTAAATATGTAATTTGTTTAGACTATTGCATTCCTTTGACCAACATGACTTCTAAAGACGTTGCTATCGCTAAAGTTGCTGTAATCGACAAAAACAACAAATTCTTATTGAATAGCGAAACTGAATCAGGTCTTTCTTACACTTCATTTACGGATGGACGTGCTATGAACATGACTTTCGGTGCTACTTATAGCATGAGTGTTGCTCGTAAAACTAGCTCAAACGAAGTGAACTACAAAGCTTGGATCGACTGGAACATCGATGGTGATTTTGATGATGCAGGTGAAGAAGTTATGTCTACAGGTGCTATGAAGGGTTTAATTGCTAACGCTACTTTCACAGTTCCTGAAATTGCTAAATCGTTTGAAGGTGTAACAAGAATGCGTGTAGGTGCATCTTACGGTTCATTCTCTAATAGCCCATGTGGTGTAAACCAAGTTGGTGAATTCGAAGATTATCCAATTTTATTGGCTAATGATAACACTGCTCCTATGATTTCTTTGGTTGGTTCAGATACCGTACGTGTTGAAAGAACATCTTCAGCTAGCGCTTGCTATCAAGAAGTAGCTTCTCAAACGTATAAAGCATCTGATGGAACTGAAGGTGATTTGACAAACAAAGTGGTTATCACTTCTGATTTGGATTGTTCAGTTGCAGGTGTTTACAGTATGGAATTCAACTTAGTTGATGCATCTGGTAACAAAGCAATGCCTAAAACTCGTACTATCATTGTTGTATTAGACAGAACCGGTCCAGTATTGACCTTACAAGGTAACGATACAGTAACCGTTGAGCAGTGTGGAACTTTCTCTGATCCAGGTGCTGTTGCTAATGATGCTGTTGATGGTGATTTAACTTCTGCTATTAAAGTTAATGGTACTGTAGATCCTAGTGCTACTGGTGATTACACTATTACTTACAGCGTGAAAGATGCTCAAGGTAATGAATCTACTAAAGTTCGTTTGGTACGTGTTCGCGATACTCAGAAGCCCGGTATCTACCGTTTAGGTAAGCGTATCACCAACAACATGACAATCAACGTACAAATCAATACTGCATTTGTTGATGATATCTACGCTTTAGATCCATGTAATGGTAACATCTTCTTGAAGAAAGATCCTGGATTCAACGGTGTTGTTAACAACCAACAACGTGCTACTTATCCAATCTTCTACGGCGCTGTAGATCCATCTGGTAACAAAGCGGATGAAGATGGTTATGTAATTAATTATATTGTTGATGATTTCATCGCTCCAAACATTGAATTGAATACTTCAGACACCATTTTACATGACGTGAATGATGATTATTCATCTCGTAGTGTTACAGTATCTGATAACTACTATGGTCCTACTCAAGTTTCAGTAGTTCGCACTGGTAAAGTAGATCCTTACACATTAGGAACTTATGTAGAAACTTACATCGCTACAGATGCAAGTGGCAATAAAGCTACTAAGAAGAGATTTGTTAAAGTAGTTGACCGCATTGCTCCAGAATTAACAGCGCCTCCAGTATCTGCTTGCGTTGGTACTCCATTCTGGTCATTGACTGGTTTGATTGTGAAAGATAACTACTATTCTGCTGGTGATTTAGAACCATTAGTGAAAGTTGTTTCACATAACGTGAATGTTATGGAAGCTGGTATTTACTACATCAACTACTCACTTTCTGATCCAAGTGGTAATCAAGCCGCTATCGTATCTCGTACAGTATTCGTAGCGTATCCTCCAAATTGCCAAAACACCTACATGGATGTTAAAAACTTCAACTTGGAAGATGCAGTAAACGTTCATCCTAACCCAACTTCTGGTTTAGTGAATGTTTCTTACGCAGTTAACAACAACGAATCTGTAAATATCGAAGTAGTTAATGCAGTAGGTGCTACAGTTGCAACACGTGTGGTTAAAGGTGGAATGGGAACTGAAGAATTCAACTTAGCTGGAAACGCTAAAGGTGTTTACTTCGTTCGTATCACTAATAACGGTCAGACAGCTGTTAAAAAATTGGTTGTAAATAACTAATTATAGATAACCTATATTAAGGAAAGGCCTTGGATTAATTTCCAAGGCCTTTTTTATTGTCTATTACTCTTGCTTTTGGATTACATTCCCTTACTAAATCGTTTTCTTAGATATTAATATTTATTTTAAATAGAAATATTAAAGATGGATAGGGTAAGTTTTTTGAATAAGAACTAATTTGTATTAGTATTGATTTTTGGGAGAACCTAAGATTGTTTTAAGCTTCTATTTGTTTTCAATAAGAGTACTCTTGGGTAATTTCTAGGAATCATTTAGGTTACTGATTCAATAAAATTTAATTTCTAAATTATAGTGAATCAAATATCGAGTTCGTTTTATCGAGTTTTAACAGCATTTAAATTAAAATTAGTAATTTTGAACTAATGTCTATTTTTAAAGGTTTGTCGAAAGAGTTTCAAGTTGGCACACTCACCACCATTGCAATCACCATTCTTATCTTGGGATACAATTTTATGCGAGGGAAAGACAATCCATTTACCCGAGGGAAAGAATTTATAGTTTATTACGATAGTACTCAAGGATTGGGTGTAGGTACATCCGTTATTTATAATGGTTTGAGAATTGGTCAGTTATCCTCAATAGATATTACTGATGATGGGAAGAGAATGGAAGCTCGATTTGAAGTGGCGTCGAGTTTGGAAATACCCAAGGATTCTAAGTTTCAAATTCAATCGGAATTGTTAGGTGGTCAAAAAGTACGATTGGTTTTAGGTGCATCTAAAAATTACGCCGAAGATGGTGATACATTGTTGGGAACTTATGCAAGTGATCAGTTCTCTGCAATCAATGAACAAGTATTACCCATAGCATCAAAGGTAGACTCGCTTCTAACTCAAATGAATCGTGTTTTACATCATCCGGGTTTAGATCAGGCATTAACAGAATTACCAGGAGCAATGAATGAGTTGAAATTATTATTAAGAGATTCACGTGGAATGATTTCATCGAATACTGAATATGTTGAAGCATCAATGAAAAATTTGGCTGTGTTTACGGATAATCTTAAAGAATATAATAAGTCAATCCGATCAACATTGACTCGAATAGATAAGTCAACAGAAGGATTAGATACTATTAAAATAGCTCGTATTTTGGAACATTCAGATAGTTTGATTTCTGGTTTGAATTCCTTAACAAATCAAATGAAATCAGGTAAAGGAAGTCTGGGGAAATTGATTTACGATGAGTCGCTGTACCAAAATTTGAACTCTACTACAGTTGAATTAAACAGAATTTTAAAAGATCTAAAACGGTATCCCGAAAAATATGTACCGATTCCCTTCACTAAACGCCAACGTAAACAAGCAAAGGAGATGTCTTTAAATGATACCGCTGTCTGGAATTAGTGGTTATCATTTTTTTTCAGTGTTTGTCAATTAAAATTTAGTTTAGATCAACATTGAATTTGGGTCTAATACGCTTTATATTCTACTATTTACACTATGTTATTCTGGGTTAGAATATGCAAATCTAACGTTGTTACTCGTTAAAAGCGATTGTGTGTTAACTCTTTAGTTGTAGCTAGTTTTTATTTATCTAGAGTTTACTTTTTTTTTTTGGTGTACTTACGACTTTGATTTAAAATGTGGTGTTTAATTACCCTTCATTGAAAATTGCCAACTACAATAAGAGATATTCTTTGGATTTTGTTACTTTTTATCGAATTGACTTTTTTGGAGCAGTAACTCGAAAATACTAATGCTCCAGAGCATATACAAAAAGTTATAGAAGAAATCTTCGAATGGTATGGTTCCAATGCGGAAACCCATATTTTGAAGGTCATTATAGATGAGTACAGGTTTTGAAGTTAGAACTCCATTTACGTAAGCCATGGGTATAATAGCTATGACCCAAGAGATAAAAAAATGACTCCAATATTTTTTCAAAAACGAACTGGCAAAAGTCCTCATTAATGTCAGAGTTAATGCAATTAAGCCGAACGTAATAAACGTGTATATTTTATCAAAATAAATAATGCCTAGAAGTATAGAACCAAGAGTAATAAGAGACCAAGTAAAATTGAAAGGGATAGCAATTTTTGGAAAATAAATTTTCAAACACATGTAAATAAAAATACATGCATAAGGTACTACCGTAAAAAATCCGTATTCTTCAATGGGCAGATTTACAATATTTAAACCGATTAAATAGTCTTGGTTGAATTTCCAGACACCCTGTTGAGTAAAAATAATATCCCAAATGATATAAACTAAGGATGTGAAGAAGGTGGAAATTGCAAATTTTCTTAAGTACTTGTAATAGGCCACTTTTTTATCGAAAGATAGAAAAAGTGGCCCTACAATGGTTACAATATCTAAGAATATATAAGTATAGTGATTGCTAACTGGAACGTACATTGAATGTTCAATTTACGCTGGTTGTAATTGATAGCCAAATTCTAGAGCATAATCTTTCAATTTTTCTCTTAAAACACGGCGTGCAATAAATATTCTGGTTTTAACTGTTCCAATAGGTATGTTGAGTTCTTCGGCAATTTCGTGATATTTAAATCCTTCTGCATTTAACTTAAAAGTCAATTTCAAATCATAAGGCAATGATTCTACCGCTGAATCCAAATCTTTACGAATGAATTTTAATTCCGCATCGTTGTCAACCTTATGAGAAGGTATATCTAAAAAATAGGTATTTTCAGTACTATCTAAAAACGTATTTCGTTTTTGATTTCTTCTATAATTGTTGATAAAAGAATTCTTTAGAATAGTATAAAGCCAACCTCGTAAGTTGGTCCCTGCTTTAAAGTTCTCTCTATATCGATATGCTTTTAAGATAGTGTCTTGCACTAAATCTTTAGTATCATCCATATCGTGAGTTAGAGATAGAGCATAGTTTCTTAGTGGCGCTAGTTCTTGCTCCATCATTTTGTCGAAATTCAATTGTGTAACCTTCATAGCAAATCGTTAAACAAATATCTATAGTATTCAGGTATTATTCAACGTTTATTGTTTAATGTATGTGGTTAAATACTTAAACAATAATATTGATAAATTTATGTTTTATTTTTTAAGTAATTGAAAATCAATAGTTGTATAGAATAAATTTGTTATTATGTTTAAGTGGATATCGATAAAGTTAAACATAATTCGGATGAATGGATATTTTGATTTTTATTCCTTGTTTATCTAGTTGATTGAAACAGTAAACAAAACTAAATCGGTTTATTTCGTATTTCGGAAAAAGGATTCCTTAGAATGGAACTGATTAAATAGGGTGTTTTATTAAAATCAACCATTTACATTTACGTTCCAGTTTTTTAATTGATTGATGCTTAAAGTACATTAGAATTGAATAGAGTGAAGTAGAATTTGTTATTCTAAGACAGAAAGTTATAATGGAATTATATAAAACTGAGAGTAGGATTGGAGTATCTAGAAATAAAAGTAGAATTAGATTAACAAATTTTAATAACCAATAGAGCTATGGATATGATCGCGTAATCAGCACAAAAAAGGCCACCTGAAAAGGTGGCCTTGATATAATTAGTGGATATTTTTCGTTTAAACCAACACCGTTACTTTGTTGGCAAGTACTTCAACTAATCCACCTTTAACATTAAAGGTGTTGGATGAAGCACTCGATTTTACCTCTATAGTTCCTGCATTTAAGCTAGAAATCAAAGCGGCGTGATTGTGTTTTACCTGAAAACTTCCTTTGCTTCCTGGAAGAGTAACTAAATCAGCTTCTCCTGAGAATAGGGTGTTATCTGGTGTTAAAATTTCAACAAACATTTCCGTTTAATTTAAAATAATTAAGCCGCAGCTTCTTCTAATAATTTTTTACCTTTAGCAACAGCATCTTCGATGGTACCAACTAAGTTGAATGCTGCTTCTGGATATTCATCCACCTCACCGTCCATAATCATATTGAAACCGCGGATGGTGTCTTTAATGTCAACCAATACTCCTTTCAAACCAGTGAACTGTTCAGCAACGTGGAAAGGTTGAGACAAGAAACGTTGAACACGACGAGCGCGAGATACAACTAATTTATCTTCTTCGCTCAATTCGTCCATACCCAAGATTGCGATAATATCTTGAAGTTCTTTATAACGTTGCAACAATGCTTTTACACGTTGAGCACAGTTATAATGATCATCACCTAAAATTTCTCTTGACAAAATTCTAGAAGTAGAATCCAAAGGATCTACTGCAGGGTATATACCCAACTCAGCAATTTTACGACTTAATACTGTTGTTGCATCTAAGTGAGCAAAAGTAGTTGCAGGAGCTGGATCCGTTAAATCGTCTGCGGGTACATAAACTGCTTGAACTGAAGTAATAGAACCACGAGTGGTTGAAGTGATACGTTCTTGCATCACACCCATTTCAGTAGCAAGAGTAGGCTGATAACCTACGGCAGAAGGCATACGTCCTAACAAAGCAGACACCTCAGAACCTGCTTGAGTGAAACGGAAAATGTTATCGATAAAGAATAGGATGTCTTTACCAGCACCTTCACCATCACCATCGCGGAAATATTCGGCAACCGTCAAACCTGACAAAGCAACACGAGCACGTGCTCCTGGAGGTTCGTTCATTTGACCGAACACCAAGGTAGCTTGACTTTTTGCTAGTTCATTCATGTCTACTTTAGATAGATCCCATCCACCTGATTCCATAGAATGTTTGAATTCTTCACCATAACGAATTACACCTGATTCAATCATCTCACGCAACAAGTCATTTCCTTCACGACTTCTTTCACCCACACCAGCAAATACAGACATACCTGAGTATGCTTTTGCAATATTGTTGATCAATTCCATGATCAATACGGTTTTACCTACACCGGCACCACCGAACAATCCAATTTTACCCCCTTTTGCATAAGGCTCCAACAAATCGATTACCTTGATACCTGTGTACAAAGGTTCGGTCGAAGTACTCAAATTTTCGAAGGTAGGCGCTGCTTGGTGAATACCACGACCATTTTCGTTATTCAATTTCTCCATACCATCGATAGCCTCACCCACAACGTTCATCAGACGACCACGAATGGATTCGCCTGTTGGCATGGTGATGGTAGTACCTTTGTCGGCAACTTCCATACCTCTACGCAAACCTTCGGTACCATCCATAGCGATTGTTCTCACCATGTTTTCTCCCAAATGTTGCTGAACTTCTAACACCAAAGTTTGTCCGTTATCTTTGGTTACTACCAATGCATTATAAATTTTAGGTAGGTGGGATCCTGCCTCGTTGAAGCTTACGTCTACAACAGGACCGATAATCTGTGAAATTTTACCAATGTTAGCCATCTTATTTTTCAGGGTGCAAATATACGGTTTAAAATCTATGAAATCCTATTTTTTACAATTTAAAAACAACAAGTTTTGGAATTTGCAAATACTTTGTAAAACTCCTTATTGAAAATTATCAACTTTTGTGATGGATTGTATGACTTATTGCACATTGGAGAAATCATTTCCCACGAGTATATCACCGTTAGAAATGCATTATTCCTGATTTGGAATACATGAGCAACTGCAAATAACTTTAGTCTATTTGAAAAGGGTGAAATTATTGTACCTTTGCACCAAATCATGGATCGTAATACAATAATTGGATTTTCATTAATCTTTTTAATTCTTGCCGGGTATTACTGGTATACAGCTCCGACCCCCGAACAAGCAGCACAGTTGCAAAGAACTCAAGATTCTCTGGCTAAAGTGGAGCAAATCAATGCTGAAAATCTTAAGAAAAGTGAATCTGCAAAAATGAATTCATCGGATTCTACCGGAAATTCATCGGATTCTAGTTTAGCAACCGCAAACAACAACAATACAGCATTTCAACAACCAACTCGTGAAATGGTGGTTGCATCCCCCGAAAAGTTTAAAGACATTGTAATTGAGAACAACCAATTGTCCATTACTGTTGCAAAAATGGGTGGAACAATTTCTCAAGTGAAATTGAAAGAATTCAAGCGTTCAGATTCATCCGACCTTATCCTTCTTGATGCTCAGAAAAACAAAATGGTTTGGCAATGGAATGATGAAAATGGGAATCCACTTAGCAGCGATCAATTTGTTTGGGAAGTAGCGGCTAAAACCAATTCTTCGGTAAAACTTCAGTTGAAAATAAATGATTCTTCTTACATTCAACAATCATACACTTTAGATCCTAAGAAACCATACCAGGTTGATTATAAATTGGATATTGTGGGCATGGAGCGATTTGTTCGACGCGGAAATTCTGATTTTAAATTCAATTGGAATGCCACTCTTCAAAAGCAAGAGCGCGACATGAAATGGGAAACGCAAAATGCTGCAATTGTGTACAAACTGCCTGATGAATCACTAACTACGTTAACTTCTACTGAAGAAGCCTCCGAAGTATTGAAAAACAAGGTACAGTGGGTGGCGTTTAAGCAGCAGTATTTCTCAAGTATTATTTCCAGTCCAAGCGATATTTTAACCGATGCTAAGTTAAATATGGGATTGAACAAACCCTCGGATTCAGTGGATGTTAAACCGGTAGGTATTCAATTATTCTCTGCTTACAATGGTGAGCCGAATCGAAAGTTGGATTTTGAATTTTATTTCGGTCCCAATCAATACAATACATTAGAGAATGTAGATTTTGGTATTCAAGAAGCTTCGGTTGAACGCATCATTCCTATGGGTTGGGGTATTTTTGGTTGGGTAAACAGAGGTTTGGTATTACCCATTTTTACCTTCCTTCAAGGTTTAATCGGAAATGCGGGAATTATGATAATGTTGTTAACCATCATCATAAAAACCATGTTATTGCCATTGGTTTACAAATCGTACATTTCAACAGCTAAAATGAGAATTTTGAAGCCCGAAATGGACGCAATTAAAGAAAAACACAACAACGATTTGCAAAAAGTGCAAGCAGAAAATATGGCGTTGTATAAAAAAGCAGGAGTGAGTCCCTTGAGTGGTTGTGTTCCAATGTTATTGCAATTGCCTATTTTGTTTGCCATGTTCCAGTTTTTCCCACATGCTTTTGAACTCAGACAAAAAACGTTTTTATGGTCACACGATTTATCACAGTGGGACGGTCCGTATTTAGGATTTAATATTCCTTTTTACGGAGATCACGTGAGTTTCTTTACCTTGTTAATGACGGCTTCTACCTTGATTTATACCCATTTGAACAATCAAATTTCTGGAGTTACGGGTCAAATGAAGTGGATGGGATATTTAATGCCCGTAATTTTCTTAGGGGTTTTGAACGATTACGCATCGGGTTTGACTTGGTATTACTTCGTTAGTAATATGATTACATTTGGTCAACAATGGGCTATTCGTAAAATGGTAGATGATGACAAATTGCACAAGCAAATTGCAGAAGCTCGTAAAAAACCGGTAAAGAAATCGGCTTTCCAACAAAAAATGGAAGAAGCCATGAAAGTGAGTCAAGCAAGAGCGAAGAAAAAATAATTAGCGGCTCCTATTAGTTTAACATAGAAAATGAGTTGAACCACAACAAAATTATCTGAATATGCCAAATGATGAAGGCCAAATCATGCCCGGGAAAAATACTTTCCGGGCATTGTTTTTATAAGCCCTTTTAGTTCCAATTCTAACAATGAAAGCGTTAGCTGGTGAATCGGTATTTGACTTAATATCAACAGTTCATCAATGTGCTTGGCCTGATTGGCAAGTAAATTCAAAATCTCTTCTTCGACTGGATTCAAAATTTCAAAAAGGGATTTTTGTTTTTTCTGGGGATGTTGGACGCTGTTTAGATCAAAAAAACCATTTATTTCCCCACTATTTAAATTTTTAGCATCGATTGTACTCGATTTCTCAGGGTTCCATTTCATCCAGTGTATAATGTCATCGGCAGATTCAATTAGATGCGCCACATTGCGTTTAATTAGAGCATTTGTACCCGTATTGTATCCGAAAAACGGACTTCCGGGTATGGCAAAGACTTCGCGATCGTAGCTACGTGCAATTTGAGCTGTAGACATGCTGCCTCCGGTGTTTTTACTTTCAACCACCAATACCGCATCACTTAATCCAGCAACTATTCGGTTTCTTCTAGGAAACAAGTCCGGGTGTAATTTGGTTCTGTGAATCATTTCAGTGAGTAAACCAGAATTTTGATTCACCATTTCTTGCGCAGTTTGTCGGTGGTTGGTAGGGTAAATCGTATCTAATCCATGAGCGAGAACTCCAATGGTAGATAGTTGATTTTGCAGAGAATTTCGATGTGCAGAAATATCGATCCCATAAGCCAAACCACTAATGATTTGGACACCTAAATTTTTTAAATCTTGAATAATTTGTTGGGTTAACTCTAAACTTTCGGGTCGAGGTTTTCGAGTTCCAATAATAGCTAAAGTCCGAGGTGCATTTAATGTAGTTTTGCCTTTGAAAAATAATAGGAGCGGTGCATCAACAAGTTGTTTTAGACGGATAGGATATTCCTCTTGATAAAAGCTCAGTATTTGAATATTGTATTTTTGACAAAACAACCATTCCGTTTCTGCCTTTTTCCATAGCTGTTCTTTTTGATTGACTAAGTGATTGTAAATTTTTTCATTGGAAACTGGACTGGCTAAAAAAGACGATTTATTTGCATTAATTGCAGCATTTGCTGATCCAAAATGCCGAATTAATGTTTTACCTAAAATAGGTCCAATACCGGGTAATTGACTTAGTACTAAAAGTGATAAAAGTTCTTCCTTGGGTGTCATTCACCCAAAGTTACTAATCATTCAGTTTTAAAACAGCCATGAAGGCACTTTGAGGAATGTCTACGTTACCAACACTTCTCATCCGTTTTTTTCCTTCTTTTTGTTTTTCTAAAAGCTTTCTTTTTCGAGATATATCTCCGCCGTAACACTTGGCAGTCACGTCTTTACGTAACGCGGAGATGGTTTCACGGGCGATAATTTTAGCTCCGATTCCGGCCTGAATGGCAATTTCAAATTGTTGTTTTGGGATTAAATCTTTGAGTTTTTTGCAAATCTTTTTCCCTAAATCGTATGCATTGTCTCGGTGAATGATGGCACTTAAGGCATCCACTTGTTTGGAATTGAGCAAAATGTCCATTTTTACCAAGTGACTTTCTTTATATCCAATGGGGTGATAATCGAAGCTTGCATATCCTTTAGAAATGGTTTTCAAACGATCGTAAAAGTCAAACACGATTTCGGCCAAAGGCATATCGAAGGTTAGTTCTACGCGATCGGCAGTGATATACACTTGATTTTTAAGAATACCTCTTTTATCTAGGCAAAGACCCATCACAGGACCTACCCAATCGGACTTAGTAATGATGGTTGCGTGAATATAAGGTTCTTCCACATAGTCGATTTTATCGGGTGGGGGAAGGTCGCTCGGATTGTTTACGGCGATGGTTTGGCCTTTGGTAGTGTAAGCAATATAGCTAACGTTAGGAACGGTAGTTATAACGGTCATGTTGAATTCGCGTTCCAAACGTTCTTGTATGATTTCCAAGTGTAGCATCCCCAAAAATCCACAGCGGAAACCAAATCCCAAAGCGGCAGAACTTTCTGGCTCAAAAACGATGGAGGCGTCATTCAGTTGTAATTTACCCATTGCATCGCGCAATTCTTCGAAATCTTCGGTTTCAACGGGATAAATTCCAGCAAATACCATGGGTTTTACATCTTCAAAACCTTTAATTTCGGATTCAGCGGGCTTTGCAAAATCGGTTATCGTATCACCGACTTTAACTTCTTTAGCATCTTTGATTCCTGAAATAATGTATCCCACATCACCGGCTTTAATGACATCTTTGGGGGTTAATTCCAATTTTAGTACACCCACCTCATCGGCATGATAATCCATGCCGGTATTCATAAACTTAACGTGTTGTCCTTTGTGAATTTCGCCATCAAGAACACGATAGTAAGCAATAATACCGCGGAATGGATTGAAAACGGAATCAAAAATAAGCGCTTTCAACGAGCCAGAAGGATTTCCTTTAGGCGCAGGAATTCGTTCAATAATGGCTCTTAAAATATCGAATACACCTAAACCGGTTTTGCCGCTTGCAGGAATGATGGCGTCGCGATCGCATCCCAACAAATCCACAATCTCGTCTTTAACTTCCTCTTGCATGGCTCCAGGTAGATCAATTTTATTTAATACCGGAATGATGTGTAAATTGTGTTCCAAGGCCATGAACAAATTTGAAATGGTTTGAGCTTCAATTCCTTGAGCTGCATCCACAATCAAAAGTGCTCCTTCACAAGCAGCAATAGATCTACTCACTTCATAGCTAAAATCTACGTGACCTGGGGTATCAATAAGATTCAAAATATATTTTTTGCCATCCAATTCGTAGTTCATCTGAATGGCGTGACTTTTGATGGTAATTCCACGCTCCCGCTCCAAGTCCATATCGTCGAGCAATTGAGCTTGCATTTGGCGTTTATCGATGGTCTTAGTGTATTCCAACAAACGATCAGCCAAAGTGCTTTTACCGTGGTCAATATGTGCAATGATGCAAAAGTTGCGGATTTGTTCCATAATTAGCCCGCAAATATAGTGAATTTAGGCCGGTGAATGTGTTGTAAAACACGAAATTAATGGGCTGATTTACTTTCTATGGCCCAAACTACAACAAAGGGTTCATACCAACGAGCGAAAAGATCAAAGTAGTAGTGTCTATCGCCCCATAGTTCCCCCGAAAAATGGATGGTTTGCAATTCGGAATTTTGCCTTGAAGTCGAATTTGAAGAGTCAGTTGTGTGGTGGGAAAATGCAGTTGATTCAGATAATTCTGAAGTACTTTCTGGTAATTTGTCTGAATCCAATAGTTGATCATCTGTAGAAAACCCAACAAATGGGTGTACCATCATTTGCTCTCTGAAGTCAATTTCTTTCTTGCCATAAGCCTTATACATGGCTTCTTTTGCTGACCAAATGAGGAGTGTCTTCACTGAAGTATTCGCAAATACCATTTCTTCGGGCCTGCAAAACTTGGACTTGATTTTATCAATTTGTGGTCGCACGCTTTCAACATCTACACCGATGGGTTTTTCCTTATGGGTACCCCATAAAACCCAACATTCCTTTCCAAAATCTTTCTTTGAAATCGGGTTATTTATATTGGGATTTGAATTTATTGATTTGTTTGAATTGGAGTTATTCTGAAACAATAACGTATGACTGTAATTGATGTAAGGTAATATGGATTGTAATTTATCTGGGGAAGACTCCATTCCTGTAGCAACCAGTTCGGGTTTCCCAAATTCGTTTTTTTGAATGTATGTTTCTGGGTGCAATTCTTGTTGAATCCAATGAGTTGCTCGTTGCTCTAGAATGCGTCCGTTGATTTTAACAGGAATTTCTTCTTGAGTTTCGCTTTCCAACCACGATGCGTTAGTTTTGTAAAACCAAAGTTGGCTGCCACTTTCTTCGCAAACCCAAGAATCTATTAAAATCATGAGTTCAAAGTTAAATCTTTTGTTGGAAAATCGTTTTTTGGGACACAAACAAGCTGTTTATGATATTCAGTTAGATGGTCTTGGGGGATGGTTTTCTGCTGGATCGGAAGGGTGGATTGTTCATTGGCCAAGCGGTACTGAATCTCACGGTAGATTAATTGCTCAAACCGGTGAGCCCATTTATTCGCTCTGTGTTTTAGGAAGTCAAAGTGAATTTATACTTGCTGGAGGTCAATCTGGAACGGTTTACGCATTCCGAAAAATGGGTTTTCCTGTACTACAGAGCGGGCTTAACCACAGTAATCAGGATTTGCAAACATCGGATGGCAATGATGTTTCCATAGATAAAAATGTTCGTTCAGCGGAGGAGTTACGATCAGATAATTTTAATGATGATAATGTGAATTTAGCCAATGGCAGTAGTAATGAGTTGAGCTCCCAAATGAAAATTCCGGTAGAATTGAAATTTGAGAAAATGTGGGAGTTTCGAATCCATGAAAAAGGGGTTTTTGATTTTAATGAATATTCAGAATTTCAATCAAAAGAAAGTAGGATTATCGTATCGTGTTCGGCAGATGGGAAACTTGCTCTTTGGGATATAAATAATCCAATGAAATTTTTGGTAAAATCGATTGCAATTCCAGGCAGTTTGAGATGCATCAATTCAAACTTTAATTTGGGCAACAGAGTAAGAGTGGGTGGACAATCAGGATTGGTGTACGAATGGGAAATTTTAGGCGATAACTGGGATAATTTTGAATTCCAACGTATCAAAGAATACACCATAGGGAGAAACACACTGTTTCAAATGGTTCAACATCAGAAAATTTGTGCTTTGGGAGGTCGAGATGCTAAAATCTGGATTACTGATGAATTCTTGAATATCCATAAACAGATTGATGCACATTGGTTCAGTATTCATGCTTTGGCATTTTCTCCCTGCGGAAAATTGCTGGCCTCTGGAAGCATGGATAAGTGTATCCGATTGTGGGATGTAGATGGTGGAGACATATTGATTCATAAAGAATTAGCTCATAAAAGTTCAGTTAATAAGATTATTTGGTTGGATCATGAAACATTGATTTCCTGTAGCGATGATTCCCAAATTATTTCTTGGAAAATCAAACATTAATTTCGTTGTATCTTTGCAGTAATGAAACTTTATTGGGGACTTCTGACTTTGACTTTTACCACATTATTTTCTTCTATTCGTGGAAATTTTGTTCTAGCAGATTCACTGTCCCCCGAAAAAGGGAAAGCCGTTATCTTGCCAATTATTGAAGAGGTTAAATTAATTGGTGGTCGCTACATTTTCATGCAGTCGGGTTACCCAGTTGAAAAGCGTACATTGCAATATCAAAATTTCAATGGTGTTTTGAATGATGTTCAATACGGTTTTACCAATAATATCTCCGTAGCGGCTGGAGTAGTTCTTCCTTTTTATGCCTATGTTGCTCCCCAATATTCTGTGGAAGTGGCGCCTAAACAACGCTTAATTGTTGGAGACATCTTTGCGAATTCCATGTTTCTGAGTGATGGAAATTCATTAACGACCAACATGGTTTTTGGTGGATATACTTACGGTGGAATTCATGATCATTTAACAGCAGCTTTGGGGATTTGGTCTGCCAACTTTTTACCTTCAACCTCGATGATGTTCCAGCTTGGAGGATGTAAACGTCTTAGTCCGGCAATTTACGTATTGGGTGAATTGTGGTATTCACCAGGTTATCAAACCATGAGTAACGTAAGTAAGTGGCAATTAGATGAACAAAATAATCCCATATTAGAAGACCCAACCAATCCGCTAGGGTCACCGTATTTATTGGATTATAAAAACTTGGTAGTTGGACGAAAATCTATTTATGCGAATGTGCAATTTCGTTTGATAAGTAATAAAAATCCAAATAAAAGCTGGTCGTTGGGAGTAATGTATTTTGCCAATTGGGGAGGAAAATACACGGAAGAAGGTCGTTTTGGGGAAGTTAGAAAGTTGAACAATCAGTTTAATTTACCGTTGCCCAGTATCAGTTTTATACAGAGAATTGGAGACTTTAGACCTGTGAATGATTTAAAAAAAGTGGACCGCATTCTTCATCGTGGTTTTTAGCCAAACTTTGATTTTAAATAATTGTGAGGTTGAATTTTATGGCAGAATAAGCCAAAAATGAATCCTTTCTGTTTCATTGAAAGTAGTTCCGAATTTCGGAGGGATTTTGATATATTTGCGCATGATTTTATCAGACCAACGAATTCTCGAAGAAATCGAGAAAAAAACCATCATTATTGAGCCATACAATCGTAACGCTTTGGGAAGCAATAGTTATGATGTGCATCTTGGGCCTCATTTGGCGGTTTATGAGTCTGAAGTTTTAGATGCAAAAAAACACAATACCATCCGACATTTCGAGATTCCAGATGAAGGATTTGTATTGCAACCTGATACTTTATATCTGGGAGTTACGGCTGAATACACGGAAACCCACGCACATGTTCCATTTCTGGAGGGGAAAAGCAGTACAGGTAGATTGGGAATAGATATTCACGCCACCGCGGGTAAAGGCGATGTGGGATTCTGCGGAAATTGGACGCTAGAAATTTCCGTAAAAATGCCGGTTCGAGTTTACGCCGGAATGCCCATCGGTCAATTAATTTACTTCCCTGTTGAGGGTGAAATTTTGGTGCCGTACAATTCTAAAGCAAATGCTAAATACAGTGGACAACCCAATCGCCCGGTTGAAAGCATGATGTGGAAGAATAAATTCTAAATGGCCATCAGTTTTTTGGCTATTTCTATTACTGCCGGACAAATTTGGATGTTTTGAGGAATTAAATGCAAATGAGTGTGCATTTTACGGTGATTGGTATGTGGGAATTCCCTACAAGCTTTAGGTCGAACATCATAAACAGAACAATAATTATCGCTTCCTAAAAACGGACAGGGACTACTTTTTAAAGCCCAGATTCCATCGGTATCTAGAAATAAAAATTTTTCAATAAATTGAGCTGGACGTAGTTTAAAATAGGAGCTTAAACGTTCAATATCCTTTTCGAAAAACATGGGAGATGTTGTCTTGCAACAGTTCGCACATGTAAGACAATCTACTTTTTCAAATGTTTCTTCATGCCAATTATAAAAAAGTTCATCCAAATTCTTTGGAGGCTTTTGTTTTGTTCGCTTAATAGCGGCTTTTAGTTCTTTTTCTGGGAGTTTTTCAAGTTGTGGAACTTCCATTTCAGCGCATATTATTTATCGTATTTATTGAGTAATTTCAAGAATACCGAAAAATCCTTGGGATATTCAGCTTGAATTGAACAAATTTCACCATTTAGATCTTGAAACTCGAGTTGTCGAGCATGTAAAGCGAATCGAGGCATTAATACGGTATCATCACCAGATAATTTGCGTTTGATCAAACTTAATTTTGGAATTTGACTTCCATACAATAAGTCGCAGGCTATTTTTGCATTTTGAGAAGCTAAATGGACACGAATTTGATGCAGTCTACCGGTTCGGGGTTGACATTCAATGAGCGTGAAATGGTTGAAATTCTGAATTGTATTGAATAATGTTTGAGCGGATTTCCCATTCTGTTTATCGATTTTAATTTTTAATACGTTTTCCGTATTAATAGGCAAATCCACCCATAATTCTTGAAAATTCACTTTCCCATCAACGATGGCGTGATACAATTTTTTAATTTGACGTTTTTCAAATTGTATGGATATGTGTCGGTAAGCTTCTGCATTTTTTGCTACAATTAGACATCCCGAAGTTTCTCGATCTAGTCGATGACAAAGAATAGCATCTTCCCATTTCTTTTTGGCCCATTCGATTACTGATTCTGCCGTATATTTACCACGTTCAGGCAAACTTGGAATATAAGGTGGTTTATTGATTACCACCCAATTCTCCGTTTCTTGGATGATTTCAATGGGAAGGATTTTAGGAGAATCTTTTTTAGAATTTCGACGATTGCTCTCAGATAAACCGCCTTTTTCAACTGGTTTTAATCCTCCAATATTTTTTGAATTTGAATTACTTGAAGTACTGAAATTCAGTTTTTCAACCATTTCATTGGCAGAAAACTCACTGCTTCCCGATAGAAATGCTTTTAACGTTTCAGCATCCCAAGTGCTGTAATCATCGTTAAAATCGTTAGTTAAATCATCATCATCAAAGTTCAATTCTTTTGGCATAAATATTTGGATTGGGTAGTAGTTTTGATTTATAAAATGAGCAATTTACGTTAAAAAGTAATAGCTCGAATTTGTTGAATTGTTGTTTTGAAACTTGTAGAGTTACTTCAGCAGTTCTGAGAATTCTTGTTCTGGAATTTTCGAAGTACTTGTTCAGCAATTCTGATCGTTCCGGTTCAGCAGTTCTGAGAATTCTTGTTCTGGAATTTTCGAAGTACTTGTTCCGCAATTCTGATCGTTCCGGTTCAGCAGTTCTGAGAATTCTTGTTCTGGAATTTTCGAAGTACTTGTTCAGCAATTTAGATTGTTCAAAAAAACAGAATTGTATTTTATTGATTCATTAAACTAAGTCGAATGCGAGTGAGTACTTTTTTAGTTTGCAATGGAAAATCACCATCCATCATCCAGTTGTAATAACTCGGTTCCGATTTTAAAACATCTGCCACAGCTTTGCCTTTGTGTTTACCAAAGTTGAAAACAGCCACTTTTTTGTCGTTGTACACAAATCTTCCTGCCAAATCAACCAAATTATCTTGTCCGCTAAATTGATTCAAACCATTAATGTCGTTAGGCAAATCCTCATAGCGTTCTAATTGTGCTTTAATGATTTGCCATGTTGCCACCGTATCTGCTTCTGCGGAATGTGCGTTTTCCAATGTTTGATTGCAATAAAATTTCAACGCCGCAGATAGATTTCGAGGTTCTTTAACATGGAATATTCGCTGGGCATCAATGAATTTACGATTGTCGATATCAAAATCCACTCCTGCTCTATAAAATTCTTCTACCAATAATGGGAAATCAAATTTATTTGAATTAAATCCCCCGAAATCACAATTTTGAATGAATTGGTTGATCTCGCTGGCCAATTCTTTGAAAGTTGGCTTATCTGCAACATCGGCATCAAAAATACCATGAACTGCACTCGCACCTTTGGGGATAGGAATGGTAGGATTAACTCGGTACGTTCTTAATTCTTCATCTTCATTCGGGTAAACTTTTAACAAGCTTATTTCAACAATTCGGTCGTTAGTGATATTTATTCCTGTCGTTTCTAAATCAAAAATGACTAAAGGTCGTGTTAATTTTAATTTCATTATTGGTGTTTTGGGGATTCAGGTGAGAGTAAAGGGTTTTATTTGTTATAAATTGGTTTAGGTCTTTGTTTTCTATAGAGTTGATTTTGGTTAAAAAAAGGACTGTTTTTCTTAGAAAATAATGTGGTTGGTTACTGATGTGTATATTGGTTTATTTAGTCTTGATACTGAAATGGTTTTATCAGATGGATGAATATAGAGGCTGAAATATATTGAAACCTATTGGAAATTAATCAATTGATTCGTCATTGAGTAAATCTGGACGCAACAATCGGGTTCGCTCCAAGGATTGTTCCAGGCGCCATTCTTCAATTTTACCGTGATTTCCACTGAGTAAAATTTCAGGAACATTTAAATTCTTGAATTCTGTAGGACGAGTATATAATGGGGGAGCCAATAAATTATCTTGGAAGGAATCATTTAATGCCGATTCTTCATTGCCTATTACTCCGGGAATCAGTCGAACAATAGCATCAGTGATTGCAGCGGCTGCAATTTCTCCTCCGCTCAAAACGAAATCGCCCAAAGAAATTTCATGTGTAATATACAGTTCACGAATTCGATGATCGATGCCCTTGTAATGTCCACAGAGAATCAGAATATTTTCAGCCAACGATAATTGATTGGCCGACTTTTGGTCGAAAGTTTTTCCGTCTGGAGTTGTATAAATAATGTATTGGTAGTTTCGTTCAGATAAAAGTTGTTCAATACATTTGGAAATGGGTTCTGCCATTAATACCATTCCAGCTCCACCGCCAAATGGATAGTCGTCAATTTGACGATATTTACCCAAGCCAAATTCATGCAAGTTGTGAATGTGAATCTCAACTAGTCCTTTTTCTTGGGCTTTTTTGGGGATGCTAAAGTGAAGAGGACTATGAAGTAGTTCGGGTACGGCAGAAATGATATCAATTCTCATGATTGTCTGGATCAATTATACCTTCCGGCAGATCCACTAACAAAGTTCGTGATTTCTCATCGATATTCACTATCCATTCTTCGACAAAGGGCATTAAAAAATTGCGATTTTCGCAAGAAACGGTGAACATGAGTTGTCCCGGAAAATTTTGGATTTCTGTAATTGTTCCTATAGACTGATTTTGGTTAATAACTTGAAATCCGATCAATTGAATGGGGGCGTTTTGGAATTCTACATCCGCTTCGTCTAGGCCAACAGTGCAGCCCAGCAGAGCAATAGCTTGTTCTTCGGAGTCTACGTTTTTAAGTTTAACGATTTCTCCAGTTGTATTCATGGATTCAATTAAAAAAGGGACTCCTTTTTCGTTGATAATCACGAAAAGGTAGTCCCCTTCATCTGGGATTAAGTCATCGTCATCCCAAAGTATGTTTAAACTGCCTTTATAACCATGTTTGGATGTAATTTTACCCAAATGAATGATTTTGGGAGGCAGAATATTCATGATGATTTTTATTCTTCAGAAGTAGTAGCTTCTTCAGCTGCGCCTTCGGTAGTTTCTTCAGCAGCAGTTTCTTCAGCACCTTCTTCGGTTGCAGATTCAGCAGCGATAGCATCAGCTGCTTTAGCCGCGATACGAGCAGCGATATCTTCTTTACGTTTGGTTTCAGCAAGTAAGGCTTCGGCTCTTTTCTTAGAAGCAGCATCTGATAATCCGTCGCGTTTAGCTTGAATACGAGCTTCTTTTTCTGACAACCATTGGTTGAAACGTTTGTCAGCTTCTTCTTGAGTGATAGCTCCTTTGCGCACACCTACTTGTAAATGTTTTTTGTAGCTCGCACCTTTATAAGAAAGGATTGCAGCAGCGGTATCGGTTGGCTGAGCACCATTCAATAACCACTCGGTTGCGCGCTCCAAATTTAAATCAATGGTAGCAGGATTGGTAATAGGATTGTAAGTTCCTAATTTTTCGATGAAACGACCGTCTCTTGGTGAACGAGAGTCAGCCACTACGATGTGGTAGAATGCTCTTTTCTTTCTACCTTGTCTTTGTAATCTGATTTTGGTTGCCATAATTTTCTCTTTCTACAATTATTCATCCTAACCCGTAGGACGTTGTTGATAAATGGGTTGCAAATATAGATATAAAAATTAATATTTCCAAGTGGTTTGATGTAATTCAATGAGCCTAATTATTTTAGAATATTACCAAAATTTAGGTATTATCAATCAATTGTAGCTATCTAATTTTGACAACATGATGAACGTGTCAAAAACTTCGATGAAATTAACCGTTTTAGGTGTAATAGCATTAGGTACTGCTCTTAGTTTTGAATCTTGTAATTTATTGAATCAAGGTGTAACCTATTCAACTGAAATTTTTACTACATTAACTGCACCGGAGGAAGGGGGTGTAAATTTCACTCAGTTAACTAAAGAAAGCGATATTGTTCAGGGGCCTGCGTATCAATTAACCACAGAATCCGCTCAAAACGGTAACGAGATTGTTCGAACTGAAGTGTTGATGTGGAATACAGCAACATTTTTGTCTATTTCTCCTGACGGAAAAAATTTTACTTTTTTAGGAAACAACAATAACTCCAACAATTTATATATCCGTTCTACCGAAGGTGGGGCATCTGCAGTTCAAAGAACCTTCAGAAACTACGTCTTTGACTTTGCATATTCACCCGATGGAAAGTTCTTAACTTTTTCAGATCGCGTGGGTGTAGGAAGTTCGGAGAACTACAACATCTACCAAATTGAAGTAACCAAAGGAAACGCAGTTCGTCAAATTGCTGCAACCGATGCAAGCGAATTGAATCCTGTTTATTCAAACGACGCTAAAACATTATTCTATTCGCGTTCAAGTGGAAGCGGTTATTCACTGTGGAGTATAGATTTGGAATCAGGTTTGCAAACACAGTATTCAGAAGGATTTAATCCTTGCTTCGTGCCAGGTAAAACGTCTAAAGAGTTATTTGTTACTCGAAGTGCTAAAAATTCTTCAAGAACGGAAATTTGGAAAATTGATTTAGAGTCTGGTTCAGAAACACAAGTTATTACAGATAATCGTCGTTCTTTTTCAAGCCCTAAAGTTAGTCCTAATGGAAAATATCTTTTGGTTTCAGGTGCAACTCCAAAAACCAATGCAAGGCCTATGAATCTAGACTTGTATTTGTTTAAAACTGATGGAACCGGTGAAACTCAATTAACTTTCCATCCAGGTACCGATGCGTCAGCAGTATGGGCTCCCTCAGGTAAAGAAATTTATTTCATCAGCACTCGTGGTAGTGCAACCAACAAATACAATGTTTGGAGAATGAATGTTGAGCAATTCTTGAACTAAGGTTGATGTACAAGTAAGATGACATTTATTTAACTCCAATAAAATCCATTCAAATTTTATTTAATCTACGTATTTCAAATTCAACCAAATTATTAGAATCAAACATAATGTTTCCTAAAATGAATCTTATTTTTCTCCAAAGACTGCTATTGACTATCGGTTGCGGTTTTAGTATAATTTTACCTGCACAATGGGCAGGATCGTCTAGTCCAGCCGGATCTTCCAAGGTGGTTACTAATACAAATAGCAGGCAGACTTCAAATGCACCCATGAAAGTGTATATGGGCTTAGGTATCGGAGGATATACATCTGCTTTAACCAAAGCTGCCAGCTACACGTATGCACCAGGATATAGCAGTTTCAATTACATTCAAGCCACCAATGAACAATCAACTAGCGGTGTAGGTTTTATGATCGGTTTTTTGGGAAACACAATGTCCGATAAACTTAAGATTGGCGTTGAGTTGGGTGGTGGTTATCATCAAAAGGACGTTGATTACATCTATTATGATTACTACGATAATATGAGTTATTCTAGTTCCGGATACATAGAAAGCATTCATCTGGGTGTGGGTGTTCCAGTTCGTTATTCGTTTATCAATAAACCCGAAGGGGAGTTTTATGTTCAAGGAGTTTTGGGTTACGGTTTAATAGATTGTTCCGATGACTTAGGGAATTCTTTAATTGATGGACCTCAAGGAATATTTTATGGTGGTGGTTCCATTGGGGGAAGGATTTCTGTGCTATTCGCCGAATTGGGATTCAATTCTACAGGATATCTGAGATTGGGTTTGGAGTTTTAATTAGCTTAGATTCTCGAAGTTTACTTTGAATGAGCAGTAAAATATCAGTATCAATATTTGAAGAAGTACCTATAATTTAACCCAAGTAGTTTGGGCATACACATATTTGAAATGCAATTAAACTATTGTTGTATATTGCAGATAACTCAACAAAATTTGGGTTTGAACTGCGAATAAATGCTTTTTTTCTTGATTTCCCTTTAAAAGTAGTTAAGGTCAATTAAAATAAATAATTAAGAAAAAAGTTAGTTTCATGGTTAACGTTGTCATTTGTGATGATCACCAAGTTGTTCTTGCGGGGTTGAATTTGATCTTCTCTAAATGCGAAGAAATTCGGGTGGTTGGGATTTTTCAAGAGTGTAGTAAATTGGTAGAGTTCCTCCATTCCGACAACGAACATCGGCCGGATGTAGTTGTAATTGATGCGCAATTAGGCCAGGGTCAAAGTGGATTGGATGCTCCAAAAATGTATCAGGGCAGTCAAAAACTGCGTTGGTTTTTGCTTTCTTCATTTGTAGACAAGTATTTAGTTTATAAGTCAAGAATTAACGGCTTTGCAGGTTGTATAAGCAAAGAGGTATCTGCAGAATTTATCATTAATTCTGTTGTTCAGCCTTCCGATAAATTCATTACATATCCTAAGATAGACGATAACTTTACCGCTCAATTTGAGAATATTCATAATGCTATTTCTCTACTTACAAAGCGAGAATTAGAAATAATTCAAGTAATTTCTTCGGGAATGTCATCTAAAAAATGCGCAGAAGAATTGCATATAAGTGTGTTAACATTAGAAACACATAAAAAGAATATTTTCCGTAAATTCGAAATCAAAAGTATATCCGAACTAATGAGAATCGTAGTTGATTTTAAGTTGGTTTGATTTTACTTTCGATAACTAAAACGGATGCAGAAAATTCGAATAGCACTCACATTAATTTCTCTACTTTTCAGACCGTTTCTTTCAGCAGAAACAATTAATCCAGTGTCCGTAAATGGAAGTGCAAATTTTAATCCACGTCAAAATTTAGGCACTTTCAAGTTTTGGGAAGAAAATGTCAGTTTCCCACGCACCTTTGATTATAAAATCTCCAATTTGTCGCCAAACAGCATAATTTTCCTATCGCCTCTTAATCGAAGTGATACCATGTTATTGAGCACGAGTGAGGGAAAGAATGTACGATTTAAAATTGTTGCAATTCAGTTGTTCGAGTGGGCCATCGTGCCGATGGATATTATTGCCGATATACCAGACAATACGCTCATTTTGAAAGTAAGAAGGAAATTTAATTCTGAAATTGGGGTATTACCCTTGGTAAAATGTAGGGTTCTTGAATTTGAGCATTTTACTTCTGAAGTTCAAAAGAATCGATTGGATCGCGGTTGGTTATTGGGTTCAACGCTTTTCTTGGTGTTTTTATCGGTATTATTTGCAATGGTAGTTCGCAATCCACTTTTAACCAAATTTGCTGAGTTAAGTTTCGCCATTTTCCTTATTGTACTTTTTAATGAATCCAATATTCTTCAAAATCAATTAGAATTTTTTCATCCGATTTTGTTGTTTTTAAATGGATTGATACTTTGGGTAGGATTTAGGTACACCGATTATGCCAAAAGCCTTAAAAAAGGATTTGGCGATTACACCTTGAACTGGAAAGTGATTATTTTAGGTCTATCTTTATTAGTGATTGTCAATTTTGTTTTTAGAGAAGTTGTTTGGCTCGGAATTTTGGTTCTTACGTTAGAAGTAATTGCAACTTTTATCCTTTTGTTCCTTTATATATACTATACTTATTATTTTAAATGGTACAATCAATTCATATTAATTCTTCTCACATTAACGAGTGAATTTGCAATAGTTACCCAGTATTTCAACGATCGAGAATTGGGGTTAACATTGACCGAGATTTTGATTTTAGAATTAATCATCGCTGCAGTTTTTACAGCTCGCATTATCGTTTGGGAATTTGATGAAAATAACAAAATGATGGAGCAAAATCTCAAAATTCAGCAACAATTGGGGTTAATTCAAATGGAGTCTGTTGAAAATGAACGTAAACGAATAGTTCAAGAGCTGCAAGATGATATATTATTTAAAATTAATGGATTAGAAAAAAGTATTCGAATAGAGAACGACAGTGATTCCTTTTTTAAACAATTGGAAAAAACGTTAAAGAGCCTCCGAAAATATACATATCAATTGTACCCACCTCATTTGCAACAACTAAATCTCATTGACATTTTTCAGCGCGAAATTGAACTTATGACCGCCGATGATAAGCAGATTGATTTCGTTTATGAAGGGTATGCATTTTATGATTTTTCTTTTGAAACAAAAAGCAACTTATATCGAATATTCCAGCAATTTCTCAAATATCGAAATTGGAAAAATCATGATCCCCAAGTGCGTGTGCAATGTATCGAAAAAGAAAAAAGTTATAAATGGACATTTAGCACAAATTCAAGTCGATTGAATGACACTTATTTTACAACGAATCAAACTATAGAATTATACTTAAAAATATTAAATGCACGCTTCCTTAGTTCACTGGATGGCAATACTTGGGAATTAGAAATTCCACGTATTTCTATCGGTAATCAAAACTCTTTAAAAATGTTTGTCTTGGGTTTGATCATGTTCTTTTCAGGAAACGCATTTACCCAATCTTTGAATCAAAGTGTAAATATTCAACCAACAATCAGTACGTTAGATGCGGAAACAAATAAGGTTGAACTTAAACCACAAATTGTTTTACCGTTTAAACAACAAATTTCCGTGGATTCTTTTAGAAACCATTTGAAAAAGTTGAAATATACGTCCCAAATTCATACATCCACTCAAATTGCGGAACATTGGTTTTATTATAAAGTTCGAGTTCCAACAGTTTTGGGAAATCGAGTCTTTTCCATCCCTGATTATCAAATCAACCACCTGGAAGTGTATATTAAGCATCCTTTAGGTCACATTCAGCGTATAATTAATTTTGGGGATGAGATTTCGGTAAAGAATTTCAATATGAACACCCGCACTGCTCAAGCGCAGTACACATTCCAAGACACCGGCATTTATGAGTTATTCGTGCGACATAACCGCTCTGGGATGCAACCCAAGTTGCTCTTACGAATCAGTAAAATTGAAAACTTTTTGGAGAATTGGAATCAGTTTGAATGGTTGTACGGAGTAATTTACGGATTTATCATTACGTACTTAGTTTTTATTTTCTGGGGATTTATGAGCACCAAAGAGATCAGTTATGGGTTTTTCTTTTTGTGGGTTTTCATGAATTTTTTGCATAATTTCATCTCTTCTGGACATTTGAAATTTTGGTTCATCCAGAGTGAGGGGAATTGGTTTTCAAGTTTGAGATTAGCAGCTGCAATTTTTGCAGCATATGCCATAAATCAATATGCTTTATTTCATTATGGCCAAAAAGAACGATTGGCATGGCTGTATAAATTAAGCAATGCTTTAGCTGTATTTTTATTTGCGGTATTGCTTTCCGTTTTCTTTTTTAAGACACCTTTTTATTTGGGTTTTGAACGAATTGCTGTAATTGTTATAAGGCTCATCATTGGCTTGTTTTTATTGGTGCAAGTATATTTACCGATTCAACATTATATTAAACATAAAAAAATTACTTATTTAAGTTGGGTTTTGTTAGTGGGGATAATTAATGGACTTGGTTTTATTTATCAAACTGGAAAATTAGATCCGGTTGATTTTGATCAATATGGAATTTTTACGATTTTAATTTTTGTAATCGAAGTAATTATTGTGGCTTGGGGTTCAGTGAAATTCACCTTGAGAATTCAAAAAGAAAGAACGTATTTAATCGAGCAAAATATTCAATTACAAAAAGAGATTAATCAGCGACAAAACGATGTTCAAGAAAAAGAACGAATGCGCATTGCTATGGAACTGCATGATGATGTGTTAAATCGTATGAGTATTCTAATGTTGTTGGCCAGAGATAAGTATATTGATAGCAATGAAATTGCAAAAAATCTGAATGAAATTAGCCGAGATATTAAACACTATATTCTGGGATTGTATCCATATTGGACTAAAGAGGCTGAACTCAATCAAGTCATTATAAATAATCTTCAAGAGATTTCTGCTAAGCTAAAAATTGACTTAATTATTCAAGCGGATGAGAGAAAAATGAACTTTAGCAAACTGCAACGATTGCAGTTATTCCGTTTGGCTCAGGAATTTATTCAAAATGCTGGAAAGCATGGAAAGTCAACAAAAGTAGTATTCAAAATTTTTGAAGATGGTTCCGGTTATTATTTAGAATTTCAAGATAACGGAATTGGTTTTGATGTACAAGAAACAGTACAAGGATTAGGTACTCAAGGGGCTAAACAACGAGTTCAAACCTTGGGAGGGAACATGATAATAGAATCTTCTAAGGGAAAAGGTGTACGTTGGATCATTACGATCCCAAAATTCTCATCTTTGCAAACTTTAACACCAATGTCTTAACTCCAACTGCATCAAAACTAATTTTCGCTTTCCGGCTATCTGCTTGTCCTTCAATTTCTATTACAGTGCCTATACCAAATCTTTGGTGCTGTACTTGTTGCCCAATTTGGATGCCTGTAATATCTCCAGCTACAAAATTAGGATCTTCCGGTGGCAGGGTAGGGCTGCTTTTAGCCGTTGTAAAAATCACTTTCTGAGTGGTGGGTTGATCTTTTCTAACATATTGACTGCCATTTCCGGTTTGATTCCGGTTATTTGACCCATTCCGATTGTAGCCACCGTTATAATTTCCCGATCCCGATCCATTTTGCCCGCCGTTTGAACTTCCCCCGAAACCAGAACCCCTATTCCCTGAATAACCACCATTGTTGCGTTGATATCCATCTTGTTCAAACATACTTCGTTGCTGCATAGAAGCCATGCTCATATCGAGGTATTGATTGTCTATTTCCTGTAAAAAGCGACTGGGTTCGCAATGCAATAAGCTTCCGTGCTTGAATCTACTGGTAGCAAAACTGAGGTAAAGTTTGCGTTCTGCGCGAGTAATAGCCACATAAAATAAACGACGTTCTTCCTCTAATTCCATGCGATTCATCAGTGCCATTTGGGAAGGAAATAGATTTTCTTCCATTCCTACAATATGAACAATGGGAAATTCCAACCCTTTAGAGGCATGGATGGTCATAAGAGAAACATGGTCTCGGTTGGGATCATTATCTTTTTCATCGTCGGTGTATAGCGCAACTTTTTCCAAGAAATTCGGAAGTGTTTTATCTACTTCATCTTCGTCATCTTCAGTGAATTCTTGAATGCTGTTGAGCAACTCCGTGATGTTTTCATACCGCGAAATTCCTTCTACAGATTTGTCTTCGTAAAGAGCTTTCAATAATCCTGTTTGTTTTGCTACGTCGGTTGCAACATCGTAGGCATTTTTAAAGTCCAATTGACCGCGAAATGATTCGATAAGCATTCCAAAATGTTCTACTTTAGGTCCTCCGGTTCCAATATCGGGGAATTGACGAATATTTCGAACTACCTCCCACAAAGGGATTTGATTTTGATTAGCAATATAAATCAACCGCGTTAATGTGGTATTCCCGATACCACGAACTGGGTAATTGATAACTCGTTTAAGCGCTTCTTCATCGTTAGGATTTACAACCAATCTTAGGTAACTCAGTAAGTCCTTGATTTCCTTCCGTTGATAAAAACTAATTCCACCGTAAATTTTATATTCTATATTTTGGCGACGCAGGGATTCTTCTAATGCGCGACTCTGTGCATTCGTTCTATAAAGTATGGCGAAGGCTTTGTTGGGCAAATGTAATTTATGCTTGTCTTCAAAAATCAATTCAGCCACTTTACGACCTTCGTCGTTATCTGAGGGATTTCGTACGATTTTAATTTTATCGCCGTCTTCATTGGCGGTCCAAATTTCTTTTTTTAGCTGTTTTTTGTTGTTGGCAATGAGGCTGGAAGCCGCAAAAACGATATTTTTCGTACTCCGGTAATTTTGTTCTAATTTAAAAATAGCCACATTGGGATAATCACGCTCAAAATTGAGTATGTTTTCAATGTTTGCACCTCTGAATGCATAGATACTTTGGGCGTCATCTCCTACAACACAGATGTTTTGATTTACCGCAGCCAGTCTTTTGGTAATCATGTATTGCACATGGTTGGTATCTTGATACTCGTCTACTAAGATGTATTTGAATTTGTGTTGCCATTTGTTGAGAACATCTGGAAACTTCTCCAATAAGCGATAAGTATTCACCAGGATATCGTCGAAATCCATGGCACCAGCCTTAAAGCAACGTTCGGTATATTGCGCAAAAATTTGACTAAACAAAGGACGTCCGGCGGCTTTGTCGGCGTTAACTAATTCTTCCGATTTTGCATAACCATTTGCCGTTAACAAATTGTTTTTCGATAAACTAATCCTAGATAATACCAATGAGGGTTTATAGACTTTATCGTCTAAATTCAATTCTTTGATTATCGATTTAATCAAGTTTTTAGAATCTTCAGAATCGTAGATGGTGAAACTCGACGGGTAGTTTAACTTATCGGCTTCTTGTCTTAATATTTTGGCAAATACGGAGTGAAACGTTCCCATCCAAATATTGCGAGCTTCCGTGCCTACGATGGTTTCGATACGATTTCTCATTTCTCTGGCAGCTTTGTTTGTAAACGTCAAAGCCAGAATATGGAAGGCATCGGTGCCTTTGTGCATGATGTTGGCAATTCGAAAGGTAAGAACTCGCGTTTTCCCTGAACCGGCACCTGCGATGATCATAACCGGTCCTTCGGTATGCAAAACAGCTTCTTCCTGACTGGGATTAAGGTTGGTTAGAAACGGAGGTTTTTCGTTGGAGTTATGCTGATCTGGCCAATTCATCATCCCACAAAAATAGGATTAATTCAATGGATTTGAGGCGAATTCACTACACATCCACCCATAGTTTATTCACAATTTTTAGGATTAATTGCTTGTTTCGCTCGTTTGAATCTGAGGCAAACTGAAGCTAAAAACGGATCCTGCTCCTTCAGTGCTCATTACTCGGATTTGTGAACCGTGAGCTTCGATGATGTGTTTGCAAATGCTCAAGCCCAATCCGCTGCCACCAGTTTCACGGCTTCTGTGGGAATCTACCCGATAAAAACGTTCGAAAATTCGACCTAAACTATTTTGTGGGATACCAATACCGTCGTCGGCAACTTCAACAATGATTTTAGCACCTGTTGCATAGATGGTGTAATTGGTATTGCCTTGGTCTTTTCCGTATTTAATAGAATTGTATCCTAAATTGACCAGTACTTGTCGAATCCGAGATTGATCACCCAGTACAATTGGATTTTCTGTCTTGCAAGTAGCAAAAAGTGTGATTGCTTTTTGCTTAGCCTGAATTTCCAATTCATCGATAACTTGATTTACCAATTCAAACATATTGAATTCGGATTTTTCAATGTTCAAAAAGCCACTTTCGTACTTGGTAATGGCGTCTAGATCGCTAACAATTTGACCTAATCGTTCGGCATTGTTGTTGGCTTTTTTAAGGAAACTTTTAAGTAATTCGGGGTCCATCTCCGGATCATCGAGAATGGTTTCAATGTAACCTTGAATTGAAAAAAGTGGAGTTTTGAGCTCATGCGCCACATTACCGATATAGTCTCTTCTATAGTTTTCCAGCGTTTGAAGTCGTTGTAATTCCTGTTTTCTGGCTTCAAAAAGAGTTTTGAACATATCTTCAATATCTCTAGCTTGAATGCTTTTTATAGTTTGTGGGGGATGTGTATCGCGGCTAATATCAGTATGGGAATTTGACGTATCCCCCGATGAATTTAACGCAAACTCTGTTGATTTATTCGTATTGGTTGGAGAACTGTTATTCGAATTACCATAGGATTCCCCTTCTGTTGTGATAAGTTTTTTGAGGTTTTTCAAAACGCGTTGTTTGCGTTGTTGCCAAATCCAAGCTGATATTCCCATACCAATAGCCCCAGAAAAAGTAAATCCCAAGATCATTTGCCACCATTGTAACTCCACTGTTTGCATGTTTCACAAAGATGATGATTCTATTCATAAATCAAAGTTATGACTACGTAAAATTTACAGCAGTTCAGCGAATATTGACGTATCTTTGTCGCATTTATGAGCGATAATAATCTTTTTGACAAAATTGTTTCTCACGCCAAGGAATATGGATTTGTTTTTCCAAGTAGTGAAATTTACGGCGGTCTCGCAGCAGTTTACGATTACGGGCAAAACGGTGCTGAATTAAGAAACAATCTTCGTCAGTTTTGGTATCTTTCTATGACGCGACTTAATCAAAATATTGTGGGCTTAGACTCCGCAATTTTTATGCATCCAAAAGTATGGAAGGCGAGCGGTCACGTAGATGGTTTCAATGATCCAATGATTGACAATAAAGACAGCAAAAAGCGTTATCGCGCTGATGTATTAATTGAAGATCATCAAGAGAAAATTCGCCAAAAAATCCAAAAAGAAATAGAAAAAGCGGCTAAAAGATTCGGAGAAACCTTTGATGCAGAAATGTATAAAAGCACCAACCCTCGTGTTATGGAATACCAGCAAAAAATCGATGAAATGGATTCGATTTTGAAGGAAGGATTGGAATCAGGTAATTTAAATTTAATCAAGGAATTAATCGAAAATGAAGGCATCGTTTGCCCGATTTCAGGTTCTAAAAATTGGACCGATGTTCGTCAGTTCAATTTAATGTACAGCACGCAAATGAATGCCTTAGAAGGAGGTGAAGAAGCGCTGTATTTGCGCCCAGAAACCGCCCAAGGGATTTTTGTGAATTACCTAAATGTGCAAAAAACAGGTCGTATGAAACTTCCTTTTGGCATTGCACAAACGGGTAAAGCGTTCAGAAATGAAATTGTTGCCCGCCAGTTCATCATGCGAATGAAAGAATTTGAACAAATGGAAATGCAGTTTTTCTGTAAACCCGGCACCGAATTGGAATGGTACAATTATTGGAAACAAGCGCGTATGAAATGGCATTTGGCATTGGGAACACCCCAAAATAAGTACCGATTTCATGATCACGTAAAATTAGCCCACTATGCAAATGCAGCTGTTGATATTGAATTCGCTTTTCCTTTTGGTTTTAAAGAAGTTGAAGGTATTCACTCCCGAACTGATTTTGATTTAGGGCGGCACGAGGAGTTTTCCGGTAAAAAACTGCGCTATTTTGATCCTGAAACCAACGAAAGTTTTATTCCCTATGTAGTTGAAACCAGCATCGGACTTGATCGATTGTTTTTGCTAACCTTGGCTCAAGCCTTTACCGAAGAACAAGTTGATGGTGATACTCGTACCGTACTTAAACTTCATCCAGCTATCGCGCCTGTAAAATGCGCAATTCTTCCCCTGGTTAAAAAAGACGGATTACCAGAATTAGCTGAAAAAATATACAACGATTTGCGATTTGACTTTAATGTGTTTATTGAAGATAAAGACAGCATCGGAAAGCGCTATCGCAGAATGGATGCAATCGGAACTCCTTTTTGTATAACGGTAGACCACGATAGTATTACGGGTAATGATGTAACCATACGCTATAGAGATTCCATGCAACAAGAACGCGTTAGCATCGATCGATTAAGTGAAATTCTTCACAAAGAAACCGATATGAGTGCATTATTGAAACAACTGTAAGGATTCATGCTAGATTCAATTGATTGAATAAAATGGTAAAAATCAGAGATGAAGTTCATCCGAGATAGGGTTCAATTGATTGAATACTAAACATACAGGATTAAGCTCGCAACAATTTGACACGCATTACTCTATTTAAATAAAAAGGACTAAAAATATCCCCCGAAAAAATATCCCCCAAAAATATGAAAAACAGTATCGAACAACAGAACTTTCAAGGTGAAAAAGTATTGGTCCGCGTTGACTTCAACGTGCCCTTAAACGACCAATTTGAAATTACCGATGACTCTCGCATGAGAGCTGCCGTTCCAACCATAGAAAAGATCATTCAAGATGGTGGTAGTGTGATTATTATGAGCCACTTAGGTAGACCCAAAGATGGTCCAACTGAAAAATACTCGTTGAAACATATTGTATCTCATTTGTCATCATTGTTGAACACTGAGGTTAAGTTTGCCTCTGATTGCATTGGAAATGAAGCAATTGAATTGGCTGCTAGCTTGAAAGCAGGTGATGTACTTTTATTAGAAAACTTGCGTTTTTATAAAGAAGAGGAAAAAGGCGATGTTGAGTTTGCTTCTAAATTAGCTGGATTGGGTACTTTTTACGTGAATGATGCATTTGGAACAGCCCACCGAGCACACGCTTCTACAGCCGTAATAGCTCAATTTTTTGCAGGTAAAAAATCGTTTGGATTTGTTATGGGTAAAGAAGTAGCCAATGCTGAAAAAGTGGTGAAAAGTCCTGAGCGTCCATTCACTGCCATTGTTGGTGGGGCAAAAGTTTCCGATAAGATTTTGATTGTTGAAAATCTATTGAATGTGGCCAATAACATCATTATTGGAGGTGGAATGGCATACACATTTTTCAAAGCACAAGGCGGAGAAATCGGAAATTCATTGTGCGAAATGGATCGTTTGGATACCTGTGTAGATATTTTGAAGAAAGCCAAAGAAAAGGGAGTGAATATTTACTTGCCTTCAGATTCTATTGTTGCTGATAAGTTCGCAGCAGATGCAAATGCCAAAAATTCTGAAAGCAATCAGATTGAATCCGGTTGGATGGGATTGGATATTGGATCTAAAGCCAGCGAAGAGTTCGCACAGGTAATTTTAGACAGTCAAACTATTTTGTGGAATGGCCCAATGGGGGTTTTTGAAATGGAGAAATTTGAGAATGGAACGAAATCAGTGGCTGTAGCTGTGGCAAAAGCAACTACTGGAGGAGCGTTCAGTTTAATCGGTGGTGGAGATAGCGCCGCTGCGGTTTATAAATTTGGATTTGAAAACCAAGTTAGTTATGTGAGCACTGGTGGTGGAGCGTTACTTGAATTCTTCGAAGGAAAAGTATTACCCGGTATTGCAGCTATTGAAAATGAAGAACTCAGCGCGTAATTAACTCGCATCCAACAAATTAAGTAGTGTTTTCTTTTCTGAAGCAGAAATACAAGCACACTTTTGAAAATACGCCTTCATAATATCCTTGAGAGGATGGTTTGGGGGCGTATTTTTTATTAAATATTCTTTGTCTTGTTTGAGATGTGTTTTGTAACCCAGCATGTCCGGGGAATTGCATTGAAAACTGAATCGTAAAAAACGTATTTCTAGATTATTGGGATCCAACTGCACACTTTTATTTAAAAATTCATTGGCTTTCGATGCATAATCTAATTTATCGGGGATCCAACTACTTTCTCGAGCCATTAACGCCCAAGCCGTGGCATTGTATGCCAATGCCAAACCCGACTTTGGAAAAGCATCGGTTTGTTTTTTGAGCTGGGAAATACTCTTATTGTTCGATAATGCTTTTTTATACGATTCTCTAATTGTGGTAAAATTGGGCTCATTGAGTAATTTGTCTGTGGAAGACGCGTTTAACATCCCCAAAAAGGATAAAAAAACAAACACGACGAAAAAAATTACAGGTCTCACTATAGCTTATAACAAATCAGAGCCATTTTCGTTTTCGGAAGAAATACAAGGTGCCTAGGGAAGAAATAATCATCAAAAGGATAGAAAAGGTGAAACCGTATTCCCATTTGAACGCTGAAATATGTTCGAAGTTCATACCGTAAATACTCGCAATCAGAGTGGGCGGCATGAAAATCACACTGGCAACGGTAAAAATTTTGATGATTTTATTCTGTTCAATATTAACCAAACCCATAAAGGTGTTTTGCAAGTACTCCAATCGTTGGAAAGTGAAATTAGCATGATCAATCAATGAATTGATGTCTTTAATTACAATTCTTAATCGTTCGTAATCATCGCCTTCAAATTCACGGCTTTTGATAATGGCAGAAAGTACTCGTTGTTTATCTACTGCATTTTGACGAATTTCCATGGTTTGTTCTTGAACCCGAGAAATGCGCAAAATAAGTTCTTCATCGGGATTTCCTCCGAATGAAACTTCTTTAGAAAGTTCAGAAACTTGGCGCGATAAATTCTCCAATAGATCTGCGTCGTTATCAACTCCCACTTCCAAAAGAGTGGCCATGATTTGTTTACCGGAGTGGAAAAATCGACCGGATCCCTTTATTTTTTTTACACAATCGGAAAAGGCAGTTAAATCGTTATCGCGATAGGTAAACAAAATCTCATCCTGCAAAATGAAAGAAACAGCATTGGAGATGAAGCCATGTCCAGAAGTTCCTAATTGCAAGAAATTGCTATTGGCTATAATTTCATCATCGGTTTCAAAATAACGCGATGAACTTTCAATTTCAGTTTGTTGTTGACGTGATTGGAATTTGAACTCAAAATTTGCCTCAACGTCGGCAATTTCTGAGGGTGTTGGATTTTGAAGGTCAATCCATACCAAATCCTCCATTGACTCTAGCTGAGACAATGTTTGCACTTTGTGCACCCGATTTTGACGTTTGAAATAAACGCGCATCATGATTTTTGCAACTTCGAGGTTCTAGATCCATTATTAACGGAAGTGCAAAGGTAGGTAAAATAATTGAGCTTTGCTGATCATTGCACCAAGATTAAATGAAAGAGAGATACTCGAAAATTTGAGTTTTGAATGTACTCGTACAGTGAAAAACGGAAGGCTGTTAATTAGATGGAAATACGAAATGTTTTCAGCGATATGATTCGTGTTTCAAAACCCAACATGAGTTCCTTTGAAATCAGTTACACAATTTAAAGGATCGCAGCGGAAATTAATTTAAGACCCCACCAAATCAAAACAACAACTCCCAACCAAAATCCAATTTTCGCAAGAACATTAAATCGTTTGTGCCAGCCCCACATGCCAAAAACAACGGCGGTAATTCCAAAAATCAATCTAAATATTTGAAGTCCAGCTACAACTCCTAACAATCCAGCCAGCAAAGAAATAATTCCTTCAACTGGTAAAAAATCTCCAGCATCGATACCGCGACTTTTAGTTGAAGATGTTTCGCCTGATAATTTTGAAACAACGAATTCTTTGATTTCTTTTCTTTCTGATCGATTTGGCAAAAATGAAATTATTTTTTGGGTAGGAATTATGGACTTTGTTCCAGCGGGAATTTCAGAAGAAATTGGATGGTTAGACTCAGGTAATGGCGTGCAAATTCTCAATGGAAGTTGAGTAACATTGGGATAACTTTGAATGGCAATTGGACTTACATTATTATACTGAAGCGATTCAGCTACCTTTTGATTTTCCTCTACCCAATTGGAAGTTTGAGATCGATCTTCTTGATTTACGGAGTTTGATGAAGGCGAAACAACCGATAATTCAATTTTTGAATTTGATCGACTTGTGTTCGAAGCTGTGGTAGTGCCACATTTAAACTCGCGTTGCTCACCGCGCTCGCGTTGTTGCATCGTTCCACAGGATGAAAATCCCAGTACTCCCGCCATAAGGATTCCCCAAAAAAATTGTGTGCCTTTCATATTTAAAATGATTTAAATCCTGTTAAAGATACTCTTTATTTTTAATTCGAGCACACCAAAAAGTGCTTCTCTGAAAATTTTGGTACTCATTTTAGAAGTGCCGGCAGTTCTATCCGTGAATATTATAGGATGTTCTGCAATTTTAAATCCTTTGCGAACGGCACGGAATTTCATTTCAATTTGAAACGCATATCCGCGGAATTTAATTTGGTCAATTCCCATTTCGGAAAGCACTTTGCGCTTGTAACATACAAACCCAGCCGTAGTATCCGCTATTTTCAATCCGGTAATAAATTGAACATACTTGCTTGCGTAGTAGCTCATAAGTACTCGGCCCATTGGCCAATTCACCACATTTACAACTCCTCCTACATATCTGGACCCAACGCAAACATCGATGTTCGCATTGTTTTCGCAGTTTTCAATGAGTTTAGGGAGTTGATCAACGGGATGTGAAAAATCGCAATCCATTTCACAGATATAATCGTATTTACGTTCTAAAGCCCAATGAAATCCAACTATGTAAGCGGTTCCTAAACCATTTTTACCCTGACGTTCTAATATGTGTAAACGATCTGAATATTTCGATTGATTGGATTTAACTACTCCCGCAGTGCCGTCTGGTGAGTTATCGTCAACAATCAATAAGTCAATGGCTTTGGGTAATGCCATAACCGTGTCGATCATGCGTTGAATGTTTTCAATTTCGTTGTAAGTAGGAATGATAACCAGATACGGACTCATGGAGGTAGAATAATTTTACAAAAGTACAGAATCTTTGCAAATTATGGGGACGGATTCCATTAACTTTGAATTATTAACGCTGAACGACAACCCCTTCTTAATTCTATGATATTAAGATGATGTTTGTCAGTAAGATAACCTAGAGAATCGCACCATTTAAATCAAATCAAATTAAACGTATCTACCTATACTTCTGAAATTGGAAATGAATTCAAGCAGCATAAATATCCCTCAACAAAATACAAATATCCCCCGAAAAAATAAGGCCCTATTTCTAGATCGCGACGGTGTAATTAATCACGATCCGGGTGATTATACCAAGTCGTTGGAGGAATTTCACATCCTGCCTACCATTATGGATAAAATGAAAACCTGGTACGAGGCAGGGTATAAAATCATCATAATTACCAATCAAGGCGGTATCGCAAAGGGATTATACCCTGGTACGGAAGTCGATGCGATTCATCAATATTTGCAGGGAAGATGTATCGCAGAGGGATTTGAAATTACGGATTTTTATTACTGTCCTCACCACCCCGAATACAGCGGGAAGTGCTTTTGTAGAAAACCAGGCAGTTTGTTGATCGAAAAAGCCATTCACAAATATGCAATTGATCCGGAATTGAGTGTAATGTTTGGAGATCGTGAACGCGACGTACAATGCGCCCAAGGCGCGGGCGTGCGCGGAATCCAAATTCCAACCAACGGTGAAATACTCAGTGTAGGAGAATTTCTTCAAGGGTATTCGCCTTCGTGAATTTCAGGGGTTTGGGAACATTTTTTTAATCGCTACTTTTTGGCACACATTTTGAAAGTTGAAATCTAAAATAGTATAATTGCACATCGTATATGAAATCATTAATCGTTGCCCTAGTCGCTTTAGCAAGTAGCTCAATATTCGCTCAATCTGTTCCCTCTGTTTCAGTGAAAAATATCAACGGAGAAAAAATTGATTTCAAAAGTGTAATCGATTCAGGAAAAATCAATGTGATTTCATTTTGGGCAACTTGGTGTGGTCCCTGTATCAAAGAATTGCAAGCCATCGATGGTCATTACGCAGATTGGCAGGAAAATTATAACATGAAGCTCATTGCGGTAAGTATCGATGATGCTCGGAATGTAAAAAAAGTAAAACCTAAAGTTCTGGGCGAAGGGTGGTCGTATGAAATTATCCTCGACGAAAATCAAGATTTAGCCCGTGCCATGAATGTTAACAATCCTCCAATGACCTTCATCGTAGATGGAAATGGTAAAGTGGTTTACACTCATCAAGGGTATACTCCAGGAGCAGAAGATGAGCTCGAAGAGCATTTGAAACAACTTTCAGGGAAGTAATTTTTCTACCCCAAACCAAACTTTATTACCTTTGCGGCATGGAAAAACCCTCCTTGCCATCCGGTACACGCGACTATGGTGTAGACATGATGTCTAAACGCCGTTTCATCCTCAATATTATGGAACAAGTGTTTAGATCGCATGGTTTCGGTCAGATTGAAACACCCGCTTTAGAAAATCTGCGCACTTTGCAGGGGAAGTACGGTGACGAAGGGGATCAACTTTTATTTAAGGTATTGAATTCGGGGGATTTTTTATCGAAAGCCCCAGATGATGCATTGGCAGCAAAGGACTCCAAATTGGTGGTTTCCAGTATTTCAGACCGCGGTTTGCGCTATGATTTAACCGTACCTTTGGCGCGTCACGTGGTCATGAATCGCGATAAAATTACCTTTCCATTTAAGCGTTTTCAAATGCAGCCCGTTTGGCGTGCCGATCGTCCTCAAAAAGGAAGATACCGCGAATTCTGGCAATGCGATATTGATGTTGTGGGTTCGAATTCAACCGTTTCTGAAGCTGAACTGGTTGAAATGTATTTAGAGGTTTTCGATAAACTGAATTTAAATGTGGCAGTTCGTATCAACCATCGAGGAATCTTGGATGCATTTTTACCCATTCTCGGAAGCCAGGAAAACTGGAATTCTTTCATGGTTGCTATCGATAAATTTGACAAAATTGGGCAAGATGGTGTTGCAAAAGAGTTAACGGAACGAGGATTGTCGCACAGTTTGGATGCGTGGAATTGGATTTGTGAAACGGCTCAAATCAACGATTTTAATGAATTGGTTTCTGCTTTGGAAAAATATGAACCCATTCAAAATGATTCGTTGCAAAAAGGTATAGCAGACCTTAAATCAGTTTATTCTTTGGTGGAAGGTGCATTGAAGGAATCCAAGTCGATCTTGCAATTTGATTTGAGACTAGCACGAGGATTGAGTTACTACACAGGTTGTGTATTTGAAGTGGTAACCATCGATGAGCGCATCCCCCAAGATTTTAAAATAGGAAGTATTGGCGGAGGCGGTCGTTACGATAACCTAACGGGTGTTTTTGGTTTAAAAGACGTTTCAGGCGTGGGTGTTTCCTTTGGATTGGATCGTATTTATGATACGCTTGAAGCCGGTAATTTGTTTCCAGAAAATCATCAATTAAATGGAGTTTTGATTTGTTGCATGGATGAAACAGCGTTTCCAATTGCCGCTAATTTGGCTCGAAATCTGCGAAATTCAGAATTGGATTCCGTGGAAATCTATCCAGGGGCGGTGAAATTGAAGAAACAGCTGGATTATGCCAATGCTAAGCATTTTGGCTGGGCAATTATTCTGGGTGAAAATGAAATTCAAAACGGCCAAGTGACACTGAAAAACCTGATTACGGGTGAACAATCCACGGCGGGTAATTCGGCTGTTCAAGCATTATTAACTAAAATTCAGTAGGTTAGCTTTCTTCAAATTATAAATTCTCTACATAAATTAATTCTCCAATTGTTATTACCAAACCTTCCTACTTTTGAACTCAGCATTTTAAAATTTAACCATTCATGAATTCACATTATACATTACACCAAGCATTGTCGGCATTGAATCAATCTGTTGAACTTCCGGATTCCGTTCGAAGCAACATGGAAAAAAGCGTAGCATTTTTGAAAAGTTATTTAGAAAATGCATCTTCACCCGTTTATGGTGTCAACACCGGCTTTGGTTCATTGCAAAATGTGGTGATTTCCCCCGATAAACTGGAACAACTTCAGGAAAATCTGCTCATTACTCACGCTTCTGGAGTAGGTGCGGAGTTGCAACCCGAATTGGTTAAAGCCATGATGTGGTTGAAGTTGGTGAATATGAGTAAAGGATATTCTGCGATTCGTCCCATAATTTTTGAACGATTGGCCTTGATGTTCAACCAAAACGTAATTCCTTGTGTAACAGAACAGGGTTCTTTGGGGGCTTCGGGGGATTTAGCCCCGTTGTCGCAAATGGTTCTGCCCTTAATTGGTAAGGGGTTTGTTCGAGTAAATGGAGAGAAAATCGCATCTTCAGAATGGTTAAAAACAGCACAGTTGGAACCCATTGCTTTGGGTCCAAAAGAAGCCTTGGGATTGATCAATGGAACTCAATTTATGCTCGCGCATGCGGTTGAAGCGTTTCGTAAAATTCAGGAAATATTAACATGGGTTCCCAAAGTTTCTGTGGCTTCTTTGGATGCCTACGATTGTCGTACCGAGCCGTTTTTCGCGCCGATTCATCGCATTCGTCCTCATGCAGGACAAATCAAAGCAGCCGATGAAATTTTACAGCATTTACGAAATTCTGAAATTGCAAAATTACCCAAAACTCAAGTTCAGGATCCATATAGTTTCCGTTGTATACCTCAGGTTCATGGTGCAAGTTATACGGCCTTAGAACATTGCTTTTCCGTTTGGGAAACCGAGTTGAATTCAGTGACCGATAATCCCAACGTTTTCGAAGAGGAGAATTTAGTTGTTTCCGGGGGAAATTTCCACGGACAGCCCTTAGCGCTTACCTTAGACTATGCGGCAATGGCAATTGCTGAATTGGCGAATATTGCAGAACGCAGAATTTACTTGTTGGTAAGTGGACAACGCGGTTTGAGTCCGTATTTGGCCGATAATGCTGGAATAGATTCCGGTTATATGATTGCACAATATGCGGCGGCGGCTTTGGTGAGTCAAAACAAACAATTGTGCACACCCGCAAGTGTAGATAGCATTGTAAGTAGTAACGGACAAGAAGATCATGTATCTATGGGGGCTAATGCAGCAACCAAATTGTTGCGTGTAATTGAAAATACCCGAAATGTAATGGCGATTGAGTGGTTATGTGCTGTTGAAGCATTGTCGCAACGTGCAGAATTGACTGGCAAAAAAACATCCCCCGAAATAGAAGTATTAGCCGACAATTTCCGAAACCAATTGGGCGATAAACTGAACCACCACGTTACACCGATGCAGGAATTGATTGAAGAGAGTTATCGATTCTTGTTTTGATTAATTTTAATCCAGCGGAGACAGGGGTCTAATTCAATTTTCCTAGATTTGACGAACCCAACAAGGGTTAAACGAATCAATTAAAGATTAAACCAACCCTTCATGCTGGTTTGAATCACGTTCCAAATTTCATCGCGACCCAACAATGTTTCGGAGGAGCTGATGATAAACGGGGGGCATTCTTCCCAGTCTTTTAGCAATTCTGCCTTGATGTCGTTAACGCTTTTTGCGATAACTTCATCTTTTAATTTATCGGCTTTTGTACCTACAATTACCATGGGAATTCCATCTGCGCCGCAATCGTTAATAAATTCTATATCTATTTTTTGTGGAGGGATTCTTAAGTCCACCAATACGAAAAGGCAGAATAAATTGGGACGGTTTTTCAGGTAGTATTTGATCATTTTAGAAAATTTAAAACGATCGGTTTGAGAAACTTTTGCGTAACCGTATCCGGGCAAATCGCAGATTTGTATTACGTCGTTGATTTTGAATAGATTCAAGGTTTGAGTTTTGCCGGGTTTGGAACTGGTTCGAGCCAATTCCCTTCGTTGAACAACCATGTTGATTAACGATGATTTTCCCACGTTACTCCTTCCGATAAATGCAAATTCGGGTAAATTGGTGTGAGGCATTTCAGCGGATTTCTCCCAGCTTCCTAAGTATGTGGCTTCCTTGACGTTCATTTTTGTAATTATTGCAAATTTAAGTGACGTTTTTTCAACGTAACTCGTCGGTTTCTATGTATGTTGCCCAAATATTAACCCTATATTTGCAGAAAATTTTAGCAACCTTGAGCACAATAGTTAAACCCAATCCCCAGTCCGACAGTTCAAAGAAACAACAAGTCGAGGAAATGTTCGATAACATTTCTGGGAATTATGATTTTTTAAATCATTTTTTGTCGTTGGGAATTGATTATTCTTGGCGAAAAAAGGTGCGTAGAACCATTGCTAAAACAGGTGCTCAAAAAGTATTGGACGTTGCTACAGGCACAGCGGATTTAGCCATTGAATTGATTAAAATCCCTGGACTAAAAGTAATTGGTGTGGATATTTCGCGAGGAATGCTTGACAAAGGTGATGTTAAGTTGGCTCAAAAGAATTTGACTGACCGAATTACATTGATTCAGGCGGATTCTGAAAATTTGCCATTTCAAGATGGTGAATTCGATGCTGCAACCGTAAGTTTTGGCGTGAGAAATTTTGAAAATCTTCAAAAAGGAATGGCAGAAATGTGCCGAGTTTTGAAACCCGGAGGAAGTTTAGCTGTATTGGAATTCTCCAAACCAACCAATCCCATTTTTAGCGGATTGTATTGGTTCTATTTCAAATACATACTGCCGCCATTAGGGAAATTGATTTCTAAAGACGCAACTGCTTATACCTATTTGCCTCAGAGTGTAGCTGCATTTCCTGAAGGAGAAGCCTTTGTGAAGGTTGCAAAAGCGTCTGGATTTAGTCAAGTTTCATTCAAAAGTCTTACCTTTGGAGTTTGTACTTTGTACCATTGTAAGAAGTAATGATGGATTTTACTCAAATTTGGACTTGAACAAAATGCCTTTTAATTATTACATATTGCACCCCATTAATTAGTTAAAACCTTAGTAAATAATTCGATTCATTGACATTCTTGCGATTCATAGCGTTGATTGCCGTTTTTTGGGGATGGATTTTCGCTCCGTCTTCTGTCTTGGCGCAAATTGAACCCATTCAAACTTTTTCATTTGCTGATTTAGCCCAAATTAAGTCAATCCGCAGTAATGAATATTTACAGTCACCCGAAGTTCAGGCCTCAATTTTAAAGTTAACAGAAGCTCAAACTCCTCGCGACCCAAACCGCATCTATCGCAAGCGTTTCTTTTGGGGGATTGCATTTTCGGGTACACAAGCCAAAATGAAAATGCAATTGGATCCGGTTTTCTGGGAAAGAAATGATTCCTTGATTAACATTCGTCCACAAGGTCAATTGGGCGGTGGTTTTGGTGGAAGTGTTGCAATGCGAATCGGTCGACAGTGGGAAATGAAAATGCTCACCATGTTGCAGTTGCACAACCGCAATATCGATTTTGATTGGAAATATACTCCTACGCAAACATTGAAAATTGAAACCATTTCTTTGGATATTCCACTAACATTAAAATACCGGTCGGATATGCCGAATAATACCGGTTTTTTTGTTTTAGGAGGTGTTCGATGGTCGCACGATTTTCAAAGTATGGAGGGCACCGTAATAGGAGCTTCCAAGCCCTTAGTGGCTATAAAAGAAGATACATATTATTACGAGTTCGGATGTGGGTTTGAATTCCGCATGGAATACGTAGATATGTCAATTGAATTAAAAATGTCGAACGGATTGAACAACGCATTGGTACGGGTACCTGAAAGTTATTATTCGGGTTCTATGAGTGCCATTTTTCCTCGTTTGTTCTCCATTACTTTAATGGCGCAGAATTGAATTTTACATTACAGCATAAAGATCCCTTTACCAAGGCAAGGGCGGGAAGAATTGAAACCGATCATGGGGTAATTGAAACTCCCATTTTTATGCCGGTAGGTACTGCCGCAACGGTAAAAGGAGTGCACCGTTCGGCTTTGGAGAATGAAGTAAACGCGGATATCATTTTAGGAAATACCTATCATTTGTACTTGCGACCCGGTTTGGATGTTATGCAAGCCGCAGGTGGAATTCACGGGTTTTCTCAATGGAATCGTCCGGTTCTTACTGATTCGGGGGGATATCAAGTGTATTCCTTATCTGGAACGCGCAAGCTCAAAGAAGAAGGTGCTACCTTTAAAAGTCATATCGACGGTTCCAAACACATTTTTACTCCCGAAAATGTAATGGATATCCAACGTGTATTGGGTGCAGATATCATCATGGCGTTCGATGAGTGTACTCCCTATCCCTGTGAAAAAGATTATGCAAAAAACAGCATGCACATGACCCATCGCTGGTTGGATCGGTGCATGAAACGATACCATGAAACCGAACCGTTGTATGGACATCATCAGGAGCTATTTCCCATCGTTCAAGGAAGTGTTTATCCCGACTTGCGACAACAAAGCGCCGAATACGTTTGCAAACATGAAGCCGGTGGTTATGCTATAGGTGGTTTGTCGGTGGGCGAACCGCATGAAGATATGTACTCCATGACCGAACTGGTTTGTAATATTTTACCTTACGATAAACCTCGATATTTGATGGGCGTTGGAACCCCTGAAAATATATTAGAATCCATTGCTATGGGTGTAGATATGTTCGATTGTGTAATGCCCACACGAAATGGTCGTAATGGAATGATGTTTACTCGTGAAGGGCAAGTGAATATTCGCAATAAAAAATGGGAAAAAGAATTTACTCCCATTGATTCATTAATTACTCCAGAGTATACCTTTGCTTATGTTCGTCATTTGTTTGCGGCAGGAGAAATGCTAGGCCCCATGATTGCAAGTTTGCACAATTTAAAGTTCTATTTGTGGTTGGTGCGCGAGGCAAGAAAGCAAATCATGAACAATGAATTTCACATTTGGAAGGCGTCGATCTTAAAAACTATCAACCGAAAACTGTAATTATAATAGAGTTGATATATAAATTCTGTTGCAAAAATATACGTTAGATCATACCAGACAAAACATCCCCCGAAACCAAGAAAATCATTCAAATGAACTGGCTGAATCGTAACTTCAACAAACTCGACCGCTACATTGCCGGCAAGTTTATCAAAACGTTTTTGGTGACGATTTTCTTGTTTGTTGTCATTATCATCATTTTTGACGTTGCAGAAAAACTCGATGATTTTTTAAAGCGAAATGCTCCAATCGACGAGATCATTACGGTTTATTATGTGAGTTTCATTCCCACATTAATTAATACATTTAGTCCCATATTCATATTCATTTCGGTACTGTATTTAACCTCACGACTGGCCTCGCGTTCTGAGATTATTTCCATGTTGGCTGGGGGAATGTCGCTCGTTCGAATATTCCGTCCGTTTATGGTAGTTGGTGCGTTTATGGCTTGGGGAAGTTATATGCTGAACGCTTGGATCATTCCCATTACGGATAAGCAGCGTGTGAAGTTTGAAAACACCTATCTGCGCGATTATTGGTCGGAAGCGCGAAGTGCCATTTACCGTCAGATTAAACCGGGAGTGGTTATGTATATGGAGTATTTCAGTAACCATGATTCCACGGGCATTGGTGTAACGGTGGAGGAGTACAAAGGAATTGAGTTGAAGAGTTCCATGTTTGGAAGGTTTATTCGTTGGGATCGTCAAGCGAAAAAATGGCGTTTGGAAATGGTAACGATGCGTGAATTTCTGCCCAATGGAAATCAGAAGGTACAGAATCTTCCGTATTTGGATACCAATATTGGATTTAATCCTCAGAATTTCTTTTTCCGAGTGGAGGATGTTCAGAGTTTAAATCAATCGGAGTTACGCGGATTTATCGTGAAAGAGCAGGAGCGGGGTTCTCCGAACGTGAACGGTTTGAATTCTGAATTGTATCGACGTTACGCATCGCCATTTAGTACGTTTATTTTGATTGCGATTGGCGTTTCCGTTGCGGGTCGCAAAACCCGAGGAGGCTTAGGAATTTCGTTGGGAATTGGAATTTTTGTAATATTATTTTTCCTATTCTTCAGCAAATACTTCATCAGCTTGGGTGCCACTGGTGTGTTACCGTCTCAAATCGCAGTCTGGCTTCCCAATGTAATATTCATTCCCGTAGCATGGTTGTTCTATTGGAAGGCGCAGAAGTGAGTTGCTCCTCACCAATACATCTCCACCTTGCTCGCTAAATAATAAGGTAAATTGATGAGCGTGAAACGCTTGCCGGAGGGTAGGGTGTGTTCTTCTACTGAATAGGGACTTTGTGATAAGCGTACGGCTTTGCTCGTTTCGCTGTTTTCTAAGTACTGCATAAGCGATTTTAATTTTCCGGCACCTCCTGATTTTACTTCAATAGGAATCATGGAATCCTCTGTTTTAAAAAGGAAGTCCAATTCTGCGGATGATCCGGTTTTATCGCGAACCCAAAACAAGAGCGGATTTTGTGTGTCACGTTGAACCGTCATTAATTCTTGTCCCACAACATGTTCTATCACTAATCCTCCCTGCTCCTTGGCGAAATTGGAACTGCCAAATAGGTTTTTCTGCAAACCCTGAGCAAAATTCATGAGTCCCGTATCTAAAAATTGCAATCGAGGCGATTTTCTGAAATTTTGGGAATAGGGAAATCGCGTTTCAACTGTCGGATAAACCAATCGAACTAAAAATGCCATCTCCAATAAGGTGAGTGATTCTTTCATCTCGCGTGAGCCATAATTCGATGACCAAAATCCTTCAAATTTGATTCGTTTGCCCGCCTCAAATAAACTTCCCCGTATCGCATGTCGGATATAATTCGACTGATTGTTGTTAGAAGCAAATTTATCTGCATCTTCAATGTAACTAGTGATTAAGGATTCATAAACGGGACGTAAAACGGCCAAGTCCTTCGTTTTTCTATATCGATCCACGATTTCAGGCATTCCACCAATGATTGCGTAAATATGAAACCATTCCAATAATTCTAGGTGTGCCAAGGTATTGAATGGATGCTGAGAATATGCTTTATGCAGTCTATCTTCCCCAATAGCCAAGAGAAATTCTGAAAAACTAACGGGTTTCATGATCATGAATTCAATTCTTCCTACCGGATAACTAGCTTTTCGATTGAGTAGTGTTTCAAGGGTTGAACCTGCCGCAATCACCGCCAATTCTGCATGTCGCTCATAAAAAAATCGCAGTGAATTAACCACCTCCGGCATCGCTTGAATTTCATCTATGAAAAGTAAAGTCTCTCCCATTTTATTCTTGGGGATGTCATGGATGAAAAACAAATACTCTATGAGTTCATCAATTTCTGGATGTTGATGGAATATATTTTGATCGCGGATATCCTCCAAATTCAAAGCGATGAAGTACTCAAATTGTTTGGCAAATTGGAATACCACCGATGTCTTTCCAACCTGACGAGCACCTCTTAAAATCAGTGGTTTTCGAGCAGTGGATTTTCTCCATTCAGATAATTTGTTTTCAATATCTCTTTTGAATAACGAAATCATGCTCAAATATACATTGATTTTCAATGACTTTGCATAAAATAGGGGTAAATTTTACGAGATTTTGTTATAAAATAGGGGTAAATTTCAGCAAAGATTGTTACAAAATGGGGGTAAATAGCAAATTGCTTATACAATTTAGAATTGATTAAACTAGCCAATTTGAAAAAGTTTGGGACTAGTTCTTTAATTCTAATTCACGAAAACGGTGGTAACCAAATCAATAATATGCAGTTAGTTTATTTCTTAGAAAGTCTTTGAATTTCCTTTTCCAACATTTCAATGTACTTTTCACGATATTTATCATCTTGATGAAAATGATAACTCCCTCCCTGGTCATAACCTTGAACTCCTTGTGAGTTGGTAATATTAAAAATTGTTTGTGAGTTAAAATTTAATATCTGTGAAATTTCTACGTCCAATATTTCTGCAATTTCATGAAGCCGTTTTAATGTGATTTCAATTTCACCCCGCTCAAGTTTAGAATAGCCGGAAACACTCAGATTTAAATCTGATGCTATCTGTTCGCGGGTGATGTTTTTTAACTCCCTGAATTTCTTTATGTTTCCTACTATTGTCTCAATAAATTGTTCTGTGGTGTATGTTTTCATAGGTCAAATATATATAAATAGTGTTATAATGGTATTGTAGGTTTTAAATTGGTAGTATTAGTTTCAATTTGGTATTTTAAGTTGTAGCTTGTTTTTGAGATTCGTTGTTGTTTTGATAGTATGTTGTCTTTTGATTCTTTCGTATTTTTTAAAACTCTTAAAACCGGTTTAACTCTGTGTATTTTTACCCATCTCGCAGTTAACATTCTATCCTTTTTATACCACGGTTATAATTAATAATTAAACAAGAAATGAAATTTCGTTGTAATTATAATCTGTGGGTATTGACCTTGGTGTTTTCGACTTGGAATTCACTATTAGGCCAGAATGAAGTTTTTACAAAAGATACTGTAAAGAATGTCCCTAAAGTTCTGATTTTGCACTCAAGATATAAAGATAATAAGGAGCGTAATCAACTAGTATATAACGAAACAGAAAACATTGTTTATGACAGATTAAAGAAAAATTTAGATAAGCTAGATATTCAAAAAGTCGAAGGCAATAATAAACAATTTGTACATCATAATAAAAGCAAATTAATTGAAATTACTGATACAAAGCAAAATCTAAGGGAATTTTCAAAGCAAGTTGAAATTATTGTTTTGCTGGAATCAATCAACAAAACGGCAAATGCAGAGAGTTCAGAATTGTTAATTACCTCATTTAATGGTTGCAACAAAATTAAATTGACAGAGAATAGAATTCAGTACAAGATTAAAAATAATTGGATAAAGAATGATTTACAATATGAGAAATTAGACAGCATTTTGCAATATTTCCTATTTAATTCTCTGCTTGAAAATAGTTTAGCAGTTAAGAAAGGAAAGGAGTTGAATTGTTTGATAGAATTCAACAAACAGGATACTAGTCAACCGAATTTTTTCGATTTAAAAAAACAAGATTTACAAGATACTATCGAAAATTGGATGTTGATTAATTCGATTGATAATCAATACGAACTTGTTTACAATACGATTAATAAGTTGCAAATTAACGGTATTCGGATGCCTTTATTTAACTACCAAAATGGAGTCTGCCTAGATGAAAGTGTATTTTTCGATTCAATGATTAAACTCATTCCCAACAGTGAATTAATTCTACAGAATCTTCCCAGTGGTATAAATGCAATTATTAGAGTAAATCATTAAATCACTCGCAATGTCGGTTGTAGCGGCTTGGAAATTGGTATTATTTGAACATTGGATTAAGAAAAAATTAGTTGAAAATGAACTAAAATTTTCGAAAAGACTGAATCAATTTGATTCCAACAGACAATTACTGATATTGAATAAGGATTTCACGTTTGTAGTTCAAAGCACCAACAAGATTTTTAATTTAAATTCTATTTATCAAGGAAAATTTATCTTGGAAAATAATTGTTTAATTTTAATTTCTGGGGAGTCGGATTTTGAAAAATTTCAATTATTGCATGTCACAAATCGCATTTTAACATTAGAGCAGAAATTTAAATTTCCAACTGAAATATCCAGTAAAAATGATCCGGAATCACATTTTTTTAAGTTTGGGTTCGTTAAAATAGTGGATTCAAAAACATTCCTCCCCAATCAATCCACCCTCAATACCAATCCCTTTAAGTAATGTCCTTCAGGATGGAAAATGTTGACCGGATGATCTGGCCCCTGTGATAATCGGTGCAGAATTTGACATTTTCTGCCTACCTCAATCGCGGCAGCCGTTACCGTGTTTAAAAACAACGCCTCATCAATAACCTGGGAACAGGAAAATGTAAACAACAATCCTCCCGGTTTAACGCGTTGCAATCCCAAAGCATTCAAACGCTTGTAGCCCATGGTCGCAGAGTGCTTTTTCTTCAAGCTTTTTGCAAATGCCGGGGGATCCAATACCACAATATCGTAATTGTTTTCTTCGTCAGATAAATATTGCAACACATCTGCCGTTTCGCTTCGGTGACGATCGCCGAATCCATTTAATTGAGCATTCACATCGCACAAATCCGTTGCGGTTTTGGAAATATCCACAGAAACCACCTGTTCAGCGCCTCCATGCAATGCCGCAATCGAGAATCCACCAGTATATGCAAAGGTATTTAACACCGTTTTGCCTTGTGAATAGTGCTTCAACAAATTGCGATTTTCGCGTTGATCGAGGAAGAATCCCGTTTTTTGTCCCGTAACCCAATTAACATTCAATTTCATACCGTATTCTTCCACCACAGTTTCGGGAATATCCCCCAAAAGGAAACCATCCTCCACTTCATCGTCGTGAAGAGCGGCTTTGCTTTTGCTGTAAATGGTGGTAATATCGGATCCGAAATTGACCTGAATGGCTTGTGAAATTTCATCCAAATGCAAGAACATTCCATCGCTATGTGCTTGAATTACAGCGGTATTTTTGTAAATATCAACAATCAATCCGGGAAGTTCATCGCCTTCTCCGTGCACTAAACGATAAGCGTTGGTTTCGGAGTTTACATGCATTCCCAATTGTTCGCGAAGGGATTTACACCGCGCAATTTTTGAATTCCAGAAATCGGAATTGATTTCAACAGGTTCAAAACTGAGTACTCGGATGGTGATGCTGCCGGTTCCCACATGTCCAATGGCACAAAATTGCTTTTTATGATCCAGTACTTCTACCAATTCGCCGGCACTACACGGATCCATTTTTTCGATGGCACCCGAGAAAATCCAAGGATGTCGGCGGGCAATGGCAATTTCTTTCCCTTTTTTGAGGATGGCTTTTTTCACGGCAACAAAGGTAGTTTTTTTTCAATTGTTTTGATATTCATTCCAATTGCATGAAATTTGAATCATGGCCGAAAAACTCAGTGAAATTATTGCCCATTTGGAATCCATTGCTCCTTTATCCATGCAGGAATCGTTCGATAACAGCGGTTTGATTGTGGGAAATCGAAATCAGATGGTGAACAAGGCCTTGATTAGTTTGGATTGCACTGAAGATGTGGTTCATGAAGCCATTGAAAATCAGTGCGATTTAATTATTTCGCATCATCCCATTGTTTTCGGGGGATTGAAGCGCTTAACGGGCAGCAATTATGTGGAGCGAACCGTTGAATTGGCTATTAAAAATGGAATAGCACTGTATGCCATTCACACCAATCTCGATAACGTATTGCATTCGGGCGTGAATGCCAAAATCGCTGAGAAAATAGGATTGAAGCAGTCTGCTATATTGTCCCCCAAAAAAGGAAAACTACTTAAATTACAAGTGTTTACACCCATAGATTTTGTGGAAATCGTTTCAGAAGCTCTGTTTCAAGCGGGTGCTGGACGAATTGGAAATTACAGTGAATGCAGTTTTCAAGGTTCTGGTTTGGGGACGTTTAAGCCGATGTCGGGAGCCAATCCATTCACCGGTACGCAAGGGGTGAGGAGCCGTGAAGAGGAGGTTCGTTTAGAAGTTTTAATTCCTGAACACGCTGTTTCGCGGGTTTTGGGAGCCATGAAACAAGCACATCCGTATGAGGAAGTGGCCTATGATTTGATCCGTTTGGAAAACGATTGGCAGGAAGTGGGCAGTGGTTTGGTGGGATATTTGGCTGAGGAAATGAGTGTCGACGAATTTTTGGCCCATGTAAAACAATCCATGGAGTTACCGATGATTAAGTTTACGCCTTTGACATCCCCCGATAAAAAAATTAAAAAAGTGGCAATTTGCGGGGGTTCAGGGAGCTTTTTAACCAAGGTGGCTTTAGCCAAAGGGTGCGACGCATATATTACCGCGGATGTGAAGTATCATGAGTTTTTTGATGCCGAAAAACAGTTGCTCCTTTGCGATATCGGTCATTTTGAGTCGGAAAAATACACCATTGATTTGATTTCGGAGATTTTATCAAAAAAATTCCGTACTTTTGCAACCATTTTTGCACAATCTATAACCAACCCAGTACAATATTTTATATAGCATGGACGTAACCGTAGAAAAAAAACTACAAGACCTTTGGAAATTGCAGCAAATCGACAACAAAATTGACTCTTTGAGAGCGGTTTTGGGCGAGTTGCCAATGGAAGTTTCTGATTTAGAAGACGAAATTACCGGTCTTGAAACCCGTGTTCAGCACATACAATCTGAAATCGATGATTACAATACTGAGATTTCTCACAAGCGCAATGCTATCAAAGATTTTCAGCGTTCTATTGAGAAGTACAACGAACAGTTGAACAACATCAAGAATAGCCGTGAATACGAGGCAATCGACAAAGAAAAAGAAATCGCAGGTTTGGAAATCTTAGCAGCTGAAAAGCGCATCCGTGATTACGGAAAGCAAATTGATTCCAAAACTGAATTGTTGAATTCAACTCAAGCTTCTTTGGAAAACAGAAAGGCGGATTTGGAATTCAAAAAGGCAGAATTGACAGAAATTGAAAAGGAGAACGAAGAAGAAATCGCTAAATACAACAAAGATCGCGAATCGGCGTTGAAGAAGTTGGATGAGCGTTTGGCACGTGCTTACAACCGTATTCGTGAAAACATGAAGAACGGTGTGGCAGTTGCTCCAATTATGCGTGGATCATGCGGTGGTTGCTTTTCTAAAGTACCTCCACAACGTCACAGCGATATTCGTGCACACATAAAAATTACCGATTGCGAACATTGCGGTAGAATTTTGGTTGACCAAACGATCTCCGGTATTGCCGCTCAGAACGAAGAGGTGGTTGAAAAACCAACTCGCAGAAAAATGCGTTTAACTGCTAAATAATTTTTTAGTTAACCGGTTTTACTGGTTATAATAAAAAGAAAAGGCTTCCCGTGGGAAGCCTTTTCTTGTATACAAAAATTCTTTTATCAATACTGCTCCTTTTCGTTGGGGAAGTCAACACTTTTTACATCACCGATGTATTGGCGTACCGCTCCGTGAATAGAATCATACAAATTCAAATACCTTCTTAAAAAGCGGGGATTAAATTGCTTGGTAATGCCCAACATATCGTGCAAAACCAATACCTGTCCATCAACGCCGTTTCCGGCTCCAATTCCAATCACAGGTATGGTAAGATTTTCTGCAACACGACGAGCCAAATCCGCAGGTATTTTTTCTAAAACAATCGCGAAACAACCGGCTTCCTCCAACAATTTACTATCCGCAATAAGTTTCTCCGCTTCAGCATCTTCTGTGGCACGAACGGTATAGGTTCCAAATTTGTAAATACTTTGTGGAGTAAGTCCCAAATGTCCCATAACAGGAACACCGGCCGTTAAAATACGTTTAACGCTTTCCAAAATTTCTGCGCCGCCTTCCATTTTGATGGCATGCGCACCGCTTTCTTTCATGATGCGAATGGCACTGTCTAATGCCACTTTGGAGTTGCCTTGATACGAACCAAATGGCAAATCTACCACCACCAATGCACGATTAACTCCGCGCACAACACTGGATGCATGGTAAATCATTTGATCTAGGGTAATGGGCAGCGTTGTTTCATGTCCCGCCATTACATTGGAAGCACTATCTCCCACGAGGATTACGTCGATTCCCGCATCATCTACAATGGTTGCCAATGAATAATCGTATGCTGTAAGCATGGAGATCTTTTCACCGCGTTGTTTCATTTCGATTAAAACGTGTGTGGTGACTTTCTTGATTTCTTTATGAACCGACATTTGCGTGTATTTAACTGCAATATTTGTCATAATTTCGGAATTCGTACTCATTTCCCCCGAAAAAATGATAACAAAATCGTAATTTTGGAAAGATGTTGTTTCAAAAGCCCCTAAACCGAGTGTGTTTAGCATACCAAAATTCGTATCGTACTTTCGTTTATAAGTGGTTCATCGTTTTGATTTTCTTGGGATTATCAATCTCTGCATGCGATAACGAGGTGGATATAAACGCGGATTGGAAGGAAACCATGATTTTGTACGGGTTATTAGACGCGAATCAATCTGAACAATACATCAAAGTAAATAAAGCATTTTTGAATGAAGCCGGGTCCGCATTGATGATTGCGAAAAACTCCGATAGTTTGTACTTGGAGTCGGTTACTGTAAAAATAATTCGCAGCAAAACCGGAGAGGAATACATTCTTACTCGAGTAAATGAAATATCTAAAGATTCGGGAATTTTTGCCAATGATGTAAACTATTTGTACAAAATGACCGATCCAGTTTACGAAAATGAAATGTATGAATTGGTTGTAGAGAGTGGTAAAACCGGACAAATAGCGAAAGCCGTAACCTATACTTTGGGTAAAACAAAAATTGAAGCACCATTTAGAACATCAAACCCCATATTCTCTTTAGGTGCGAATTACATTTTTATTTCCTATGTTCCCGCCATTAATTCGTACGCTTACGATATAAAAATGTTGGTTGAAGTCCAAGAATTTAATCGTAAAGATACTTCATTGATCGATACAAAGAATCTGAGATGGAATGTAATTACTAATTATAGAATGCCTCAAGTTGCTGCTGGATCTCCGCTACCCACCGTGATTCATCAGATTGAGCGCACTGCATTTTATCAGTTTCTATCTACCTATTTAACCGATACTTCCGATCATATAGTGCGACGCATTAAATCAGTAGGTATGCAGTATTATGGTGGAAATCAAACTTTGGTTGACTATATTTCGGTAAACGAACCTGCCATTGGAATCGTGCAAAAACAAGCAGAATATTCCAACGTACAAAATGGTTTTGGATTATTCGCATCTCGAAGTTTACAGCAAGTAGTAAACGTACCTATGGATCCCAATTCAGTTACGTATTTACAGAAAAGTGTATATACCGCCCCACTGAATTTTATTCGGTAATTGAATTGCTTCGATGTAAACTGAATAATCGCTTTGCCTTATGTGGCATTGAATAATTGAATTGCTTCGATGTAAACTGAATAATCGATCAACCTCGATCCAACAAGGGAATCAAATCGGGCATGATTTGAGCAATTTTATCTTTGGGGACTTTTGTAACATCAATGAAATGTACTGTTTTTCCGTTGTTAAGCGATTGACCTGCAATCCACTGCAATTGGAATTCGGATTCTGGTTTCCTTTTTAACCATCTTCGAACCGGCATCAAACAATACCATCCGGTAATTGTTCCTTTGGAATCGCGCATTGCCATCATACTTTTTACAGGGCCGGAAATAATTCGTTCGTATTTGAAGGTATCTTGAAGTTTGATCTCTTTTAAGCGTTGTTTGAAATTCGTACTTCCGCCGTTGGAATTGGTAATAGATGGGTGTAAATGAGCCAGAAACGCATCCCAATTACCCTGGTCATAACCCATTGTGAATTCATTGGCTGCGACTTGAAATGCTCTTCGCATCCTTAAACTATCCAATTCAGAGGCAGAAAGATCTCCTTCAACCACGGGCGCAGTAGAAATGGTGTCCACAACGGAATTGGATTCTGTCAAGCTGAGCGCGGTATCCGTATCAGACGACTCCGTTTCTTCCGAATTACCACACGATTGAAACTGAACTGCAAATGTTAAAATGGCCAATAGAATAAATAAACTACCCAATTTTCTTAGTGACTTGAATAATAACATGGATGGATCTATTGAATTAGACTGTTTTTTCATGAATTTCTCTGAATCATTCCCCTCGGTTTGAAATTTATCTTTAAGTTGTTGCGATGTATTCTTCATCAATAACAAAAGTACAAAAAATTAGAGCAGTAGAATAAAAAAGGCCGTCTCTTTTGAAGACGGCCCCTTATTATTCGGTTCAATGAATTATTTCACTTCTTCGAAGTCCACATCTTGGATTTCGTCGCCGGCATTTCCGGATGCACCGTTTCCAGTTGCACCACCATCTGCACCTGCTCCGCCCGCAGTATTTGCATCGCCTTGAGTAGCGTTATACAAATCTTGACTCGCTACGCTCCAAGCGTCGTTCAATGTTTTTGTATGAACTTCGATATCGGTTAAGTTCTTAGCAGCAACCGCCTCTTTCAATTTAGCCATAGCATCTTCGATAGGCGCTTTTTTGTCTGCTGGAATTTTATCGCCGTACTCTTTCAACTGCTTTTCAGTTTGGAAAACCAAGCTATCCGCAGCATTCACCGTATCGATTTCTTCTTTACGTTTTTTATCTGCTTCAGCATTTAATTCTGCTTCTTTGCGCATTTTTTCGATTTCGTCTTTCGATAAACCTGAGCTTGCTTCAATTCGAATCTTTTGTTCTTTACCGGTTGCTTTGTCTTTAGCAAATACACTCAAAATACCGTTTGCGTCGATATCAAACGTTACTTCGATTTGTGGAACACCTCTTGGAGATGGTGGAATTCCGTCCAAAATGAAACGACCAATGGATTTGTTATCAGAAGCCATAGAACGCTCACCTTGCAATACGTGAATTTCAACCGATGGCTGATTGTCGGCAGCTGTACTGAATGTTTCGCTCTTTTTGGTTGGGATGGTTGTGTTTGACTCAATCATTTTAGTCATTACACCACCCATGGTTTCGATACCCAAGCTCAACGGAGTAACGTCAAGCAACAAGATGTCTTTTACTTCACCGGTTAATACACCTCCTTGAATTGCAGCACCAATTGCTACTACCTCATCTGGATTTACCCCTTTGGATGGAGCTTTTCCGAAGAAATCTTCTACCAACTTTTGAATAGCTGGAATACGTGTAGAACCACCCACCAAGATCACTTCGTCGATTTGACTTGCAGAATAACCCGCATCTTTCAACGCTTGTTTGCA
>CAMDDG010000001.1 GCA_945890895.1 Chitinophaga pinensis | reverse complement strand
AAACTGTATGATTCATCGGTAGTATCGTCGTCTAATACGCGACCCAATCCCCAAAAAGCATGAACTTTATTTGATGCGTCAATAACTACATGAATGGTACCATCAGCAGTAAATGGAGTATCTGTCATGTATTCTTTCCCAGTCCAAGGAGCGTATTTAAAGGGATCAGCAGCGATTCGAGTAAAATCAGTTCCAGAGTTAGTACTTTTCCATACGTATGCACCAGTCATTAAACCCGAGATACCAATTGCCACGGTGCTTCCTTTTACATCGATAGAATAGGCATCAGCTCCGCCATAATTGGTTAAAGTACTATCATAACCTGGCAACATTTGATGTTGAATATCCCATGTAGTACCACCATCTAAACTTCTGCTGTAAACCATTGGAGCAAAAATTCCTTTTCTTTCTGGAGCTCGAGCTTCACCAGGAGCAGCAGAATCGGTATATGAACAAATCAAATGTATGGTGTCGCCTGCATTTGCAGCTCTTGCCCAGATGGGTTTGTAAGGAGTTTCGTTCAACACATAAGTAGTGGTAGAAGGACGAGAACTAGCGCTATTCGACTTTGTCAAGAAAAATCCACCGTTGGTTGCATCGTGCCCAATGGTAAAAATGGAACCATCGGATAATACACCCACGCTTGGCCAGCCTGTACGTTGAGTTGCTTCAACTTTTTCATTGGTAGCAGCACCCCAAGTTCCTGAAGCATTTTTAAAGTTGTAACCGGTTCCACGGCCAGGGAAGCCTGCCGCGTCGGAGCTTGCAGTTGTCCAAACTGCAGAGATTGCACCATCATTATGACGCACTAATCTGCGGCCCATAGCTGCGTTTGATTGTAAGTCGTAATAGGTTGAGCCTATTTCCACGAAGTTTGCATGATTAGCAGCACGGTTGGAAACCGAATTTTTTCTGTTGTTAGCGGAGATTACCCCTAAAGCAGTGGGTTCGTTGACTACTCCTCGAACGGTAGTTTTTTCAGCTTTAAGGTTTTGATTTCCTAAAAATTTAGAATTTTTAGGATTATTGGACTGACCGAAAGTCAACCCAACCATCAAACCCGCGGAAATTACTGTGTATAGTTTTTTCATACGCATAGTTGTTAGTTGCGAATTAACTCAATTTGATTTAAAAAACCCTTATTTATGACGAAATTTTGTCGTAAATATGATACTATTTTCTTGAACCATTAAGAATATTCACCACTGTTTCTATTAATAAATCGGCATCTGTAGCGGATCCACGGTGAATTCCTTTTGTACGCAAATCAAGTAATTTCAATTGGTTGATTACCCAGTCTAAATGAATAAGAGAATAATTCGATTTGGCCCTTAAATAATCGTCTACAAAATAGACATTTACACCTAAGCTTTGGGAAATTTGTTGTTTACTGGTTGTGGGAATTGAATGCAATGCCAAAACCTTCGTAAAATAACCATATAAAACGGAATTAATTAATATGAGTTCTCCTGATTTCAGACGAACTCCCATTTGATGGGCTATTTGAATGCTTTTATTGAAATTTCTAGAACCCAAAGCATTTTGAAGTTCAAAAACATTGTATTCACGGTTAAACCCTACATGCTCATCAATGTGCTGTACCTTGATAAATTCGTCTTTAACCATTACGAATATTTTTTCTAATTCGTTTTGGATTACCGACAAGTCAGCACCGATTAAATCGAGTATTCTAAGGATTGACTCAGTATCTAAAATTTTTCCCTTTGATTTAGCAAATGCGGGCAACCAATCTTTAATTTGATAATCTTTTAACTTTTGAAAATTTCCTTCAGAATATTTAGTAGCAAGTTTTGCAAATTTGCTACGCATGTCCAATTTCCCTTTTCTAAATGCCAAAACTAAAACAGTTGATGGCAGTGGTTTCTCCAAATAGGAAATCAAGGGGTCAAGTTCTTTCAATTCGTGTGCATCTTTCACCATAATCAGTTGAAAATCGCTCATCATGGGATATCTTTTGCACATACCAACAATTTCATTGGCTGTTACATCCTTGCCGTATACAATAGTTTGGTTAAAACTTTTACTTTCGGGGGATACAACTCTTGATTCGAGTTCGGTGCAAAGTGCATCAATAAAATACGTTTCTTCTCCATGAAAGGTGTATACAGATGAAAATTTGCCAGTTTGTATTTCTGTCAATATTTTTTGAAACACCGGAACCGTATCGGTTGATTTTGCCATGCTTTTAATTAATTTTACCCCGTGGAGAGTTTAAATTTTCCAGAATTGAATTTTAATTTTCAATTCGATCAACAAAAAAAACTTATTTTCGACATAGTTCGAAAAAAATTTATCCCCTTTACTCCTGAGGAATGGGTTCGTCAACACTGCATTGTTTTTCTAAATCAAAAACTTTCAATTCCATTGGGTTTAATGGCTATAGAACGGAGCTTAAATTTCAATGGACTTACGAAACGATTTGATATTGTTACATTTAACTCAAACGGAATTCCCGAAATTCTGGTGGAATGTAAAGCCCCTGAAATACCATTAAGTCAGAAAACACTCATTCAAGCAGGTGTTTATAACACTAAACTAGACACTCCCTATATTTGGTTGACGAATGGTTTTCAACATATTTGGTTAAAAAAAGAACTCGGAATCTATGATTTAATTCCGTTCCCTACACAGATGCTCGATCTGTTAGAAACAAAAACCAGGGGTTAACACTAGATATATGGATAGTAAAATTTTACGCGTTAAGGAACTCGCAATTCAAATTCCTTGCCATTTTTGTAAACTTTAATTATATCGTTGCACGCGTTATTATTAAATGGATCAAAATCTATTTTGTATTGATCTTTTTCCCGTTTCAACTCAATGATTCCTTTCAAAATAAAATCGGAACAGCCCAATTCATATGATTTCTCCAAGGGTAAATTCACATTAAAATTAAATTTATTTTCGTCTAATTCAACAGTACCTTGTCCTGTGAATTTCAATTGGTCATAGAGTAGTCCTTGACTGGCTTCCCCTGAAATCCAAGAATATTTTAATGCACCATCTAAGTGATCTTCGAGCCCTTGGAATTCATCATCAATATTGAATTCCATCTTTTTGATCAATAAATCTACCTTATCGCCAACATTCCGTTGAAACTCAAATTCTCCGCTTAGTGCACCAATGAACTGATACGAGTTTGAAATTTTAATCGGTTTTTGGTCATCGATTGTTATTTTGGTAACTGAACCTATTTCTCTATGGCTGTAATTTATTTCCACATGAATTTTACCTGAGCGGCTTTTGCGATCCATTTTACTCGTAGCACCAGAATAAATTATATCGTATTCCATTCCATTGCCATCTTGAGTAGAAGAATCTATTAAAATCAATTTGCAACCTAAAATTCCTTCCAAAGAATCAAAATTCTTTCGGTTAAAATCCGCGAAACTGTATGTAGAATTAATATGTTCAATTGGTTCTAATGCAGAAAGCAATAATCCCATAGATTGGGTAAAATCCACCGCATCTTCAATATCTTCTTCCGGAACCTCATAAATATTCTCGCAAGATTGCAATCCCAACAGAGCAATGCACCAAGTTAAACCAAGGAGCATGGATCTAATTTTCATGGGAATTTGCGAAAAGTACATAGTAACTAAAACAAAGATACAAATAATTTCCCCCAATAGTTTAACCGTTTAATCGCAATATTCGTCTAAAGTTTCTAAAATTAGGTTGCAGATGATTTCAATTTCTTCTAGGGATATGATTAACGGTGGGGCAATTCGAATGGCATTCATATTGAATAAGAACCAATCTGTAAAAATCCCTTTTTGCAATAATTTTTGGTTGAATTCAATTATTTGAATCTTAGTATCCAAATGACACGCCAACAGCAATCCCTGCCCTGATACACCCAAAATTAATGGATGAACCAATTTGGTTTTAAACAGTTGTGATTTTTTCTCTATTTCAAGTTCACTTGCATGATTAAAAATCCAACTGATTGCTGCCATACCTGCTGCTGCACAAACGGGATGACCGCCAAATGTTGTAATATGACCTAAAATTGGATTTTGTGCAAATTGATCCATTAGTGTTTTATTAGTGATAACAGCACCCATGGGCATTCCACCTCCTAGACTTTTCCCTAATAATATCATGTCAGGAACTATGTTATAACGCATAAATTCGAAAGGAATTCCTGTTCTGTATAGTCCGGTTTGTATTTCATCTACGATTAATAATGCACCGGTTTGTTTACAAAAATCTACTATTCTATCGATATACTGTTGAGTTGCCATTAACGCTCCTCTCTCCGATTGGATTAATTCCAGAATTACTGCTGCAACGCCTGATTTAGGTAAATCATTAATTTCTTTTTCAGAGTTTTGATTTAGAAAATACACTTGGTTTAGAAGTGGACGGTATTTTCCTGTAAAGTATTCATCGTCCATTAAGGACAAAGGACCTTGAGAACTTCCGTGATAGGATTTTCGCTGAGCAATAAAAATGCTATTTCCGGTAATTCGTTTGGCCAACTTCATCGCAGTATCCGTGGCTTCCGAACCCGAATTAACAAAATAAACACAGTTTAATGATTCTGGAAGTTGTTGTGTTAAAAAAGTTGCGAATTCAACAGTAGCATTATGAACCACTTCACCATATACCATTACGTGCATATTTCTGTTGACTTGTTCCAATATGGCATCTTTTACAATGGGATGCTGATGGCCCAAGGAGGAAACCGAAATTCCAGATATAAGATCAAAATATTTTCGATTCTTTTCATCAAACAAGAAAACACCTTCTGCACGATCGATTTCAAGTGCAATGGGCGCCAATGTTGTTTGTGCCATATTTTGGAAAAAGAGCGCTTTAGTTGAAAGTTGATTCATTTTAGCAAAATTACTCAAGAATCTTTCAAGGTAGAGTCTTTTATGGAATTATTCGTTCATCTCAAAGGTTAAAATTGTGATGAAATCGATTTCAACAGCAATTCAGCTGCAATTCAGCTGTAATTCAGTTTCGATTGAGCGGTAACTCTTTTCTAAATCAGTTCGGATTCAATGGTTATTCAACTGCGACTCAGTTGTAATTCAATTTTAAATCAGTACTGGGAAGTGTTGCACTTTGTTTCATCACCCGGACACAGCAAAAAAAAGGCTACTCAAAAAGCAGCCTTTTATACATTCAAATGTAAAATATTATTTTACGCTGTTGCTCAATTCAGCACCTGGCTTGAAGCGAACTACAGTTTTCTGAGGAATGTTAATTTCTTTACCAGTTTGTGGGTTACGTCCTTTACGAGCTTCACGAGTGCTAGTAGAGAAGGTACCGAATCCAACCAAAATTACTTTGTCGCCGGATTTTAACGCATCAGTTGTTGCGTCGATGAAACTGTTCAATGCTGCTTGAGCCTGAGTTTTGGTGATACCAGCATCAGCTGATATTTTACCGATTAAATCTGATTTGTTCATTGTATAAAGTTGTTTTTATTTGGTTAACTGCTCAAAAGTATGAAAGTGAATGTGATTACCAAACACTTAACCATAAAAAATCAATGAAAATTATTCACGAGTAATTAACATTATCTAACACCTTTAGATATCAATTTGCAATCAATTGATTTACAGCAAAATACAAAATATCACTTGGTTGAGATTTATTCCAAATTATTTTTGATTTTGAGTAATAAACGGCTCTTTCTTCCAGTAAATTGAGTAGTTTAAGTTCTATTTCAACGGTATTTAACGACGCAAACAAGGGTCTTTCGGCAGAATTGCGCTCCAAACGTTGAGAAATAACGGTAATTTCAGGATTTAAATACACAGTCATTCCTTGTAAAATCATCCAATCCATATTGGAAAAATGAGCAGCTGTTCCTCCTCCGCATGCTATCACAACTCGGTTCAAATCTTTCGTTTTTCTCAAGCAGTCAGCTTCAATTTTTCGAAACGCCTCCTCTCCTTGAGTTTCAAAAATTTCATAAATACTTGTACCTGATTGTTGAACAATGAATTGATCTAAATCCATAAAATCCCACCCCATTTTTTCCGCCAACCATTTACCGGTTGTGGTTTTTCCCGAAGCGGGCAAGCCGATTAAGAATACTTTATTCATTGAAATTACCTTTTTAATTATTCCTTAGTCTAGGATCCATCCAAACATACAAAACTTCTGTAAAAATGTGGACAATGAAAAACACACAAGCTGTGAATAAAACAGCTCCCATTACAACCGGAAGATCGCTTTGCTGCAATGCCTCAATGGTAATTTTACCTAGACCTTTCCATTGAAATATATACTCTGTAAAAAACGAACCCGCCAATAAACTACTGAACCAACCTCCAATTGAGGTAACAATGGGATTCAATGAATTAGGCAAAATATGTCTTTTAATTACGACACTTCGAGTTAACCCCTTTGCATAAGCCGTAGTTACAAAATCCATTTCCATAACATCTGCAACTGTATTTCGTGTAAGTTGTATAAAAACGGCCAATGGACGGATTCCCAAAGCCAATGCTGGTAATACCAAATGATTTAAATGCAATGTTCTGTGCTCTCCTAAATCATCTAATTCTATTAAGCTTCCCGTCATAGGCAAACCCGAGTACGATTGATAAACATAACCAAATAACCAAGAAAATAACATGGCAGAAAAAAAAGAAGGCACTGAAATTCCAAGCGTTGACAGCCATACAATACTATGATCTAACCAGGTATTTTTCTTTAATGCGGCCAAAATTCCCAATGGAATTCCAATTAGCATTGAAAACAGCATGGCGGCACCCGCAAGTACCATCGTACCAATGAATGCATCACCCAACATAGAGCTCACTTCTCTTTTTGTTTGAAAGGACGTTCTCAAATACGGCAATTTCAACCAAAATGTAGATTCACCCATAGTTATATGTAATCCTCTAACTTCAATAGGTATTGAGGTAGATTGGTAATATGAAATCGGTGAAACATCATTTAAATAAGACAAAGCCTGCCACCAAATGGGTTGATTCAAACCAAGCTCCTTTGTAATAGCTTCGGTTGTAGCAGCATCAGATCGTTGGGAACTCAGGATTTGTTCGGGGCCGGGTAATGCTTGAAACAATATAAAAATAAACAAAACCAATCCCAATAAAACAGCAATTAAAAATGGAATTTTATGAAGAATGATTTTCATTTGAATATTATTACTTGTGGTTTGAAATACAACCTTGTATCTCGGAAATTTCAGGCAGGTTTACGCCGCTCCATTTTGATATTACAACCGAACCATGAAACAAATATAAAGTGGGATTATAACGCGCCATAGTCATCAGCATTTTTTGATCTGCCGAATAAAACGAATAATTTAACTGCTCTTTCTTCACAAATTCTGTTGTAAAATCTTGTGAAGCAGAACTCAATGCATACACTGGTGCATCATTGTATAATTTTTTCCATTCTGAATTTAAATTATTGAACTTCTTTAATGCATTTGTATTAGACGACTCTAAAAACGGAGCTACCCAAACGAGTTGATAACCTGAATAATTTAAAAACGTATCTTTCAAATCCCCTTTTATGGGATCGTAAATTGCAAAATCGTGAATTGGACTTTTGTACCCCTCTATGATAATTTGAATGTCGGATCTTACAAACTGATAACCTTTCTTCAACGAATTAGAATATTCAGCTGTAGTAACTCGTATTGAATCTTTACCATTAAACATGACAAATTTCACCAAAGTTGAATCCCGATCTCTTTCTCCTTTTGGAACTTCATACATGATTTTTTTAATATTGTTACCCATTTTATAAGGTAGAAAGTCCCAGACTGGTAAATAAAAATAACACATAACTCCAAACAATCCCGTTATTACACTTAGAAATGCCATGCTCCAATTTGAAATTCGAGAATTAGTTATCAAAGGAGTATTAAATCGTCGGCCTAAGAATAACAAAATTACAATTACAGATAAAAGTACGTCTTTCTTAAATGAATCCCAGGGTTTCAACTTTATGAAATCACCAAAACAACCACAATCTGTAACTTTATTGAAATAGGCAGAATAACCGGTTAGAAATGTAAAGAAGATAATTAGTAGTGCTGTGATGGTCCAAATTATTTGAAATTTCCATCCAAGAATCAAAGCAAAACCCAGTATGACCTCTAAAGCACAAAAAAACATACTGAGTTGCAGCGAATAATTCTTCAACCATTTGAAAAAGTCATACCCGTTTCCGTTAGGAATAATCAGCGAAGTTTGATCTATATTGGCACTAATTGAAAAATCAGGACCGCCCGTCATTGGGCCTAAACCCTCTTCTGTTAAATAACTTTGGAATCCTACTTTTTTAAAATCTTCGGTCCACGGTTTCGAATCTAAATCATCTGATTTTACCTTAAATTTCAATTGATAAACCAAATTTTTCCAAGATGATGAATCCAATTCTATATGATTAATCCCAGCGGAAGTAACCGTAAAATTACCACCCTCTTGTTCGAGATACACAGCAAACGGCAATTTGCAACCACATTCTTTTAAATTTTTGTGATTGAATTCACAGCCAGTGAATTGACCCCCTCCGGGAATTCCCAGATACATTTTATACTTTTGATTGGGTTGAAATGGATTGACTGCTCTTGTACCAGAAAGTAAAACTTTGCCATTTACCCAACACTCATATTGAATGGAATCTTGTTTTGATTTTACATCATCTGCAAAAACATCAAAATATTCATTCAATTTGATTGAAAATCCACTGGGATCATTCAATTTCACCAAACCCGAAAACACAAATAGTGCGCTCGTAAAATACTTTAGAAAATTGAATACCGATTTCATTTTGTTCTATTTGAATATGTTAAAAATGCCCTTTGATTAAATAAAATTTCCTGTTTTTTACGATTATATCTAAAACAACGTTCTTTTAATTGGAAAATGTTGAATCATTCTGTTTTTTTTGAAACTCTCTGGGGAAATCTTAATACTACCAAACTCAATTATTCCGACATTCGAATTAATGCGAATATCGCATAATTCATGATATCTTGATAATTAGAATCGACCCCTTCTGAAACATTTGTTTTCCCTGAATTGTCTTCAATTTGTTTAATTCGCGCCAACTTCACTAAAATCATATCTGTAAAACTACTGATCCGCATTTCACGCCAAACTTCACTGTAATCCGAATTTTTCAAAAGCATAAGATTCATTGTTTTACTTCCCCATTCATCGTACATCCGGATAATTTCCTTCATACTCTGTTCTGCTTTTTCTTTTTCGGGAGATGCTAATTCTGCAAGGGCATTGGAAGACTGCATTTGCAAATCCAATTGGATAAGCGCCATTAAACTGTAGTTTACAATGCCTAGAAACTCACTTCGCAAATCATCTCCTACGTTATTCTTACCGGATTCTTCCACATTTCGGATGCGTTGCGCTTTAATAAATAACTGATCCGTTAAACTACTGGGGCGAAATAATCTCCAGGAAGTGCCGTAATCTTCGTTCTTGCGAACAAAAATTTCCTTACACTCTTTTAGAACTTCAAGATATTGATCTTTTGTGGATGCCATTGCAGCAAAGATATTTAAGTATATCCCATTTTCAATTTGTTTTTGGGGAGAATTCTCTAGTTTTTTTTTGGATTTTTCACAAAAAATTCTTATATTTCAGTACATGGAATCTTTCGAAAAAATTTACAGTTCTTTAAACGCACAACAAAAAAAAGCGGTTGATTGTATTGATGGGCCCGTAATGGTTATTGCTGGGCCCGGAACCGGGAAAACCCAAATTTTGGCATCCCGAATTATGAATATCTTGAATAAGACGGATGCGGTTGCTCAAAATATTCTCTGTTTAACTTATACCGAAGCAGGAGCACGTGCCATGCAGAAAAGACTTATTGGTTTTATGGGAAATGAAGCTTATAAAGTCAATATTCATACATTTCATGGACTTTGCAATAAGATTATTTCGGAATATCCTGAGCGCTTTTCAAAACGTGAGTTGCGCGTTATGGATGAATTAGAACGAATTGAATTGGTACAGCAACTAATTGATGGTTTGCCGCACAACTCACTATTAAAAGACTATTCGGAATACATCCACGATTTTAATCGACAACAAATTCTATCTCTTTGGAGGTACATGAAAGAAGAAAATAAGGATGTTGATTTCTTCAAAAACCATATTGAAAAATTTAGAAATGACGAAGAATTTTTAAAAGCTACTTTCCCTAAAGAACTCACTTGGACACGTCCCCCGAAAAACTCAGGACTCCAAAAAGGTGACTTAAAGGCTGAAGAAGTAAAAAAGTGGTTTCAATCCTGGAGTCAATTATTGGAAGCCGCTGAATTACTTAAAAAATATGAAGAACTAAAACAGAAGCAGGGCGTTTTCGAATTCGATGACATGTTGCAATGGGTTTTAAGGGAGTTAAAAAACGATCAGGAATTTAAATGGAGTATTCAAGAACGTTTTCAATATGTGTTGGTCGATGAATTTCAAGATACCAGCGGAATACAAAACGATATACTAAAATTGCTCATTGATTTTTGGGAAGATAGTCCGAACTGTTTCGTAGTGGGCGATGATGATCAAAGTATTTATTCGTTTCAAGGTGCGAAAGTTTCCAATATGCTTGAATTCAAGCATCGATATCAAGATCAAATTACTACGATTGTATTAACCGAAAACTACCGAAGTAGTTCTTCTATTTTAAAAGCTAGCGATTCATTAATTTCTAACAATATTTTGCGTTTAGTTAATGATGATGTTACTTTAAGTAAAAAATTAACCTGTGGTGGAACAAATGCAAATTACCCTGCAATTACGCCTGAAATTCGTCAATTCAGTAATCAATTTCATGAAGCTGTAGGAATTACCAATTCCATTGAAAAACTGATTCAAGCTCAAGTCAAACCCAGCGAGATTGCTATAATTTATTCTAAGAATAAATTTGCAGAAGAGTTTCTTCCATTATTTAACGATAAAAAAATACCTTTCGTACTATCAAAAAAAGTGGATATTCTCACAGAACCATTGGTTCAGTTGCTATTGAATTGGTTGGATTTTTTACTCAAAGAATCTGAAAATCCCAATAGCGGAGAATATCAACTATATAATTTACTCCTGAGTGAAATTTATAGTTTTAATCCCATGTCGTTAAATCGAATCATGGTGAATTACTTTGATGAAAAGAAAAAAACTTCCAATTATTCATTAGGACTACGTACTTATTTAATAGAAAAAATAGACCAAGTATCCCCCGAAGAAGCCGCAAAACTAAAGCTGTTAATTACTCATACCAACCAATGGATTTCCATTGCAAATTCGGAAACCGTGGGTACATTGATCAGCCGAATTTATTCTGAAGGCGGCTTTGTATCTTTTGCTTCAAGTAAAAAAGACAATGGTTGGAGTATGGAAGTACTCCATACGTTTTTATCGTTTGTAAATGCCCAAGCGGAACGATTCCCATTCTTAACATTGAAAGATGTATTAACTAAAATTCAAACCATGCAATCGCAATCGGTTCCCATCCAACTTGAAAAGCGATTGGGGAATTCGGAGGGAGTTCAAATGGTTACAGCGCACAGTTCCAAGGGATTAGAATACGACTATGTTTTCATCATTCAATGCAATGAAAAAGAATGGGAAAAAGATTCAGGGGTTTCATTGCCCTATAAACTAAGAGAATTATTAGAAGGTTCAAACATTAAAACCGATGATGTTCCGAGTCAAGAATTACGCCAAGAAGAACGCAGAAGGTTGTTTTTTGTTGCTTTAACTCGAGCCAAGTTACAAGCTACATTAAGTTATATTTCCGTTAAAGTTGGGAATAATAATGCTGCTGTTACACCGAGCAAATTTTTAGGAGAAACGATTCCTGATTTCTTCAATATGAATTTGAAAGATGAAGTTTTCGACTCTGAAACACTAATTTACGCTCAACAGCGAACGCTTCAACTTCAAAATGCCCCTACTTTGGATATTGATCCTAAAGAATGGCTGAAAGATCGTGTTGAACATTTTGTATTTTCACCTTCATCGGTTAAAAGTATTATTGAATGTGGAATCGGATTTTATTACAACAACATTGTTCGAATCCCATCGGCCCCCAATGAATATACCTCTTATGGTAACGCAATTCATGGTGCTTTACGTATTCTACTCGAGCAATATGCAAAACTCAAAAAATGGCCCACATTGCAGGAATTCAGCGATATTTTCCATCATCAAATGAATCGCTATCGCGGTGGTTTCACACAAAAACAATTTGAAAATCGTTTGAAACAAGGCTTGGAATTATTACCGTTAATCTTGGATCAAAAGAAATCTGAATACTTGAATTACAGTCAGTTCAAAACCGAATTCTCAATACAGGCCAATGTTCATGGTATGTCGCTAAAGGGTATGATTGATAAAGTGGTAATAGAAGATGATCGCGCAGTCATTTTTGACTACAAAACAGGTAAAACCAAAAATATTGAAAAGAAAAGTGTTCCAAACAAAGTTGTTTCTGATAAGGATTCTAACAAGTTACCTCCCGATTATTGGTTTCAAGTAGGTATATATACTTTGATGATTCAACATAGCACCGATACTCCTTGGAAATGCAATTCTGCTAAAATTGAAGCTATGAGTGAAGATCAAGAGCGCGATTTATCCGTTTTTGAATTAGAATATGGTCCAGATGATTTAGAATTCATTGAAACCTATATCAAAAAAGCTCATACAAAATTAAAAAGCTATGAATTTTTAACTGGTTGTGGATCAAGCAATTGTGTATGGTGCAATTTCTCTAAGGAACAAGGGTTGGTTAAATACATGCCCTCCATTCACATTTCAGATGAATAAATAAACTTTAATTAAAAAGTTAACGCTCTAAAACTGAGTCTAATTTTAAAGGGCGTGACTGAGATCTAATTTTCGGCACGCCTTTTCACAGCAAAGTTCTTCTGCTTTTTTGCGACTTTTATTGATTTCAGTGTACCAAGGTTCTCCGTCAACTATGAGAGTAACGGAATGTTTTTCATTTTTGGTACCATCGGTAATTTCGTAATTCCATTCTACCGTTTTTTGTTGTTTTTGGGCCCATTTCATGAAAACCGCTTTATGACTTACTGCAGTAGACATCAATTTGTCCATATCTAAATACTGACCAATTAATCGATGTCGTATAAACCAAGCGGCTTTTGTGTAACCCCTATCTAAATATATGGCACCAATTAATGCTTCTAGGGCATTACCGCCAATTCCCTTCAACGCCGATGGATTTTTAGTGAGTTCCGATTTCATATCCATGAGTTCAATCAAGCCGATTTTGAAGGCCAGATCACCCATCTGCTCACGATTCACTATTCGGGTTCTCATTTCGGTTAAAAACCCTTCATCGCGATAAGGAAATCGATTGAAAAGCACCTCTGCTACTACAGCATCGAGTATTGCATCCCCTAAAAACTCCAAACGTTCATTATTGAAGTTCGCGGATTTAGGCAACGTGGATTTTACGGAGTTCGATGAATTATCAACCACCGAACTATGCGTTAATGCCTCTTTGTAGATCGTTAATCGTACAGGACGAATACCTGTAAGCAATCGGATCTTTTTCCGTAAGTTATTTGATGAATTTAGAAACAATCGGAGTTATGCAGTAAATCAGTCCACGTATTTCTTGAAAATCACTGAAGCGTTATGACCGCCAAAACCAAAAGTGTTACTTAATGCAGCATTAATGGTACGTTTTTGAGCGACATTAAAGGTAAGATTCAATTTTGGATCAATTTCAGGATCATCGGTAAAGTGGTTGATGGTTGGGGGAACGGTATCGTTTGCAACCGCCATAACACATGCTACTGCTTCAATAGCACCGGCACCGCCTAACAAGTGACCTGTTTGACTTTTTGTGGATGAAATGTTGAGGTTGTAGCTGTGATCACCAAACACATTTTTGATTGCTTTTACTTCGGCAATATCACCTAGAGGTGTACTTGTGCCATGTACGTTAATGTAATCAATATCTGATAGACTTAAATGAGCGTCTTCCAAAGCCATTCGCATTACATTCGTAGCGCCCAAACCTTCTGGATGAGGAGCTGTTAAATGGTAGGCATCTGCGGTCATACCACCACCAACGATTTCAGCATAAATTTTTGCTCCGCGAGCTTTAGCATGTTCTAAATCTTCTAGGATAAGACATGCGCCACCCTCTCCCATAACAAAACCATCGCGGTCTTTATCGAAAGGACGAGAAGCGGTTGCGATATCGTCATTGCGTTCAGAAAGAGCTTTCATGTTACTAAAACCACCTACAGATGGCTCATTAACACAGGCTTCTGAACCACCTGCTACGATGGCATCAGCTTTGCCTAGTCGGATGATGTTAAATGCATCGATTAAAGCATGAGTTGAGGAAGCACAAGCTGACACGGTACCATAATTGGGACCGCGTAAGTTGTGTTTAATAGAGATATAACCAGCGGCTATATCGATGATCATTTTTGGGATAAAAAAGGGCGAAAAGCGAGGTTGCCCGTCGCCCTTTGCATAATCCACAATTTCGTTAAAGAACGTAGAAAGACCTCCAATACCTGCTCCCCAGATAACCCCGATACGATCGGGATTAAACGATTGTTGTAGGATGCCACTGTCGGCGATAGCTTGATCGGCACTCACAAGTGCATAATGGGTAAAGGGGTCCATTTTTCGAGCTTCTTTTCTATCCAAGAAATTCAATGCATCGAAGTTTTTCACCTCACATGCGAACTTAACCTTGTAGTTTGAAGTATCAAAATGTGTAATTAACCCTGCACCAGATGTACCTACCACCAGCGCATTCCAATACTCTTCCAGAGTATTACCTATGGGCGTAATCGCGCCCATTCCCGTAACAACAACCCTCTTGAGTTGCATAATTATTTTTTATTTTCTTCGATGTATCGAATGGCCTCACCTACAGTCTGAATTTTCTCTGCTTGATCGTCTGGGATGCTGATGTCGAATTCTTTCTCGAATTCCATAATCAACTCAACCGTATCTAGAGAGTCTGCACCTAAATCATTGGTGAAGCTAGCCTCGGTAACTACCTCAGCTTCATCAACGCCCAACTTATCGACGATGATTGCTTTTACTTTTTCTGCGATTTCTGACATGATTCGTAAATGATATTTTGCGCTACAAAGAAACATTTTTTTCTTGACACACGCATCAAAATTTTATTTTTGTAATAAATTTTGTCATCCAAACGCTACAAATCGACCATTTCAATCGATGGAACCAACTTCACCATCGTAGCTATCCATACGGATTTTTCGCCGTATTTATTGGCTTGGTGTCTTTTTGACACTTTTTCTTTGCAGTTTGTGTGCGAAAACCCACCTTTTCAAATAAATTTGCCCAATCAATTGGATTCAATCCATGCGGAATACCACTTTTTCGGTTCAGATGAATATCCAAGAATGTGGCTTATACAAAATCAAGGCAGTGAATCACGCCTCGTTAATAGTAAGCCATTGCCCGATTATTTTCTGTTATTTGAAGAAGAGGACGTAATATTGCATTTTGATCATTGGTTGGAAACACTCAATAGAATTCCCCGAATTCAACTTGCTTATGTTTTCCCCAAAGACAAAACAAAAAAATTCCACTGGGTGAACGAATTGCACCACTTAAGATTTCAAAAATAGGACGATGTACAAAGAGAATTTCAACAAGACCAAGATCGTAGCAACGATCGGACCGGCAACTAGCTCAGAAGAGAACTTAGAAAAAATCATCCTTACTGGTGTTGATGTTTGTCGTCTGAATTTTTCTCACGGTGAACATTCCGTGCACCAAGAAGTTGCAGAACGAATTCGCAAAATCAATAAGAAACTAGGCTCGCACGTTGCGATCCTTCAGGATTTACAAGGCCCAAAACTTCGTATTGGTAAAGTAGACGGTGAAATTCAATTGGTAGACGGAAATCCAATTATTATTACTACCCAAGAATGTATTTCAACCCCTGAAAAATTATACGTTTCCTATAAAAAACTTCCTTTAGAGGCTCAAGTAGGTGAACGAATATTATTAAACGATGGTAAATTAGAGCTCGTAATTGAAGGACATATCGACGAATTTAATCTTCAAGGACGAGTGGTAAACGGAGGGCCATTAACTTCCAATAAAGGATTTAACTTACCCAATACTCAAATATCTGCTCCTTGTTTAACGGAAAAAGACCTTAGAGATTTGGAATTTGGTTTGTCTTTAGACGTTGATTGGGTGGCTTTAAGTTTTGTACGTAGAGCGGAGGACGTAATTGAACTGAAAAACATTATCGCACAAAAAGGATCCCGAGCCAAAGTAATTGCCAAAATTGAAAAACCTGAAGCGGTTGAAAATATTGATAGTATTATTAAAGTAACCGATGCTATTATGGTGGCTCGTGGAGATTTAGGTGTCGAAGTACCGTTGCATAAGGTACCTTTAATCCAAAAAACTATCGTTGAGAAATGCATACAGCAAGCCAAACCGGTAATCATTGCTACTCAAATGATGGAAAGCATGATTTTTGATTCTATGCCAACTCGTGCGGAAATCACAGACGTAGCAAATGCCGTATTTGAAGGTGCAGATGCAGTAATGTTATCGGCCGAAACATCGGTTGGTAAATATCCAGTTCGTGTTGTTGAAGTGATGAGGGATATTATTTCTGACATTGAAAAAGATCGTAGAGCTTACTATAAAGGTACGCGTCCAGATAGCTCCTCTCCTTCTTTCGCAAGTGATGAGGTTTGTTTCACTGCTGTAAGAATGAGTGACCATTTAAAAGCAAAAGCCATCATTGCCATGACAAAAAGTGGATACACGGGCTTTAAGGTAGCGAGCTACCGACCCGAAGCAGGTGTATTTATTTTTACGGATAATGAAAAGATGCTCAATACTTTAAACCTTGTATGGGGTGTTCGAGGTTTTCACTACGATAAATTCGTTAGTACGGATCAAACATTCGACGATGTGGTTGATATTTTGCGTGAACATCATTTTGTTCAACCCGGCGATTATGTAATTAATTGCGCAAGTATGCCATTAAAGAAGAAACAACGCACTAATACCATTAAAATATCATTAGTTGAATAATCAACGGGATTAATTTTTAGTTGGAATCATTTCCGTTATTTAAACCTTTTTTGCTTTAAAAACGGGAACGGTGCTGCAGGGTTCTCCAAACATAACACTGGATGCAACTGAAACTAACTTTGAAGTTAAAGTTAAGTATGCATCTGCTCCAATCGGTAGATCGCCACAACCTTTTACCACAATTTTTTCATCCCGATAATCCTCTATAGGAAAATCTCTTAATATTTCTTCCCACAAAACGGTTTCCAACGTTTGCAAGTTACCAAAAACCACTTTTTTTGCTACCCCGGATAATTTCGAGGCAATCAGCATATATGCCCATGTGGGAATGATGGCATCAACAGAACAAGAAACCGCTACGAATTTATTTTTATATTGTTGCCAATCGTGTTCTTTAATAAACTGACGGAAATCCTTTTCTTTCAGCACCATCCCCATAAAAAGCTGATCTTTTATATCCAGTAAAATACGCTCACCTTCAGGATAATAATGTTCCAAGTTGATCGTAATTAATCCACTGTTTGCTACTTTATTCACGAATTCGGTTTCCATGTTACAAAATTATACAACTTTTTTTGGTTTTGGTTTCGGGGGATTATCATAAAATATCAATTATATTTGAATGTTCTTACCATCTCCATCGAATGGCATCTTATAAAAAACTTACACTATTCATTTTTGCGCTATTGAACATCGTTACTGGCTTCGGTCAAGATTTATTCGATAATGTTCAACAACATAAAACCATACAACGCTTCTATCAACACTACGCCACATTGTATGCAAGGGATTTATTTACAACAGTTTATCCGGCGCAATCAAACATGACATTTGGCAGTTCCCAAATGATGGCTCCTTCTGCTTTTTCATTAGAATTTAGAGGGGGGATGATCACTCGATTCCCATCCTCCATAAAAAATAACTCTTACAGTGAGTTAGATACGTTTAAAAACATCCAATCCTTTGTTTCCATTAACGGAACTCCATCCAAACTTAAATTCAGACAGTACAATGAAGGTTTTGTTCCCAAAGAAGACATTTATTTCACTTTGTTGGATGAAAACCAATTGCCTTTGAATTCCACAAAAAATGGCCCCGACAGTGTACGCTGGAAACTACCGTCGTTTAATCAATTGGGATTGAATGAAAATATTGCTCCGCGGTTTACTGCTAGTTTAAAATGGGCACCGGGTTACGCATTTGAAGCTGGAGGAACTTATCTTATATACAATTCCAAAAATGATAATGAAACTGGATTTGCTACCACCAACCGCAACCGTTTTTACAGCATTTACCTTGCTCACGACTTCTTGTATTGGTGGCAAAAATATCATTATCAAGGGTGGCATGTTACTGGATACTATCAGATTTCTAATTGGAATCAAAGCATTAACTTAACTCAAAATGTAAAGTTTTACAACGATTATCTCTTGAGAAATAATCAGTTAACTCGTTATAATTTCACGAATTCCTTGTCGCGAATTGATTTGTACAACCGAACACTTACCTACGGTTTGAAATTGGGAAAAAGTTTTCACAATGCAGAAGCATTTGTTGATATAAATTATTTATTCAATACTGGAGGTTTAAGTGATGACGGTTATGTTGTAGCTTATGTCGATGAAAAACCATTTGACGACAATAATGGACTGAAAATCCGTCGTTATAGAAATTGGATTCGGTCCGATTATGTATCTACTCGATTATGGACATTCGGCGCGGGTGGCGTAATTGGACAGAAAAACATTCGTTTTGGTGTTCAGTATAACATTTTATCTAATGGTACGCATCAAGGCAGTATGGTGGTAAAGTATGTTTTCTTAGATAACAATTTTCATCCATGGCAAAAGAATAAAAACGAAGTAGAATATTTCGATCCCAATAAGAAGATTATCCATCGCAAAACGGTAATCATAGAGCGAGACGAACCTGAAAATTGATTATTACTTCTCCGCGTACTAAATTTAAAAAACAACCAGGCAATTTTGATGTATCCAAAATTGATCATTACTTTACAATTATCTAAATTACTTTCCCTAGTACTAAAATATAAAATCGACTTTTAGGGTATTAGATTGATCAATACCAGGTGGCCACGTTGGACTAATGATTATAGAGTTGGACTTTGAGTAAAAGTAACTACAGGATTTTCTCTAGATGCAAGGTTTTCTTTCCTGGGTTGGTTACAGGGGCAATTTTCAGCAACGTTGCCGATTTGTATGTAAATCTCCAAGGGTTATCAAAAAACACAAATTCAGGCAATCCTTGAATGTTTAAATTCAAACGTGAATAATCAGAGTTGCTTCCCCAAGTTCCCATGTATTTTGTGCCTTTCGCCAAAATTTCCAACGGTCCGTTGTAATAGGTATCCTTACGCAGATAGATAATCATATCTTGATAATCTGGAGTTAAATTATTTCCAGAAGAATCTACAGCCAATACAATTCTTATGGGTTGATTCAAAACGGTTGCCTCAAAAATCTTCTCCATATATGCTCGTGCCGCAGAATCGTTGTAAGTAGAATCTGTTTTAGTGGTGTCATTGTTGTTGCTTGGAGGATCTTTCTTGCATGAAGTGCTACCTAAATTCAATATAATTAACAATACGACTAAACCTGCGCTAATTCCGATAGATCTCATGGGATATTATTTTATGTATTTACAGAAATTTAATTATTCCTTTGATTCAAATATAATAAAACCTAACTAAAGATTGTAAATGAAAGGTGGAATGTTGAAATTTGTAGCATGAAGGCACCCAAATTATGGCTTTTTTTAATACTTTTCATTGGATTAGAACAGAATGTTTTCTCTAAAATGATACATTATACAATTACAATTTCAAATCCTTGCAGTCATTTTGCCGAAGTTGAAATGGCTTTTACAGCTGATAAATCAGGAATTTCACAAATTGCAATTCCCGTATGGACTCCAGGAAGCTATATGGTTCGTGAATTTTCTAAAAATATTCAAGAATTTCAAGTATTAGAGTCATCTGGAAAAATCATAGCTGTTACCAAAAACAGCAAAAATCAATGGAACTTTGAAACGAAAAAAGGGAATACCTACCGCGTACAATATCGAATCTACTGTAATGAATTCAGTGTTCGAACATCATTAATTAACGACCAACAGTCGCTTTTGAACTTAACTTCCGTTTTACCCTTTATCAACAACAATAAAATGGTAGACATGGGAACCTTAAAAGTGATTTTCCCTGAACTAAATTATTCGAGAAACATTATTTCTTCTCTTCCCTTTTTGGGGATAAAAGAACATGCAGAAGGAACTTCAAGATCAAATTCCTGGATTCCTAAGCCACTTTTCAATAAAACTGTCGATGTAAATAACCTTGAAACTCAAGTTAATTCCAATAACGGAATTCCAACAGACGATTCTAACATTAACTCTAGAAACACAAACATAGGTACTACATCTAACTTGGCAAATGCCTCATCTGCTTCGTCATTAAACAATTCCCCAGGTCAATCAAACAAATTGATTGAAGCAACCTTTGAATTTTCATCGATCGATGAATTGTATGATTCACCGATTCAGATTGGTGATTTTGAAGTATTTGAATTCGATATTAAAGGTGTGCCACATCGGGTTGCCATGGTAGGTATTCACAATGCAGATTTGAAAAGATTAAGAGTGGACATGGAGCGAGTTTGCAATACCATGGCAGATATTATTGGAGAATTTCCAAAAGAAAATAGATCATACCCATCTATGCTTAACGCGGTTCCTTCAAATACCAACATAGTTCAACCTTATGTGTTTATTTTACAAAATGTTGAATCTGGAGGCGGGGGAATTGAACATTTAAATAGCACGGTAGTCATGAATCAACGTTTTTCCTATCAAAATGAAGGAAGCTACGAAAACTTTTTAGGATTAATTGCGCATGAGTATTTTCATTTATGGAATGTTAAACGCATTCGCCCCTCCGAATTAGGTCCATTTAATTACAATGAAGAGAATTACACGCATTCGCTTTGGATTGCCGAAGGAATTACCTCGTATTACGATGAATTAGGAATGATGAGGGCTGGGTATAAAAGTCGTACCGAATTTTTGAATGGTCTGGCTGCCAATATTTCAAATCACGAAAACAGACCCGGTGCACGTGTTGCAACGCTTCATGAAATGAGTTTTGATGCTTGGATTAAAGAATACCGTCCAAACGAAAATTCAAAAAACAGCACCTATTCTTACTATTCCAAAGGTTTAATCATCGCCGCATTATTGGATGCCAAAATCTGCAAAGCAACAAACGGAGAAAAGTCATTGGATGATGTTTTCAAAATATTGTGGAATGATTTTTACAAAGACAAACGTTCCTCCATCATTGGTAAAGGTTATAGTGATGAAGATTTTAGAAGAATTTGCGAAAAAGTTGCAGGAATTGATTTCAAATCGGATTTTGATTTATGGTTAAATAGCACTACAACTCCAGATTATGTTGGCATTTTTAATGAGCTTGGTCTTCAAGCACAAGAAAAAAACATTGAGAAAAACGATTGGGGATTAACTACGGCAAAAGTAGACGGTGCAGTTGTGGTGAAATATGTTAATTCCAATGGATTTGCTCAAAAAATAGGCATTAATGTGAATGATGAAATAATCGGATTAAATGGACTGCGTGTAAGCCAATCCGTAGAAAGCACTTGGCAATCTATTCAAAATCCAAATCAAGTAGAGTTGATCGTAAATAGATCCGGTTTGCTGTTTCAATTATCTGGAGAATTCACTCCATTAAACGAATATCAATTTAAACTGAATCAAACGGCGGAAATGAATAAATCCGAGTTTTGGAAAACCAAAGGTTCAATACAAACGTGGTTAAAATCCAATTAATATTAATTTGACTTTAAAATTCACCCAATGGAAAAACAACAAAGAAATAAACTTATTGTCGGAGTATCATTTATTCTCGTAGTATTATCCTTATCTACCTGGGCATATGTAACCATTTTGCTTCCAAATCGCGAGTATCGCAAAAAAACGGGACACAAATATTCTCAAAAACTCCAATACAAAACAAAATACAATCCTGATTTTGTTGACTCCGTCATGCAAGCTAAAAAGAAGAAATAACAAAAAAGCCTGATACTCTATTATCAGGCTTTTTGATTATCAACTATTCCTTTGGGCATAGTTTGCTTTAATAAACTACAGAATTAATCGATGGTACTTCCGATAAAAAACCCACTTAAAACAGATTATGATTCGAACCATTCCTGGATCAATCCACTTACAAATTCGTGATCGTCGAGTTTTGATTCTAGTTGATTTTCAACGATGTAATTTAAAAAACGATCGTTTTTCTCACCCGCATTTAACGCATCCAAATAGTTATCATTTGAGAATGTAACGCGTTCATATTGAGTTCTATATCTTCCGGGGAATGCATCGATCAATTTCTTTTCAATTCCTTTCTTGTGTAAGAATTCAGGTAATCCCACTAAATCACGCATTTCTACGAAATTTTGAACCGCTAAGGTGGCAATAGAGTCGGCATTGGGTTTGCGCAATTTTTGATATTCATCTAAAATTTTATCCCAGTCACCTTCAAATTTCTCAATGCATTCATCTAATACAACACAATCCTCAAACGAGCAATTCATACCTTGTCCATAAAATGGAACCACTGCATGAGCAGAATCACCCATTAAAGCAGAACGATTGAATACCCAAGGATAGGTTTTTATCGTAGTTAAATGACCAATGGGATTCTTTTTAAAATCTTCCAGTAAATTCGGCATCAAAGGAATAGAGTCATTAAAATAGGTTTTAAAGAAATCCATAATTTCCATATCCGAGTTTAATTTGGAAAAACTAACATCACCTTCATAAGGCAAGAATAAAGTACAGGTGAAATTACCTCCGGGATTGGGCAAAGCAATCATCATAAAACTACTTCTAGGCCAAATATGAAGTGCTTTTTCCTCCATTTGAAAAGCGCCATTTTCACCAGGTACTATTTCTAACTCTTTGTAGCCATAAGATTCATACGTTTGAGAATAACTATATCGTGGATGGCGAATCATGGCATCTCGAACAGCGGAAAATGCACCGTCGGTAGCGAGTACCACATCCCCAGAAACATCCATGATGCTGCCGTTTGGGGTTTCGAAAGTTGCAGTATTGGTGTCTAAATCCATTTTGGTGCAACGATGATCGAAATACATGTGTATATTAGAGTATTGATCAGCCAATTGCAATAAACGCACATTCAATTCACCACGGGAAACACTATAAATAGCTTGATCTTCTCTTCCATAAGGTTGATAATTCAAATCGCCAGCAGTAGAATGCATGATTCTGCCTTTCATCGGAATGGATATTTCCAATATTTCTTCGGTTAAACCCACTTTATTGAGAGCATTGATTCCACGAGTTGATAGCGCCAAATTAATCGATCGACCGCCTTCGTATTTACCCTTACGCATATCCGATCTACGCTCATATAAATGAACTTCATGACCACGTTTTGCTAAGTAAATAGACATCAGACTACCCGCTAAACCACCACCAACTAGTATTATTTTTTCTCCCATTTTACAAATTTAATGATTCAAAACGATGTATTGATTACAAATTATTGCATATTTGTCCAAAATTAATCTAGAATAATCACACGAATCGTTATGCGCTTTTACAGACCTCCAAAAATCCTGTCTTGGATGAGTTCTTCATTAATATGGAGGGTAAACATTGAACAAAAAGAAATTCATTTAACATTTGACGATGGGCCTCACCCTACTGTGACACCTCGTGTGATTGAAATATTACAAAGACATCAGGTTAAAGCCGTATTCTTTTGTGTTGGGGAGAATATACGAAAATACCCCGAAGTAGCTAAAATGATTCTGTATGAGGGCCACAAGATAGGCAATCATACCTTTAATCATTTAAAAGGTTGGAGTACATCAGATGAATTGTATTTTCAGAATATCGATGTTTGTGATGAGGAAATTGAACACATTATAGAAGAATTTAACAAGGAACAAATGCTTCTGAATCCAAAATCAAAACCTGCAGAAACCAGCAATTTGTTTAGACCGCCTTACGGTCGAATAACTCCTTCACAAATTCGTGAACTAACAACGAGTTATCATCCCCCGAAACGAATAATAATGTGGGATCTACTCACTTTTGACTACGATCGACGATTAAATTGGAAAACCGCTTTGTATTATTTGATCAAAAAAACTCGAAATGGAAGTATAGTGGTTTTTCACGATTCTATTAAAGCAGAAAAGCAATTGTTTCACATGCTTGAAACTTATATTGTATCGATGAAACAAAAAGGATTTACTTTCACCAATTCTATTGATTGATTTAGTAGATTGAAGGGAGCCATTCGTATTTTTTTCGCACCTTTGCAGTCATGCTGGATTTAATGATATTTCACGGAGAATTTTGGTTGGGGATTGGTATGTGTAGTATCCTTTTTTACATCATTATTCAGTGTGTGCAGTGCTACTTTTTATTTCAATATAAATGCGAACTTGAACCTGCACCTTCACAATGGCCTTCCATAAGTATTTGGGTGGCAGCGAGAAACGAAGAAAATAATTTAGAAGCATGTTTAAATTCATTGATTCACTTGGATTATCCGAAAAACAGACTTCAAATTTTGGTTGGAAACGATCAAAGCACTGATAAAACGCCTCAAATTATTGATCAATTTTGCCAACAGTATTCCTACATAAAACGCATAGATATTCTTGATGACGATTCGGGCTTGAAAGCAAAAGCCCGAGTTATGGCTCAAATGGATCGGTTTGCCACAGGCGATTTCTACTTGATTACTGATGCCGATGTTTGTGTTAATCCCAATTGGGCAAAAACCATGCTATTAACACTCAATTCGAGTACAGGAGTTAGCTCCGGAACTACTATGGTGAAAAGTTCTGGATGGGATGGTTGGTTGCAAGAAATTGATTGGGCTTATTTTATGGGTTTACTCAATACCATTTCCTATTCTGGCATTCCGGCTACCGCTGTGGGCAACAATATGGTAGTTCGAAAATCTGCCTATTGGGAAACAGGAGGCTATGCCAGTATTCGTTTTTCAATTACTGAAGACTACAAGCTATATTCTGAAATTTGTGCTAAGGGTTGGATGTGGAACAATGTAATGCATCCAGGCGTGTTGGCTTATTCAGAAAAAACGGATGGTTGGTTGAATTTGTTGCATCAAAGAAAACGTTGGCTATCCGGAGGAAAGGAACTTCCCTTTTATTGGTGGATACTTTTTGCCGTTTATGGTACGTTTTACTTCTGGATTCCAATCATGCTTTTAATTTCCTTTTTTCATCCTACTTACTTACTTGCAGTACTTGTTCTTTGGGGATGCAAATTCGGCTTGCAAAGCTTGCAAATTCAATTGATTTATAATAAAATCAAGCAAAAAAGTCCTTCGATATATAAATTAATTACTTACGAGTTCTACTTATTCGCTGTTACTATCGGAACTGGAATTTTCTTCCTTTTACCCATAAAAACCAACTGGAAAGGCAGATGGTACAAAGTATAAGATTTTCAGTAATTTAAAAGGAATCTGGACAACTATTTAGAATAATATTAAATAATTTATTAAATCTATTTGTAATTAGTCTAAATAAATTTATTTTTGCACCCGAATTCATTTCCCATGACAAAAATAAGCTTAGTAGACGAAGTAAAAGGAGACATCAAAAGCAATAACATCCTAAAAAATCAACAACCAAGAAGTATTCTAAACTTCTTATTTTTTGGTACTTTAGTCCTTTTGACATTGAATTTTACAACGATCCTTGCAAATTCGAGCTACTCACCTATCCAAGCCAATAACTGTCCAACTTTAATCGCCTCAATTTGCGTTTCACCAATAGATACCGTACCTGCGCAAAAATCAAATAGAGCAGGAAAGCTTCAAAATAATGCTACAATTTCAACCCAAATAACCTCGGTCTCAGTAAATACAGATTCCGGTTTCGAAGATACATTGCGACATATTGAATACCTCAGTGAAATATCATTGGTTGGGGCCAGAGGTAAAAACGATATATTGAATTTACCTGAAGTAGTAGGAACTAAAATCAATGCCGGAAAAAAGAACTCCGTAATTATTTTGGAGAATTTAAACACGGTTGTTGTGAATAATTCCATGCGTCAAATTATGGCAAAGGTTCCAGGTATTCATATTTGGGAAAGTGATGGTTCGGGAATTCAAATAGGCATTGCTCACCGTGGTTTATCTCCGAATCGTTCATGGGAATTCAATATTCGTCAAAACGGTGCCGACATTTCTGCAGATCCTTTCGGTTACCCCGAGGCTTATTATAATCCTCCTATGCAAGCCATTCAACGCATTCAAGTCATCAAAGGAGCAGGTGCATTGCAATATGGACCTCAATTCGGTGGATTAATTAATTACGTTATGCGCGATGGAAAAAATGAAACCAAGCCGTTTTATTTGCATACTTCACAAACCGTTGGAAGTTTTGGGTTATACAACAACTTCTTGGCAGTAAGTGGCCGCAAAAATAAAATTTACTATTACGCTTTTTACGATAACAGACGTGCTGATGGCTTCAGACAGAACAGCCAATATGAAACAAAAACGCTTTACGGTTCTTTGGGATACATAATCAATGACCGCATGGAAATCAGTGCGAATGTTACCCAGTTCGAAATGTTAAGTCAACAACCGGGTGGGCTTCTGGATCAACAAATTTCGGTTGACCCTACATGGAGCAATAGAAATCGAAACTGGTTTTCAACGCCCTGGCTAACAGGTAATGTCAAATTCAATTGGGAAATTAATAATAGCAGTCGCTTACAGATTCAAGCTTTTGGGATGAAAGCTACTCGCAGCAGCGTTGGATTTTTAAAAGCAATAAATTTAAAAGACACCATCATTACTGCAACCGGGAATTATGAAAATCGGGTTGTAGACATTGATCGCTACGATAATTTTGGAACGGAAGTTAGTTATATAAATAATTTTAAAGTCGGTAATCAAAAACAGACGTTTACTGCCGGTACTCGTTATTTTAAGAGCATTACAAATCGGGATAAAAATGGAAAAGGCAGTACGGGTATAACATCAGATTATACCATAATCGGAAAATTCCCACAACGACTCACTTTTGAAACCGACAACATTTCTGTTTACGCGGAGCAAATCATTCGATTGAATAGAAATTTAATTTTCATACCAGGTGTTCGTTGGGAAAGTATTCACTCAACTGCCAATGGTATTTTAAACACCAATAACCAAGGAATTGAAACACCCTTGGCTCCTCAAGTGCAAACCCGCAGCGTGGTTATTGGAGGCATTGGTGCAGAATACCATTTGAAAAACCAGTCGGAATTGTATTTTAATTTGAATCAAGCATATCGACCTATTTTGTTTTCCGATATGTTGGCTTCACCGGGCAGTTTTGTTGTTTCTCCCGATTTAAAGGACGCTTCTGGAATCAATGCTGATTTGGGATTCCGTGGTTATATTCACAAACGAATTAAAGCAGATGCAAGTGTTTTCTACATGCAATATAACAATCGAATTGGTAGTTTAACCGAGTTCGATTCAACAGGCAAATCATACACATTACGGACCAATGTTGGATCCAGTACCGCTTATGGTTTTGAAGGACTAATACAAGCAGAATTGGTAAAAAACAAGCGTTTTGAATTACCCATTTTTATATCATACTCCTACAACATGGCTAAATATGGTGATTATTTCTACTCAACAAAAAACAACGCAGGTGAAACAATAAAACAAACATTACGCGGTAATTTTGTAGAAAACGCCCCTGTGCACATATTGAGAGCAGGTTTAGAAGGCAATATATATGGTAATAAATCTGGGAAATCTTTACTTACACTAGGATTTCAGTATTCGTACGTATCATCGGTTTTCACAGATGCGCAAAACACCACAACTTCCACAGCAAATGCTCAAAATGGTGTGATTCCAAGTTATGGAATCTGGGATATGAATTCCAAATTCCATATTATGAACAATGTAAACTTGAAAGTAGCTGTGAATAATGCAATGAATACGTATTACTTTACCCGCAGAGCTGGCGGATATCCCGGACCAGGTGCTATGCCTGCTGACGGAAGAAGTATTCTAATTTCACTAGAAATTAAATTAAATCCATAATTACCAATCCATTTAAGCGAATTCGTAAGAGTAAGTGTGGAATGCAATTGAAATTATATTCCACACTTTTCCATTAATCGGTTTTTCCAGTCTCCCGCTTCCGTTTTTATGGTAGCATTCAAATCAGCTAACATGCTATATATCCCAAAATAGGTGCGATTAATGTATAGTGCATGCTTGCTGCCTCTAGGTTGAGTAGGCTTTTTTACTTCAGGAATTTTATAGATTTCTTCTCCAGTTGCATAAATTTCATCGATGAATTCTTGTGTAAAATGAAAATCTTTATGATTAAATGGACGACTCAACAGCGCAGTCATTTTAATAAACGCCGAAGTTAATTCTTCTTTAACCTTATCGTCATCTTGAGGGAATATAATTTCTATTTCAGTTAGTAATCGATCAACTAAATCTAGATTTTCCTGAACCTCAGGAATCAATAGAGGAAAATACTGATAATAAAAATCCATTGGAACTTCTTTAATACAACCAAAATCAATTACCCCAACAGATGCTAAATCGTTAAATAAAAAATTACCCGGATGTGGATCGGCATGTATGGCTTTCTTTTCATGTAACTGAAACTCATAAAAATCCCATAAGGCTTGTGCAATTTTATTTTTGACTTCTTGGCTGGGTTGTTTCTCTAAAAATTCCTTTAAGTGATCTCCTTCTAAATAATCCATAACCAGCACTTTGTTTGAACTCCATTCCGGATAGTATTGAGGAAAATGAACCCCTTCTATGTGAGCACAGGCTTCTGCAATTTCTTGTCCGCGTTTCAACTCCAATTCATAACGCGTTTCTTCCATAAGTTTCTCCTCTACCTCTTCAAAGTACTTTTTCATTTCCTTCTCCGATAAACCGAACATAGCATTTGCCACTGGTTTTACCAATTTGAGATCACTTTGTATTGAATCTGATACACCGGGATACTGAATTTTTACTGCCAATTTTTTCCTTTCTTTAGTGGCTAGATGTACCTGACCGATGCTAGCAGCGGCTAGACTTTTGGTTTCAAATGTATCGAACAATTCATTGGGGTATTTCCCGGTTGCATTTTTAAATGCCTTCATAACCAGTGGACCCGACATCGGTGGAGCAGAATATTGCGACATTGCAAATTTCTGAGTATACGCTCTGGGCAACAGATTCTTATCCATACTGAGCATTTGAGCCACTTTTAAAGCACTACCCTTTAGGTTACTCAGAGAATCATAAATATCTGCTGCATTGGATGTATGAAGTTCTTCCTTGTCTTCTTTTCCTGTGATACTCTTTTTGGCATAATATTTCAGGTAGTTGGTACCAATTTTAGCGCCTGTTCCTACCAATTTTGCCGCTCTTCCGAGCTTGGAGCTTACAATACTCTCTTGAACTTCTGGTTGTTTCATTTTATATTTTTTTTCTTTTGCCTCATTCCGTCTCAATCTGTCTAGAGTTATCCAACTAGACAAAGTGCTGAAACTAATTTTCTAATTTCGGGGGATGTAAGTTCGGACGATTATTTTCTAATTTCACCCAAAAGAAACTTACCTAAATCCAATACTTTGTTAAGTACTGTAGGATCCATTAAATCGAAGGATAAGGTAAAAACTTTTTCAATTAGGGCGTCTGTTTTTTCAAATTGACTGCTTTTGTCATTCAACCAGAAATTAAATATGAAAACAAAATTGGAATACAATGTAATTGCAACGGCTTTATCGCCCATTTTGTCCATCATGGGCATTCCCAAATTAGGGAGCGCCGATTCCAAGTTTAATGATTGAAAATAATCCATCACTGATTTCCTAAACCTATCCATGTTTTTGATTTTGTCTATTGGATTATTCTGATTTTTGTATTTCAGTAGTAAGTAACTGCGGTAGGATTTTGCGTTTTCAAAAAATCCATACATCACAGACAACACTTTTTCTTGTTCCGAAGAATTTAAATAAAATTCTTGTTCGCTTAAAGAATAAAGTGCGTTTTCCCATATTTTCTTAGGTATATGGGATTCAATTTGATCAATATCCGAGAAATGTTCATAGAAATCAGATTCTTGTATCTTCAAACTTTTACAAAGATGAGCTACAGATTTAGGGTTCTCCCCATTTTCATTCACGTGATCAATAAACCCTTCAACAATTTTGTCGGAAAGCAGTTGTTCTGATTTTTTTACCATTTTGATTCGATTTGGAAGTCTAAGAAATTAACATTTATTGAGGTGAAATGTTTAGGTATTTAGAGATTCTGATGTTAATTTGTAACTAATTAAATGAATACTTTACAAAACGATTACAACACCCAGCGTTCTGCACTAAATATTTCAGAATACGGACGTTTAATACAGGACTATGTAAGTCATATAAATTCCATTGCGGATAAGAATCAGCGTACACTTTGGGTGCACAATTTGGTAAATATTATGGCTATTTTAAATCCCGAAATCAAACTGCAATCCAACTATCAAGAAATTTTATGGGGGCACATACATCAAATTTCTGATTTTTCATTAGATGTAGATTCACCGTATCCCCTTCCCCAGAAAGAGAATCACAATAAAAAACCAGAGCCCATTCCCTATCACACAAGTACGATTCGATTCCGTTTTTACGGTCGCAATCTGCAAAACATGATTGAAAAAGCTACTCAAATGGAAGATGGTGAACTGAAACAAGAATTGGTAAATTTAATTGCATCATTCATGTACAACAGCTGTAAATTGTGGAATAACGAAAATCTAAGTAACGAAGTAATTGCAGAACATTTAAATACATTGTCTAAAGGAAAACTAGCGCTTGCCGGTTCTGAAATTACCGTTACAGCCGATGTAAGTGCATTTACACCACGTAGACACAACAACCATCAAAACAAAAATAACTTCCGCAAAAACAATAATAACAAGAAGAATCACAGCAATAACAACAACAATCGTAATAAAAATAAAAGACGTTTCTAATTATGGCATATTTCGAAATTGAAGGCGGACACTCATTAAAAGGCGAAATCGTACCTCAGGGTGCAAAAAATGAAGCATTACAAGTTATTTGTGCGGTTTTGTTAACACCCGAAGAAATAATCATTGAGAACATTCCAGAAATTAGAGATGTATTAAAACTGATTGAACTCTTAAAGAATTTAGGAGTAAAAGTCAGCCGTATTGAAAAAGGCAAATATTCATTCAAAGCAGATGCTATAGACATTCATTTTTTAGATAGTTCTGAATTCAAAGCACAAGGTGCCGCCTTGAGAGGGTCAATAATGATTGTGGGACCGTTACTTGCGCGATTTGGAAAAGGATATATACCAAGTCCCGGCGGAGATAAGATTGGTCGACGCAGACTCGACACTCATTTTGAAGGTTTTATTCAATTGGGTGCGCAATTTGAATTCCTCGCTGAACAAAGTTTTTATAAAGTTCATTCCGAAAAACTAAAAGGTACGTATATGCACCTGGATGAAGCTTCGGTTACAGGAACAGCGAATATTTTAATGGCAGCTGTGTTTGCCGAAGGAGAAACTACAATTTACAACGCTGCTTGTGAACCCTATCTCCAACAATTGTGTGAAATGTTACAGAAAATGGGAGCTCACATTGAAGGTTCTGGTTCAAATAAATTAACTATTCAAGGTGTAAAAACATTAAAGGGATGTCATCACCGATGTTTGCCCGACATGATTGAAATAGGCAGTTTTATTGGCATGGCAGCCATTACTCAGAGTGAAATTACGCTAAAAAATTGCAGAGTAGATCAACTCGGTATCATTCCTCGAACGTTCCAGCGATTAGGAATCAAATTGGAAATCCAAGGAGATGACATTTACATACCCATACAAGATCATTATGAAATTGACAGCTTCATTGATGGTTCCATTCTAACGGTTTCTGATCAAATTTGGCCTGGATTTACTCCAGATTTAATTTCTATTGCATTGGTAACTGCAACTCAAGCCAGAGGAACCGTGTTGATTCATCAGAAAATGTTTGAGAGCCGATTGTTTTTTGTAGATAATTTAATCGACATGGGAGCACAAATTATACTTTGTGATCCACACCGTGCCACTGTAATTGGATTAGATCGACGCACCCAGTTAAAGGGTATTACTATGTCTTCACCCGATATTAGAGCAGGTGTGGCTCTGTTAATTGCAGCGATGAGCGCAAAAGGCAAGAGTATTATTAAGAACATTGAACAAATTGATCGTGGTTATGAGCGAATTGAAGATCGTTTAAATCCGTTGGGAGCAAAAATTACGCGTTACGAGTAATTTAATTTCCCCATAAAGTTCTTATTGAAATAACCATTTAAGTTTAACTCAAAAACATTGTTATTTTAATGCAATAAGACAATTATTGGCTTCTTAAATAGAAACCAATAGAAAATATCAGTTACTTTATTGGACCAAAGCTAAGTATTGGTTTCTCACCAATACAAAACCAGAATATAAAACTTTAATTTAACGAATTAATGTACTGATACCGAAATAAACGTTCATTCCAGAATACTTAGTAGCTGACAGAGAATATAGGAAATTATCTGTACCGAAATATACTGGACCGGCTCTGAAATATGCTCCTAATCCAAATTGACGATAATTATTGTAAACCGAAATAGGCATGGAAAACTCAAACCAATTGTGCTCAACCCTTGGTACAATTACTGCTGCACTATTAAAATGTAAATTAGCGATATCGTTGATGTTAATGGCTTGTTGAAGATGAGCAGCAACATTAAAATAGGGCATTATTTGATAATCCACTTGTAATTGTAAGGTGGTTGGCAATTCAATTTGTGTTTTTTCTGAAATATCTTTCAATGCACCTTGATTTCTTAAATAATCTACTGTGTAATCAAATACTTCTTCCGACCCTTCAGCAGAAGCTGTTAAAAACTCCGGCGAGTTCAATGCCATTTTCACGGGAGTTGTTCCGTCCAATATAAACCCTTTGCTTTGATTCCTGTAGGTCATTTTACCTAAATCTAAAATCGATGCTGCTATTTTCAATTTGTAATCCTTATAATTTCCTTTCCGTTCTTCTGTACTCATGTTCTCTCCGAGTTCCAGTACAAATCCCAAATCAAAACCTAGACCTAAGCCATTTATATTCAATAAACTGGGCATACTTCCAGCGATAACCCCTTGAAATATTTGGCGCAATAGATTATTATCTGTGTAGGAAAATTTCATCATGCCCCCTGTCAATTCTAAGGTATCAACACCAATGGTTCTAAATGTTGCCCCTGTATTTTGAATATTAAAACTTCCAGTAGCCAATATTCCTTTAATCGATGTTCCCACTCCCAATCGCATGGTGGAACTTTCAATAAGCTTAATTCCAAATATTCCTGAAACTTCCTGATATGAATTTGCTGTAATATTCAATTCTGGAGAAGTAATAGCGATTACCGAGGGGGGTGTGGTTGAATCCATAAATTGCTTTGCCCAATCTACCACCGATGTACTTAAATTATCAATTCTCAAACTGGATCTTGTGCGAGATGCTGTTCCCCAAATAATTCGACCGTAGGTATTTACGTAGGATGGACCACGGTACTCTGTTCCAATATTCAACCGGATATTACTAACCGATGGATCTTCTTTGATCCAATTTTTATCCCATTTTATACGACCATTATCATCTTTGTATTTGTCATCCACATCATTATTCACTAATGCCCAAAATGAAAACGGAGTTTCTAATCCAACGTAGTTATTATCAATATTAACACCCAAGCCACCTATATTGGCAGATCTTTGATGATTCATGTTGGTTACTAAAGCTGGATTGCTGTAAATGGCATTTACACCAGCATAATTTGAATTTTGTAATCCAAAAAAAGTCTGTGCTCTAACAATCGAAAACGAATTAATAAAAAGAAGTACTGCTACTATTTGAATTCTCTGGATCTGTTTAATTTTCATAGGTTTTTTCATTTTTGGAATTCTTTTTAAATAAAATCAACCAATTCTATTTTCTGGAAAGAATGATTCAGGCCAATTTGAGTAGGGTAATAAAACCAAAATTAAAAGAGGATTAAAAATTCAAAGGCTTAGAATTCACTCAATCGAAATTTGGAATCCAATTAATTTTACACTCTGCAAATTTAGTAAATACCTTATTAAAGAGTTGTTTTGTTTTTATTAAACAAAAAAAGAGGGACGAACGTCCCTCTTTTATACAATTAGTTATATTAAAATCTTACTGAACAATAAATTTAGCTGTTTCAGTACCAATTGAGCTTTGCAATGAAACAGTGTAGATTCCTGCTTTCAAATCGCTTACGTCAATATTCAATTGGTTTTTACCAGCAACGAATTGAGACGCTTCGATGTTCTTAACAACACGACCATTGATATCCATAACTATTGCAGAAACAGCACTAGGATTATTCAAATGGAACATTGCTTTCACAGTATTCTGACCAGCAGAAGGATTAGGGAATACGCGAGTATTCTGGATACCGTTTACCAATTTCTCATTAGATAAGTTCTCGGTAGTGATATCAATCCAGCAATTGAAGAATGTAGTGGTGGTGTAAGCAGTTGTTGGCAAATACGATTTCCAGCCGTTCATGGTTGCACCGTAAGCTAAGAAATTTGGAGTCCAAAATGTGTTGTTGATTTTGTTCAAGGTCAAGATGTCTTGAGATTGTGCATCCCAGTAGTTTGCACGAATTCCAAACGCGTTGTATTTACGTTTCCAAGAAGGATCAGCCCAGTTAATCAATGTATCGCCCAATTTTGGTTTCAACATAGGTTTAAACATAACAGTAAAAGCAGTTACGTTAGCTGGGATATCGGTTGTACCGGTAGATGCAACTGAACTTTTTGATTTGATACCAGGAAGTACACCAGCTACACGAGAAAACAAAGTTCCAGCTTCCCAATCAACTGAATCCTTAAATGATTTATCCAACAAAATAGTATCGGTTTTCAACGCAGCAGTGTTAAACAACGTGCGCGCTTTGAATGCGTCTACATTCGGAGCAGCGTTACGGTTTGTACCATTACGAGTAAACGCACGGAAAGACAAACCGGTAAAGTCAAAGTATTGAACAAATACGGTGTCGATTACTTCTACCATATTTCCACCGATCATTGCAGAATCAGAGTTTCTTACGTAAAACTGCTGCCAACGAATGGTATCGATGGTGTAGTCATTCCAACGGCTCAACACGGTATTTCCTGAAGCTAAATACGAAGAATCTTTTGGGTCAAAAGAAGTACCAATTACGTGAATATCGTTATTGTTTAAGGTAGTTGTACCATCATCGTTTTTGTAAACCACATATGCATTGGAATCTTCAGATATCCAACGAATGTAGGACTTTGCTTCTCCCAACATCCATTCCTCGCCGTAAGCAGCAACGAAGTTATATTGTTCTGACAATGAAGTTGCACGCTTACTCATCATGCTCTTCACCTTAACTGCATCTTCCGCTCTTAATTGAACTTTTTGATCTTGAGGGAAAATTTTTGTAGTCAATGTTTGTGCATTTGCTAAAGTTGCACTCACAGCAACTACCCCTAATAAAAGTAGTTTTTTCATTATAAATTGTGTTTTAAATCTTGATTAGTTTTCAAATATAAACAATTCTATCTAAAATTTGGATTGCTAAAGGGGGTGGAATTAGTGAATTATGGCTAAATACTTACAGAAAACACATCCCCCGAAACCAAAAAAGTATTAAATATCTCCTAAAACAGGACGAATAACAATCTCCTCCATTACGGTTCGCTCATTGATGTCAAATGCATTGCTTATAACACAAGCCACATCTTCGGGTCGCATAAACCGGGATTCTGGCAAATCCACACCTGCCCACGAGTCGGTCAATGTAGCTCCAGGTAGAACAGCGCTAACTGCAATTTGATGGGGAATTCCCTCCAATCTAAGTGATTTAGAAAATCCCAACAGAGCAAATTTTGATACCGAATAACCACCTCCTGCAGCATAAGCGGTTATGCTGGCTATAGAACACATATTAAAAACATGAGCCCTTGGAGTTCTTTTCAATAATTCCCAAAGTCCTTTAGTTATGGTATATGCGGAGAAAAAATTCAAGTCCATTTGAAAGCGCATTTGACTTGACTCTTCATCCATAAGTGTACCGGGTAAAAATACCCCTGCATTATTTACTAAAACCGTTAGTTCTTGATACAAATTTCGATAAAACTCTACCAAAGAATTACAACCAGAATTGGTAGATAGATCAGCCGCGTGAATATCGATTTTCAACTCAGGATATTTAGATTGAATTAAAAATTGTACCTCTTGCAAATTTGCAAAATTCCTGGAGCACAGAACCAAATTAAATCCATTGTTTGCAAACTCTAAGGCGATAGACTTTCCTATCCCTTTGCTTGCACCCGTAATTAAAGCTACCTTTTTAATCGTCATCCTCATCCGTATCAGGATCGGCAGTAAGAGAACTAGATGAATCTTCGTCTTCCTCTGCTTCGGGCTCTTCCTCGCCGACTCCTTTTGATAAAGGACGAATCAATTCATCCAAATCTTCATCCGACAACACCTCTTTGGCTCTGGTACTCAACTTTACCAAATAGATTTTGTCTTCGGTTTCTAATCTCACTGAAGTAACGATTTCACCTTTGGAATTGGGATAACGAATTGTATGTCCCACAATACCATTAGGATACGTTTCATTAAAAAGCTCATTCAACTCAGGAGTGAGCTTTGCATAATCGATTACAACTTTCGGTTTGTCCATGCGTCTATTCGGTGGTAAAATTACTTCAACAAAACATTTCACTTGTTCCAGTTTATTCACATTTTAACAACGTAAATTTTATTGTATGTAAAATTAAACAAACTATACAATTTCCCAAATTTTAGCCATTCATACTCACCAAAAACTCCAAATTATCTTGGGTATTATTCATGTATTTGAGGAATGTATTCATCGCTTCCTCTGGGTTCATGTCTGCCAAATGATTTCTCAATACCCACATTCTTTGCAAAGTTGTTTTATCAACTAACAGATCTTCTCTTCGAGTACTGGAAGACAATATATCAATTGAAGGAAAAATTCTTTTGTTGGCCAAACGTCTATCCAATTGTAATTCCATATTACCTGTACCTTTAAATTCCTCGAAAATCACTTCGTCCATTTTCGAACCGGTATCCGTTAATGCCGTAGCAATAATGGTTAAAGATCCACCGTTTTCAATGTTTCTCGCTGCTCCAAAGAAACGCTTAGGTTTGTGTAACGCATTAGCATCCACACCGCCCGATAATATTTTACCCGATGCGGGTTGCACCGTATTGAAAGCGCGAGCTAAACGAGTAATAGAATCCAATAATATAACCACGTCATGTCCACATTCAACCAAACGTTTGGCTTTTTCCAAAACGATGTTGGTTAATTTAACATGTTTTTCTGCCGGTTCATCAAACGTACTAGCCACTACCTCCGCTCTTACATTTCGGGCCATATCGGTTACTTCCTCTGGGCGTTCATCAATCAACAATATGATCATATAAACTTCAGGATGATTCTTGGCAATGGCATTAGCAATTCCTTGTAATAACCATGTTTTACCTGTTTTAGGTTGTGCTACAATCAATCCGCGTTGTCCTTTACCAATGGGAGAAATCAAATCTATGATTCGGTTTGAAAAATGCTTTGGGTTATCACAAAGGTTCAGTTTTTCATTCGGAAACAAGGGAGTTAAATGCTCAAATGCCACACGATCTCGGACTTCTTCTGGAGTTTTTCCATTTACAGATTCTATTTTCACCAAACAAAAGTATTTTTCATTGTCTTTTGGAGGACGAATTGTTCCTTTTATGGTATCGCCGGTTTTCAAGCCATTTTGTTTAATCATGAATCCAGGAACATAAACATCGTCTGGTGATGCCATATAATGGTAATCAGGTGAGCGCAAGAAACCATAACCATCAGGAACCGTTTCTAACACTCCTTGAGTGGTTACTACTCCTTCCATTTCCATCAAAATCGCCATCAATTCGCGTTTGCGTTTTTCCTCTTCGGTTTCAGCTGGTTTTTCCAGTTTTTGGTGTTTTGGTTCTCGTTTATGATCGCGAGGGTGTCTCGGATCTACGGATTTATTTTCAGTATCTGAAGTTCCGTCTGAAGCATTATCTGCATTAAGATTGATATCGCCATCCAATGAATTCAGCTCAGTAGAATTAACCTCCCCGCTCATGTTGCGATCATTGGGTTTAAATTCTTTCTTCCCTTTTCTACGATTATTTCTAGGATCGTTGCGTTGATCGTTGCGTTGAACTGGGTTATTCCCGATAATTTCTCTCGAGTTAGTACTTTCTTTTGAGTCGGAGTTTTCAATCGAACCAACAACCCCGTTGTTTACTGGATTTTCTTGTTCTTCGGGGGATGTACTTTCAGTACGTATTTCATTCGATGATTCTCGAACTACAGTACCAGTGCGCTGTTGAATTCGAGAAGCTAAATCGTTGAATTTTGAATCATTCGAATTCTTGATATCCGAACTTGAGTCTTTTTCCTTTACAGGAACCGACATTCTTCTCCTTTTTTGTTTAACATCCGCGTCTTCTGTGGACTGAGATTTAGGTTCTTCTACCAAATTTCGCGTTTTCTCAACAGTTGGTTCGGAATTGCTTTGAATTTCCGGTTCCATTGATTTCTCAACGCTGATGGACTTGTTTTCAGAAGCTTCTGAATTGGCTACGCCATTCATTGCGGAAATCAGTTCGGTTTTTTTCATTTTTTCTGCTCCAGAAATTTCCAAAGCAGCTGCCAGAGTGCGAAGTTCAGCAACACTCATTTTAGCAAAATCAGGCGATTTTGTCATATATCACAAATTCAATAATAAGTATTGGGTAATTCAAATAAAGTCGATAAACGTTTTGGGGATTTATTGGATTTCGAACGAAATCCATGATAAAAACAATGCAATTATACACCTAAAATCAAGAATACCAAAATAAATCAATCGTATTGTTCAAAAAAATACTGTCTTCGATTGAATCCCAACTCTTTTAATCGATCGCGCGTTTGGTTGCACATCTCTTTCCAACCACATACATAGATTCGAGCATCATTCAAATCTTTCAATTCTCTGGTGTAATAAGGATGAACATACCCTGTTTTAAATTGAGGTACCTCTTCCCTGCTTAAAACTGGTATAAATCGAAATAATAGATTGTTTTCTTGAAGCGTATTCCAATGATCCCAGTACAGAACATCTTCTTTCCAACGATTTCCAAAAACCAAAACGGTTTCGCAACCCTGCATCAATGAATCGTGAATCATACTACGAAAGGGAGCAATTCCGGTTCCGGTGCATACAAAAACATGCTTAATCGGCTCTTCTATCCCCCGAAAAACAAAACCACCTTGTGGTTCCGACACCATGAGTTCGTGCCCTATTTCTAACGAAAATAACCAAGGAGTAAATTTGCCCGTTTCATTTAAAACAATGCACAACTCAATTTCTTCTGGAGTATTGGATACCGATGCAATGGAATACGACCTACTTTGTTGATCCAAATTAAAAAACTCGTTGTACACCATTACAAATTGTCCACTCAAAAAAGTGATGGGTTTTTCATCTTTTCGCTTTAGAAAAAACCGTTTTACTCGAGGTGATTCAGATACAATTTGAGTTATGATGTGAGGAAAAGCGTTTTGCATATTTCTGCTTGGATTTACGTGATTCAACAAAATTAACAAAATGTCCTATTTTCGCAGACATGAGTTTCCAATTTTATTTACTGACGGCTATTGGAGGTGCGTTGGGAAGCATTGTTCGCGGTATAATGGGTAAATTTCTTCCCTTCCAAACCGGTCAATTTGCTTATGCCACATTTTCAGTGAATATGTTGGGATGCTTTTTCATTGGTTTTCTTTGGATGAAAATTGACTCCGACCAAATAAAAGCTCTAACAATTACTGGGTTTCTAGGGGGATTGACCACTTTTTCTGGCTTAGGGCTAGAACTTATGCGGTACTTCAACGAAAAACAAATAACATTGGGCGTTTTGTATGGTTTATTATCACTTACTTTAGGTATATTCCTGGTTTGGTTAGGTCAAAAATCCGCAGAGATAATATGAAATATAGGTTCCCATTTTTAGCTTTTTTATTGGTATATGCATCGAGTAATTTGTTTGCAAATCGCATCCTCATCCCTATGGATGAAACCCAAAAAAACCATTTAAAATCATATGGAATTGCATTTTGGCTTCTCGACAAACAAAAAGCGGAAGTATTATGGTTGCTTAATTATCAGGGAGGAAGCTTTATGACCCGATACCAATCTAGCTTAGAAACCGAATGCAAAACCCGTGGTGTAACCTATTCTGTTATTTCCGAAATAGAGGCAGAACGAATTGAATCAGAAATTTCCAACCCGTCTGTCAACATGAATATGGTTAAATTGCTCAATGCGCCGAAAATTGCTGTGTATTCCCCCAAAACCAAGCAACCGTGGGACGACGCTGTTACAATGGTATTGACGTACGCTGAAATCCCCTATTCGGTTGTTTTCGATGATGAAGTTCTCGAGGGAAAGTTATCTGAATACGATTGGTTACATTTGCATCATGAAGATTTCACCGGCCAATTTGGAAAATTCTGGGCTTCTTATGCCAATGCCCCTTGGTACATTTCTGAAGTTAAGGAAGCCGAAAGCATGGCCATGAAACACGGCTTTCAAAGCGTTAGAGAGTTAAAAACCGCGGTAACATTAAAAATTCGTGATTTTTGTTTGGGCGGAGGGTTTCTTTTTGCCATGTGTTCTGCAACAGATACTTACGACATTACATTGAGTGCACAAGGCACCGATATTTGTGAATCTGTATTCGATGGGGATCCAGCGGATCCAATGGCCCAACAAAAACTCAATTTTGATCCCTGTTTTGCCTTTAAAAACTTCAAATTAGAAACCAGTCCGTATGTTTATGAGTTTTCCAACATCGACGTTGATCCAGCAAAAAGGGGTGTTACCGAAGAAACCGATTTATTCACTTTGTTCGATTATTCCGCCAAATGGGATTTAATTCCCAGCATTCTTTGTCAAAATCACACCCGTACAATTCGAGGATTTATGGGTCAAACTACTGCATACAATAAGGATTTAATTAAAAGTGATGTACTGGTAATGGGTGAAAATGCTCTTTTGGGTGAAGCCCGCTATATTCACGGAGAAATGGGCAAAGGAACCTGGACTTTTTTTGGAGGACATGATCCAGAGGATTATCAACACCATGTTGGCGAACCTCCTACTGACTTAAATTTGCATCCTAACAGTCCGGGTTATCGGTTAATTTTAAACAACATTCTTTTCCCTTCAGCTCAAAAATCTAAACAGAAAACTTAAAACCGGTGAAACGATTTGAACCCATGATTCATCGATTAATTTTCGGTATTGTTTTTTTATTGAGCTTCATTTTACTCAATACTTCGGCTTGGATTTCAGATTTTGATTCCGACGAACTATCTGCAATAATCAGAGCTACAAAATGCTCCCATTTTGCTGAACACATACAAATTGGAATTCTTCCGGATGGGCATCCTGCAGGAATTCAAACCGTTATTTGGTTAGGCACACATTTTGGCGGATGGAATCCCGATATTTTTCGATTCATTTGGGTTGCACTTACATTAATTGGAAATGTATATTTTAAAAAATGGATGTACCAATTAGCACTAAAAAATGGTGAAAGTAATCTATCTGCTGCATGGATTTCACTATTGGGATATGCGTTCATTTCATTGATGTGGTGGCCGTTGAGTTTAGGTTCTTGGCTTCGGCCTTATGCACCTGGATTTTCTATACTGATGCTATTCTTTTATCATTTTGAGCGCCTTCAGTTGAATCATCGCAATTGGATTTGGTCGGCTGTATTTTTAGGATTATTGGGATATATCCATTATTTCGCGCTCTTAACCGGATTGGTATTTTTTGTTTTTTCTTGGGGATGGGATTATAGATTTAATTCATCAAAACTATTCTTCAAAATAGGTCTAGTGGCATTGATAATTAATCTTCCTCAGATTTCCGTAATTGTCAATCAGTTTGAGCTGGCAGGACTGAATTGGCTGGGTGCACCTACGCCTCATTTTGTAATTCATCATTTCAAATACATTTGTGGCAACAATAACTGGATTTTATGGATATTCATTGCATCAATTTTGGTTAATATTATCTTTCAAAATCGAAATTGGAAAAACGGTTTTAATCGCAATGGATTAATTTGGGTCCTTGTTTTAATCATATTATACAGTTACTCAGTTTTCCGCAAACCGGTTTTACAGCACAATGCTCTGTATTTCGCATTCCCTTTGTTCATTTCAAAAGCGGTCGAAAGTATCTTTTCTATATTCAATTGGATTAGCCGGTATCTCACTTTCAACCAATCGAATAATAAAGCGATTCCGTCGCATTCTGCGATTAACATTTTCACTAAATTACCCAAAGAATCATACCTAAAATCGGTTTTTTTTCTGTGTATTATTCTACTTTCATTAAATAATACCCTATTCGAGAAACTCCACTTTAGTGAAATTCGGGTACATGACCGATATGCAGAACCATTTCGGGTATACAAAAATGAGCAATTAAATTATTCCCAAAATTCTATGCTTTTAATTGATGGTCCCGTTGATTTATTGGAATATCATCAGCAGGACTTTTTGGGGACCTCAATAAAAACGGATAACCTTCTGTTCATTCAAAAATTAAATACTATCCCTCAAAAAAAATCAAATCAACTATGGTTCGATTGGTCAAACGGAGTTTGGGGAAAAGATACACTCGTATTAGCACTGAATTCGGGTTCCGACGTAAATATTTTGAATATCCTGAATCACTGTTCAAAACGCATTTCACTTACTTGGAATCATAAAAAATGGGTGCACCGAACCGTTGGAGGTGAAATTCAATGCTTTGTGCGTAAAAAAGCGAATGGAGAGAATTCCAATTCAATCTTAGGCAACAAAAAAATGGCACAATACAGGGTGTTATCCTTGGATTCAACTGCATCCGTATTTGTAAATTTAAATACGTTTAAAATCAATTCGTACGATTTAATCGGAATTCGATTCATTTCAAATGAATTAAAATTGGATTCTATAAAACTAGTAAGTGCACTGTTTAAAGAGGGTTTTAACAAAGCCAGGATTCAGTATGATTATCGCTGGGAACAAGGTTCTACAGACTCATGCATTTACCTAACACTGAAACTAATTGATATTCCAGATTGGGACCATCAATCCATATTGAGGTTAAATCTAGAATCTGCGAATCCACAACTTAAGGAATTCACAGACTCTAGAATTGAAATTGAAATTATTCCTGGCAATCCGTTTGCTTATGGCATTTGAGCTTTTACACATTGAATTGTAAAGCTTACATTTATGCACCCTTTTTATAGGTTCCGGGTTTTAAAAATGCAGATCACCAGCCCATCGATTCAAGTACTCTATTTAAAGGTTTTGGGTTTTACAACGGTAAATACGCGCGACAAGTTAAACCCGAATCGAATTCCTCTATCTTTCCAACTTTCGCTGGTATTGCTAATAAATTGCGCTTCATTCAGCCCCATGCTATTGGTTATATGAAACTGAAATACATGTCCTCCTGTTTCTACATCCATTCCAACTGAAAAGCTATTAATCATTGTACCTTTTTGGGTCAAAACCGGAATATATTCCAAATTGATGGAGCTTCTAACTGATATTTTGTGACGAAGTCCCACACCCAACGCCCATTGCTGAGTATTATCCATGGCAGATGTAGCATTCATTAAAAACGTTGGCGATAGAATGATGCTCAAATCTTCATCCATTTTCCTACCCAGAATCATCTGTCCAAAATAAGAACTACGTTGTTGGTTTGTTGAATTGGAATACTGACTACCCAACAAATATTGAGTTCCAGCAACCAATTCCAACGAAATTGGAATAGTATTGGTCGTATTTTGATGCAACAGTCGATATTTTAACAGTGCATCCATGTTTTTATTCCCATTCACATTAGACCGTCCAGCCGCAATCATTAAATCAGGTACAATTCCGTACTCAAAACCAAATCTCACTGTAGCTAAATCCAAACCAAATGCCTTGTAAGGTCCTGAATTTAATGGGCCAAAACGATGCATCATTTTGAAATCGAGTACCCCAGGATCGGTTATTTCTAAACTTTGTAGGTTGACTACTTTCGTCGTTTTAAAAGCAAAATCTACTTTTGGAGCCGTTGTATTTTGAGTGGTTGCATCATCCAACAATAAATCATCCTCTTGAGCTGAAACCCAGCTAAATTGCAGAAATAATCCACAAAATAGAATCAATGATCGCCAAAAATATTTTAATTCAAACACGTTTAAAATGGATTTTATATCAATTATTTTGGGACTTTTTTGAAAATTATTCTTTACCATCTTCGTACTAAATTAAATCCCAAACAAAAATTAGAAATTGAGCTTTTGGTTTCATCGGTTACCAGGAAATAAGGTTCGTTGAGTGAACGAGAATTGGTTAAACTGATTTGAAATGCATGTCGAGGTGTATAATATTCAAATCCAAAGCCGGCGGTGGGCTGTGTTTTGGTAGGATTCGAAATTATTCCATTAGGTATAAAACTCCCTTCTGCAGTAAATGCCATTTTTTTACCTACGGATCTTCTGAGATAGCCATGAATTACGGGTATATCATTTGAATAATTTGTTAGATCCACCAGATTAAAATGCACTATACTGGGTGCAACACCAATTACAAGCTTCCCCCCCAACTGCATGGATGCTATTAACTGGTGAGTATATGCCAATCGGTGGGAATAAAAGAAGGGTGAAACGCCCCATGACGTTGATGGTCTTCCATCCAAACTAGCATCCGCTAAATACGTGAGGTTAAACTTACTTTCAGGATTTCCAATGACCCGCCATTTGAAATAGGAGTTGTAGGTTGCCTTCATAGAACTTCTTCCAAGCCCCAATGTCACTCGATTTCCCAGTGCAAAATCAAATCCGATTCTCATGGAGTTTAAATTATCGATTCCATATAAATTTTCTGCACCCGATCCTATTTCACCAAAGCGATGTTGAATGGTTAATTCAAATGTACCTCGTGGCAATGTTTCGGTGGTGTGGCCGGTGATTAATCTCATTGATTTAGCTTGAGCAGAAGCATCTGTTAAAGGGATATCGTAATTTTTCTTTTTCGGGGGATTGGAAACTTGCTCTGTTAAATGAATTTTGGAATCCATCTTGTGCGATGTGTTTGAACTTGAGTTCCCATCCGAATTTGAACTTTCAATTGAATTTGACACCGTTTTCAACGAAGAATCAGAATATTCATGGGCATTCGCAATAGAATCCTTGGAATTGTAATTACTTAAAATAGGTGATTCCACCAATACTATTGAATCTGATGTATTCGTTGATTGATTTGCTGGATTCGATGTCGAATGGTTGGGATAAATCAAATTCATTAAACCCATAAATAATCGGAGCAAAGGATTTATTGGCGTCATGGCTTCATTCCTTGGTTTACCCAAGCCTCCAATTTATTGATTTCACATGTACTGATTTTGCTTCCACCTTTAGGCATATTGGATGCAGTGCCATCTTGCTTAACAGAACCCATCAAAACTAAACGACTGCTGGTCATGTAATTCTTCACCGAAGTGTAGTCGTATAAACTTATACCCGCAGATGGACTTCCACCTGAGTGACAGCTCGAACAATCTCGATTAATTATGGGAGAAATACTGGTTGAATAGGTTACTGAAGTAGTGTCACAACTTCCTTTGCCGTACAATTCTTCGGATTTGTCGTAATAGCAAGAGCTAAAAGAAATGATAGCAGCTATTCCAGTAATTAAAAAGTTGTAACGCTTTAATTTAGAACGCTTAAATAAATAATTCATTAAATAACTAATTATAATTATAATCTGATTGAGTCAGTTGTAAAAATTCAGAATGAAATGGTTCATAAATCTAATTAGGATAACCATTCTGAATCCATTTTTTAATTTGCGTTATCTGACAATCGCTGAGTTTATTGCCAGATGGAGGCATTATGGTATATCCATTGGTACCATTCACGCTATTCAATAATTTTCCAGATTGTGCAGCATTTTTAACATTGGAATAGCTATTTAAATCCAAATTTCCGGAAGCGCCCGGATTGGTATGACATCCTTTACAATGTGTGGTAATGATACCGGAAATGGCATTTGAATACGTGAACTGAGTTGAATCACAATTCGAGCTACAACCAACACCATTTTTTGCCCCATCGGCAATCCACGTTTTAATAATGGCTTTTTGTTCGGGGGATAAATCATTTTTGGGAGGCATTTCTCCGTCATCTATGGATTCCCAAATTTTTGAACCATTGGGGTTTCCGGGTTTAATTCCTTTTGCCGTGATGGTTGCATAATTAGTCAGTTCGTATCCATCTTCTCTGGTTTTGGAATCATGACAACCACTCATTGCGCAATTACTCACAAAAATCGGAAGCACATCGCGCTCAAAACAAATATCGGTGGCGTTAATGGTAGGAAGAACCTCGTGTTTGCAAGAGGAGGGAATCACGGCAATGCTCCACAAAAGCATTGCCGAAATTGCACCATGAAAGAATTTTTTCATTTAATATAAATTTATCCGATTTCTAAAGAAATTATTTCTTTTGAACCTCAGCAACTGGGCAGTTAACTGAAATTTTAATGACATCCGATACTTTGCTCACTACATTTTTGGGAATATTCACTCCGTATTCTTTACAGGAAATATTGAAATTGGCTTTTAAAGTGATTCCACCTTTACCATCTGAAATTAATTTACCAGGAATTTCAACTTCTTTTGATACACCATGAATTTCTAATGCACCCTTAGCTACAACATCGTAAGTTCCCGCTTTCTTCAAATTTACATTTTGAAAATCTTTAAAATCTCCTTTAAAAGTTCCATTAGGAAATGTCGCCGATTCCATATAATTCTCTTGAAAATGTGTTTGCATCAATTTCTTTTCGAATTCAAATGAATTTACCGGTACTTTAAATTGTAATTTTCCCTGAGCGGTAATAGCGGCAGATACTTGATTGTTAATTGCTTCAAACTTTTCGAAATCTGTTTCACTAACAAATTTGATTTGTCCGGTGCTGGTTTTGTAGGTTTGAGCGAAGGTTGAACCTATAGTAAAAACCATAGCCATAACTAAAATTGAAATGTATTTTTTCATAATTATTTTATTGTATTGTATTTAAGTTTGATTCTTTATGTTGTTTGCATTCTTGTAAACCTTTGACTAAAAGCAGGTTTATTATTTTTTCTGTACTATTGAAACTGAACTTGAACTTCTTATTTATTTTTTGATAACCGTACATCTCGAAAAGCTAAAAATAACCTCCGAAAGTAAATCGTCTTCATCAGATGGTTTTGAAACTCCATTGCATTCACACTGAAATTCAACAGTTTTACCCACCTCGTTTTTAAGACCTTCTAAATCTGCATTTTGAGACTCGTGAAATCCTAAATTGACTAATACTTCATCTTGTCCAGAGTTTAAAGATACAGATCCCGTTGGTTTTACTTTGGTATCGCCTGAAAAGGTGATTGGGGAAACCGACTGGATTTTTCCTGAAAATCGAATGGCTTTACCAACGTATTTTTGGTTAAAAACGGAATCCACCGATTCCAAACCTTCTTTAATAATTTCTTCAGAGCTTAAGGTAAAATCGGGTGTGCCAGTTGAAACAAATTCATTGGGTTGAGAATACATTTTATAGCCAACGAAAGCTGCGCTTAGAATCAAAATTCCAACTCCTAAAACTAGGTACTTTCTTGTGTTTGATTTATGTTGATTGGTATTCATTTTACAATTTTTAATTTAAGGTAGTTTACGGGTTAAGATAGATTATTCGGGCGTTTTTAGTATTTAATTTAGGTTCTGTTTCTTTAAATGGTTTAACACAATTTTTATGATTTTTACTATTGAATCGTATTAAAACAAAACTTTACTCTGTTGGTTTGATAAATTTAACGAAATTCAACAGAAAATCAATGTAGTTTTCGTTAAATTTGATGTACAATTTTTCAAAAGACGTTTGTTTAAACACATCATCTATGCCTATCCCCCAAAAGAATAGTAAGTTTTTTTCATTTTTATTCGCAATTATTGCAACAACTTCGAGCTTTTCTCAATCCAACAACCTATCAAACAATCAGATAGAAATTCACACAGCAATTAAAATTATTGTTGGGGATACTGGATTTTCTGAAATTGAAGCCATTGCCATTCAAAACGGATATATCATTAAAACGGGAAATCTATCTGAATTACAGAAATGGTACCCCCAATCGAAAATAATAAAACATAAAGGGGTAATGTATCCGGGTCTGATAGACGCGCATTGTCATTTTTTGGCATACTGCAAAGGAAGCACCGAATTGAATGTTTACGGTGCAAATTCACCCGAAAAAATAGCAAAATTAGCCAAGAAATTCTCTAAAAAAACCAAACGAACTTGGGTAGTTGGAAGAGGCTGGGATCAAAATTTGTGGGGCAAAGATTTCCCCAATTCGGCTCAACTAAAGAATGCTGGAAATAAACCCGTTTGTTTGAGCCGTGTAGATGGTCATGCCGTTTGGGTAAATGATATTGCACTTCAACAGTTAAATCTAAATTGGGATACCCTAATTTATGGCGGAGAAATTATTAAAGATTCACAAGGCAAACCTACCGGTATTTTCATCGATAATGCTGCCGATTGGATAAAGAGTTTTATCCCTCCAGTGGATGAAAAAACTTTGGAAAAGTCGGTTGTAAAACACGCTAAAGATTGCTATAAATACGGTTTGACAACGCTGGATGAAGCAGGATTAGAACTGAATGAAATTCAATTTATTGACCGATTGCAGAAAGAAAACAAACTGCCCATGCGGTTCTATACTATGCTATCAGCAAATGAAAATAGCTTAAAAGCAATCGTAACCCATAACCTGCCTCGCTCAGAACGACTAACTTGTCACAGCATGAAAATTTATTTTGATGGAGCTTTAGGATCCAGAGGTGCTCTTTTGAAAAATCAGTATTGCGATCGACATGATCATTTCGGTTTACGCCTGATTAAGCCCGAAGAGTTTAATTTATATAGTTCCATCTTATTGCAACAAAATTTCCAAGTCTGCGTTCATGCAATTGGCGACAGCGCCAATGCCTTGGTTCTAAAATCGTTCAAACAATTAATACCGGAAGGTTATGATGCTCGATGGAGAATTGAGCACGCACAAATTGTGGATCCTCGTGATCAACAAATATTCTCCCAACGCAGCATCATTCCCAGTGTACAACCTACTCACGCAACTTCAGATGCGTCTTGGGCAAATGATCGACTTTGTGCAGATGGAAAACAACGTGTTTACGGTGGTAAATTGTACGACCCAAAAACGGGTGCTTATGCGTATCAAAGTTTGTTAAAAAGTAGTGGAATTCTAGCTTTAGGAACCGATTTCCCGGTAGAAGCGATTAACCCGTTTGCCACATTTTACAGTGCCACTGAACGTAAAGATCTTTCAGGAACATTAGCTTCACCGTTTAAACCCGAGCAAGCATTAACTCGAAAACAAGCATTTTTGGGAATGACGCTTTGGGCGGCCTATGCCAATAGAGAGGATCAAGTGAAAGGTTCATTGGAAGAAGGGAAATATGCCGATTTCATAATTCTGAATCACGATATACTTAGTGTAGAAACAGATAAACTCAAAAAAACCAAAGTAAAGAAAACCTTTATTGGAGGACGTCGAGTTTATTAACACATACTTATATTCATACTTTTTCCAATTAAAATTAAATCCTATTTATTTCCTCGTTAATACTATTTACCAAAAACCCATTAAACTATGAAATTTCTCATCCCCGTTCTCAGCTTAACCCTATTATTGGCATCTTGCGGTAAAAAGGAAACTTCTGAATATCCCCAAAAAAAAGAATTGGTTGAATCCATTTACGCAAGTTCCCAACTAAAGGCGCTCAATCAAATTGATTTGAGAACGGAAGTCTCGGGAATATTGACTCAATATCATGTTACAGAAGGCCAAACGGTTAAAAAGGGACAATTGATTGCGTCTCTCAACGGCAACATTTCCAACCTAAACTTAAAAAATGCAGAGTTTCAAGCATCAACTGCCAAAGCTGCTGAAAATCAATTGGAAGAATTAAAAACTCAAATTGAGACTTTAAAACAACAGTATTTATTGGATTCAGTGAATTATCTGCGACAACGTGAATTATTCAGTCAGAATGTAGGTACCAAAGTTCAATTTGAAAGTGCGGAACTCAAATTTAAAGCTTCTAAAAACGCACTAATTGGGGCAAAAAAACGCTATGCTTCCATGAAACCACAAATTGAAAATGGATTTATACAATCTCAAAACAACATTCAAATTGCAAAAGAAAATGCCCAAAAATTTGATGTAGTGAGTCCCATAGATGGAAAGGTGTATTTACTTCCCTTTAAAATTGGTGAAGCTATAAATCCACAACAAGTATTTGCAGTTATAGGTGACCCAAATACATTTGTAATTCACATGCAAATTGATGAAAAGGATATTACGAAAATCCAATTAAATCAGGAAGTTATCATAAAAATGGATGCGTTTGATCAAACGTATAAAGCTCAAGTTTCATTCCTCGGGAATGCCTTGGATGTAAAAAGTCAAACGTTTAAAGCGGAAGCATTATTTACCGATAAACAACTCCCTCAATTTTATCCAGGATTAACGGCAGAAGCCAACATTATTATTTCCAAGAAACAAGATGTTTTAACCGTTCCATTATCTTACTTCACTAGTGAAAATACGGTTAGTACATCCGAAGGTGATGTAAAAGTAAAAACAGGGTTGCGAAATTTGCAAGAAGTAGAAATATTGGATGGAATATCCGAGAAAACCGCGCTTAAACGTCCCGATACCAAAAAGAAATAACCATGAACGTACTGTTGAAAATCGCTAGCACCCATTTGCTCGCGAGGAAAAAACAAACGGCGATTGCCGCATTGGGCGTTACTTTTGGTATAGGAACTTTCATCATTTTGGTTAGTTTTATGACCGGTTTGAATGGATTGCTTGATGGATTAATTTTAAATCGAACGCCTCACATTCGCATTTATAATGAAGTTGAAGCCAGCGAAAAACAACCGGTAGAATTAGACGATAGTTACTCAAAAAAATTCAATGTAGTTCATTCTATAAAACCTAAAAAAAGTCAATCCAATATTCGTAATAATCGGTCCATCATCAATGCATTGCTCAATGATCCTCGGGTAAAAGGCGTAACCCCTCAAGTTTCCGCTCGGGTATTTTATCAATCGGGCACTTTGTTATTAAACGGAAATCTCATCGGAATAAATCCACTTGAGGAAGAACGATTGTACAATTTCCACGATTATGTTATTCAAGGAAAACCTGCCGATTTGGCTAATACCGATAACGGAATCATTTTAGGAGCTGGTGTGGGTAAAAAATTACGATTGAACGTCGGTGATTATGTTTCAATGGTGACACCTGACGGTGAAATTATCCGATTGAAAATTGTAGCTTTTTTTCAAAGCGGATTGGCCGATATAGACAATTTGCAAAGCTATGCGAATATAAAATCCGCTCAAAGAGCTGCCAAAGAAGGTCCCTCCTACGTAACGGATATCCATGTTAAATTACATAATATGGAACTGGCAGAAGGAATGTCGTATGAAATGGAACGCAATTTTCAGGTAAATGCCATCGACATAAAAAGGGCTAATGCTCAGTTTGAAACGGGCACGAGTATTCGAAATTTAATCACGTATGCGGTTTCCATTACTCTATTGATTGTTGCTGGATTCGGTATTTACAACATTCTCAATATGTTAATCTATGAAAAGATGAATGATATTGCCATTTTAAAAGCAACTGGTTTTTCGGGTGGAGATGTGATGCGCGTTTTTATTTATCAAGCACTTTTGATCGGAATTATGGGTGGAATCATAGGATTGGCCATGGGTTATTTGGTATCATTGGCCATCAGCCATGCGCCGTTTGAAACTCAAGCTCTGCCAACCATCAAGACCTTTCCGGTAAATTTTGATGGCAGATACTATATAATTGGAACTGTATTCGCATTGGTTACTACCTTTTTTGCAGGATTCCTTCCGGCGCGAAAAGCAAGTAAAATAGATCCCGTAGACATCATCCGAGGACAATAATTGATTGTTTGTGTTTTCGGGGGATGGAAGATCGTTTAGAACAAAATAGAAACTATTAAATAACAAACTGGAGTTGACCTTTTTTAGCAAGCAATAATTTTGGACTTTGAATTATCATCCCCAGAAAAACAATTTACCACAAAAAAATAAATCCTTATTATCATGAACCCTCCTATTTTAAGTATAAAAAACGTCACTAAATACTTTCATGATCCGGAAACCATCCAGATTTTAAAAGGCGTAAGTTTCGACATGAATGCCGGTGAATTCGTATCTATTATGGGTAAATCAGGTTGCGGAAAAAGTACATTATTGTATATATTAAGTACGATGGATACGGACTATGAGGGAGAAATTTTCCTAAAAGGAAGTAAAATCAATGGGTTATCTGCAAATGAATTGGCGGTGGTTCGCAACGAACACATTGGATTTGTATTCCAATTTCACTATTTGTTGCCCGAGTTTTCGGTGTTGGACAATGTAATGATGCCGGCACTTAAATTGGGTCGTAAATCCAAGGAGGAAATTGAACACGATGCGATGGAAAAACTGCGTATGTTGGATATTGCCGAGCAGGCAAAAAAAATGGCGACTCAAGTTTCTGGAGGACAAAAACAGCGCGTTGCTATTGCACGAGCGTTGATCAACAATCCTGACATTATTATGGGTGATGAACCCACTGGAAATTTGGACAGCAAAAACGCAGATATGGTTTTTGGCATTTTCAAAGAGCTATCTCAGAGTTTCGGAACGAGTTTATTGATTGTGACTCACGATCAGGATTTCGCGGATCGAACGGATCGGGTAATTCACATGGCAGATGGCGAGATAGTTTCGATGTAAAGGGTATATTTTGCCATAAACTTCAAAAATTGATTTTGCATAATCGAACAAAATAGCTATTTTTGCATTCCTTAAAAATAAGGTCGGATGGCCGAGAGGCTAGGCACGGGTCTGCAAAACCCTCTACACCGGTTCGAATCCGGTTCCGACCTCTAAAAACAAAAATGCCTCTGAAAATTCAGAGGCATTTTTGTTTGAATTACACTGTGGTTTTTCAAGACCTGATAAGTTCATATTTTAGACTTATAATTTTTTTAACAATTCTCTTTCAATCCATTCTTTAGATAGAATAGGAATAATTAAATGTTTAAATGGTCCATTTGCTGAGAAGTTAGCAAATAATGCTCTGGCATGACTCAGCGCAATGGTCGTCATGGTATAGTTTACATCATCGGGTAATGCAATTTCATTATGTTGATTTTTCCAACTTGCCAAATCATTGATTCCAAAAATAGTTTGAAAATCTCCTTCCATTAAAATAATATTTTGATCTTCAATGGGGGTGAATGTAACCTTTACATTTAGCGCAACGAAATTCTTTTCCAAATCAACCATAGTTTGTACACCTATATTGATATTAGCGTTATTCGGACCCGCTGAAAGTTGTACAAATTCATTACAACGAAATGATAAAGTAGCCACTCTTAGAATGGCTAATTCAATATTCTGATCGTTATTTAATACATTATACGTCATTATGCGGGAATTGCAGAAACTATGGTGCTGGATTCAATATTTCGAACTACGATAAAATTTGTTTTTTGATCTTCTATTAGATTTTGTACATTCACTGTTACGTATGCGCTTCTAATAATTTGCTGTTCTTTAAGATATTGTTGCAACGTTTTAAATTCCATATCCGGTGCTATGCCAATTGCTAGAGATAATTCTATTAATTTTTCAAGTCTATGATTAAAATGGCCATTCAATACTTGAGAAAGATATCCTTTAGTCACACCTAGTTTTTCAGCGAGTTGTGTCTGATTGATTTTCTCTTTTTCCATATAATTAAACACATGCTGATACAATTCATTTTGAATTGTTTCTAACCAGTATTCCGGTGTTTCTATCAATTCTTCAAACTTTTTCATTTTAACTATTCTTATAATTTTTATACGCTGACTTCAGATTTCTGAATTGCTCGATATCCCTCATTTGATCTTTTTTCTTTCCTCCAATCACAACAATTTTCCCTGTTCCTGTTTCATGAAATAAATATACACGAAGATTCTTAGTTTTAATTTCAAACTCAGTCCTTTCATCATTATTGCCTTCTAGTTTATGGTATTTATCACCCGGTATATGAACCATATTAGCAATTTGCCCCATCCTAGCTTGAATTGTATTTAGCTCTTTAGACATATTTCCATCGTTTTCAATTTCCTTCCAAAATTCATCAAATGGACATTTCCCGTCCACTTCAAGTTTATAGAAAGCTACCCTTCCAACAATTTCTTCTATCTGCTTAATTACAAACTTAGGCATAAAGTTTAGTTAAAGCTATACTATTTCGATTGATTTGAGATTTTTTAGGTTAAATTATAGGCTTGAGCGTACAGTGTACAAATAAACTATACACAAATAATTCAAGAAATATTGAACCCTAATTCTGACCTGAAAAGATTTGCATAAACTACAAATCGAGAATTAAACCAATCTTAATTCGTCTTGTACTCTTCCAAAATGGTTTGTAGAATTTCGATACGCGCGCTCAAGAAATTCTCTTGCGAAATGGTTTTACCAACTTCAGCTTCGATGCAATTCACGAAATAATATACGTTCGCTCCTTTTTCCAAGTAACCAACAATCCAACCGATATCCTTACCGTCTTGATTGCCCCATCCGGTTTTCCAACGCACAATATAATTACTGCGTTGGTTGGTGTGATCAAATTGGTTGGCGAGTGGATTATTTTTGGAGTGCTCATTGAGATTTAAGCGATAATTTAGATTTGAGCGATTGTTTTGGTTGGATGAATTTATTGATTTCACATCCGAGCGCTCCTGAATCATAATATCCTTAACAATGGTTATAGTATTTTTTGAAAATGGCAGCTGCTCTGACTCTAATTTTTGTAAAAATAGAATTTGCTCGATGGGACTTATTCTCAAATTGCCTGTTAACCAAAACTGATCTATGCCACCCGATGTATCTGCATTTCCATACGATACTTTGTCTAACCAAAATTTCATCGTATCAGCACCCACTCTTCTGGCCAATTCTTGATAATACCATACCACCGAATATTTATACGCAGAACGTAGATCATGGTCTCGATTCCAATTGGGGAATTGTCGAATTACACTATCCCATTTTAATGTAAAATCTTGATCGGGAATAGCGGCTGTTTCTAAAGAAATTAACGAATTCAGAATCTTGAACGTTGATGCGGGCGTTTTTTGAGTTTGAGCCATAAACCAATCGTTGGTCATCATGGAACCGCGATATTTATCCTGCAAAATAAAACAACCTTTAACACCATACTTTTTGTATAATGTATCCCAAGCCGGATTGAAACTCAACAAAGAATCTGGTGGCGTTATTAACTTATTGGTGAGACCAAACGCATTGATTAAACGAACAGGATTGTCATGAAAGATATGGGTAAAATTATTGCCAGTTTCTCTGCTTAGTTCACTACTTCTAATCGAATTACGGTATGCGTCGTCGAGGTTTTTTGCGCATACGTCTTGTATTGCGACGGTTAATATAACTACAACAATTAGTTTTGATAATTTCATGATCAATATGTACGATTTAATAACCAATTAGTATAAACAACTTCATGCTTAATTTTTTCGATTCAACAACCAAAAAGCCAATAATACACCTAAAGTATCGGCAATAAAATCCATTGCCTCCACACTTCTGCCCCAATCGGTATACCACTGTAAAAATTCGACCAATGCACCGCAAAGAATCATCATGGCTGCGGTATAAAATTCAGAACGCTTGTAGAATGGCAAGTCAAATTGAATTTGATATTGAGGATTTCGAAATCTTAATGAAAAGTCATAAATCCAGTACCATATCCCCCAAAAAACAAAATGGGCAATTTTATCTGGGTTGAGGGATATTAGCCACAATGGGAATTCATGATTGGACGTATTTTTAGGTTTGATGGTAAGGTAAAAAATCAAAAATCCCCACAAGATTGCGGGGATTTGACGTTTATTTAATTTCTTAAAAATTCCTTTTTGCATGCTGCAATTAGGCACCGATAAGTTCTTTGTACTGATCAGCGCTTAACAAGCCATCCACTTGAGAAGCGTCGCTCATTTTAACTTTGATCATCCAACCTTCTCCGTAAGGATCGCTATTTACAGACTCGGGAGCAGAATCCAAAGCGCTGTTAACCTCGATCACTTCGCCAGAAACAGGCATGTACAATTCACTTACCGTTTTAACGGCTTCAACAGAACCGAAAACATCTTCTGAATTTAGGGTTTCACCTTCAGTTGAGATGTCAACGAAAACGATGTCGCCCAATTCACCTTGAGCAAATTCAGTGATACCAATGATAGCTGTGTCGCCTTCAACCAAAATCCACTCGTGGTCTTTGGTGTACTTCAGATTTTCTGGAAAGTTCATATTTTGTTGGTGTTTTTATTATTTTTTTGCCCAAATTATGCTCAACAAGTTGGATAATTTGGATTTCAATTCTTTTCTATCTACAATAAAATCTAGGAATCCATGTTCAACCAAAAACTCAGATGATTGAAATCCTTTTGGAAGATCTTTTCCGATGGTTTCACGAATTACTCGAGGACCGGCAAATCCGATCAACGCTTCAGGTTCTGCAATATTGAAATCGCCTAACATGGCAAAAGACGCGGTAACTCCCCCAGTAGTTGGGTTGGTCATTAATGAAATGTATGGCACACCTGCTTTGTGAAGCAACGCCAATTTAGCACTTGTTTTAGCCATTTGCATCAACGAAAATGCAGCTTCCATCATACGAGCACCGCCGGACTTGGAAATCATCAAAAATGGCACTTTATGTTGTATACTGTAGTCTATACTACGGGCAATTTTTTCACCAACTACCGATCCCATTGATCCCCCAATAAAATTAAAATCCATGCAAGCCACAATTAAAGGTTGTCCATTGATTTTACCATGAGCAGTTCGAACAGCATCATTCAATCCGGTTTTCTTGCGTGCTACTTGAATGCGATCTACATAAGGCGCAGAATCCACAAATTCCAAGGGATCACCCGAAGTTAAATTGGCATTAATTTCAGTAAATTTATTCTCATCGAACAGAATTTCGAAATATTCCGTGGAACCTATTCGATCGTGATAATTGCAAGACGGACAAACATAAAGATGGGAAATCCAATCTTTAGTTGGATGCGCTTCTTTGCAACGTTTGCATTTTTCCCACAATCCATCAGGAGTTGGTTTTTTGTCCTTGGTTTTGGTCAAGATTCCGGAGAGGGTACGCATGTACCATTTGGACTCAGAGGATTCGAGATCAAACTCATCAAATTCAGATTCAGATTCAGCCATGTTAAGGTAAGATCTTTTGTAATTTTTGGATTAGTATAAAACAAAGCGATTCTGGCGAAATACTTCCACCAGAATCGCAAATGTACGAAATATTAAGCTATGGTTACTTTGGAATCCAAATAAACATCTTGAACTGAATTCAACAATTCAATTCCTTCATTCAATGGTTTTTGGAATGCTTTTCTTCCCAAAATCAAACCTGAACCACCGGCACGTTTATTAACTACTGCTGTATAAACTGCTTCTTCGATATCTCCTTGACCCTTTGATTCTCCACCTGAGTTGATTAAACCTGCGCGACCCATGTAGCAGTTAGCCACTTGATAACGAGTTAAATCGATTGGATGATCTGTGGTCAAATCAGTATACACTTTTGAAGACGTTTTACCGTGTTTAGTTGCATTGTAACCACCGTTATTGGTTGGTAATTTTTGCTTGATGATATCTGCTTGAATGGTAACACCTAAATGATTCGCTTGACTGGTTAAGTCGGCAGAAGCGTGATAATCCACTCCATCTACTTTGAAACCATTATTACGCGTGTAGCACCACAAAATGGTTGCCATACCTAAAGAATGAGCTTCTTCAAAAGCTTGAGCTACTTCAATAATTTGACGTGAACTTTCAGGAGAACCAAAATAAATAGTTGCACCTACCGCAGCGGCGCCTAAGTTCCAAGCATCACGAACGGATCCAAACATAATTTGATCGAATTTATTTGGATATGTTAAGAATTCATTGTGATTAATTTTAACAATAAAAGGAATTTTGTGTGCGTATTTACGAGAATTCATCGCCAAAACACCGTAGGTTGAAGCCACGGCGTTGCATCCACCTTCAATACCTAATTCGATGATATTTTCAGGATCAAAATACGCTGGATTTGGAGCAAAAGAAGCTCCGGCACTATGTTCAATTCCCTGATCAACTGGTAGGATACTCAAATAACCCGTGTTTGCCAAACGACCGTTTCCGTAAAGTGTTTGTAAACTGCGCAATACTTGAGGACTGCGATTGGTTTGAGCGAAAATACGATCCACAAAATCGCTACCAGGCAAATGAATGTTTTCTTTGCTGATAGTGTTACAGTTGTGATTCAAAAGATACTCTGCATCTTTTCCTAATAGTTGTTCAATGTTTGTCTGAGCCATTTTTTTACTCTTAAAAGGTGTTAATTTTGGACAAAAATAACCATTTTTCCTGATGATTGAGATTATTAAAGCAAGCAGCCGACAACAAATGATCGATATTTTTGAAATCCGACGTTTGGTATTTGTATTAGAACAAGCAGTCGATCCCAATGAGGAGTACGACGAGCACGAAGATTCCAGCATACATTTTCTGGCAAAATTTCAAGGAATTCCCTGTGGAACATGCCGTTACAGAAATACTCCAAATGGTATTAAAATGGAACGTTTTGCTGTATTAAAAGAATATCGTGGAAAGGATGTGGGATCTGCATTGCTACAAACTGCATTGAGTTCAATTGGTGAAACCAACCAAAAAGTTTACCTACATGCACAAACGCACGCGGAGCCTTTTTATGCAAAACACGGTTTCATTGCCGAAGGTGAACTATTCTATGAGGCTGGAATTCCGCATTACAAAATGAGCTTGAGTTAGTTGTATTCTCGGGAACAACCCAAACCAATGAAGATTATGTTTACGCCTTTAATTTAAATCGTGCCCCTTTTGAGTTAGTCGTTCTCACCTATTTGTTGGCGCCACATGGCGTAGTAAAGTCCTTTACTCTCACAAAGTTGTTCGTGCGTGCCGGATTCTACTATTCTACCCTTTTCCAAAACATAAATACGATCAGCGTGCATAATGGTACTCAAACGGTGAGCTATCATGACGTTTATTCTATTTTTTTCTTGGGATATTTCCTTCAATGTAGAGGTTATTTCTTTCTCTGTAATTGAGTCTAATGCACTGGTTGCTTCATCGAAAATCAATAAATTTGGGTTGCGAAGCAAAGCTCGTGCGATGGAAAGTCGTTGCTTCTCACCTCCAGAAACTTTAATACCCCCTTCTCCGATGGAAGTATCTAATCCTTTTTCAGCACGACTCATTAGTGAATCCGTGGCGGCTTGTTTTAGTACTTTAATCAAATCTGCTTCCGTGGCTTCGGGTTTAACAAATTGCAAATTCTCTCGAATGGTTCCGGAAAACAATTGAGATTCTTGAGAAACCAATCCCAACTGAACACGAATATCATTTCGGTTGATATTCCGAACGGAGATGGAATTAAATTTCACATCGCCTTCTACGGGCAAATACAACCCCACCAAAAGTTTAACCAGAGTACTTTTTCCCGAACCAGATGGACCAACAAATGCGATGGTTTGACCATAATTCAATTTGAAACTAATTTGATTCAATGCTGGCTTGGTTGCCGATTTGTGTTGGAATGTAACGTTATCAAATTCAATCGAATTAACATCCCCCAAAACCTCAGCATTCTCAGGAATTCGTTCTGACGGCATTTCCAATAATTCCTTGAACTTACCCAAAGATACATCTGCCTCACGATAGGTTTGAATAAAACTTCCCAGTTCTTGCAAGGGGTTGAATATAAAAAATGTGTAAAACAGGAATTGTATGTACATCCCCGGTGAAATTCTACCGGTAAATACCATCCACGACAAGAACAGCAACAACAGATTACGCATTAAATTCACCGTTGTGCCTTGTACAAAACCCAATGTTCGCACTTTTTTAACTTTCTGCAATTCCAATCCCAATATTTTCAGCGTATTGGAAGAAATACGTCCCATTTCTTGAGCCACCAAGCCCAAACTTTTAACTAATTCTATATTGCGTAAACTCTCCGTTGTAGTACCAGCTAAGGCCGAGGTTTCCTTCATGATGGATTTCTGAACCACTTTAATTTGTTTGCTCAGCATTGAACTACTTACCCCAACTACAGACATTGCCACCAAAAAAACAGGTGCGATTAACCAGTGTACGGTGAATGAAGTAACGAAGACAAACACAATCCCCACCAATGAAATATAAACCAGATTGATAGCGAGTGTAATTAACTTTTCAGAATCGGTTCGTACTTTTTGAAGTACATTTAGGGTTTCGCCACTGCGATGATCTTCGAAAGTAAAATACGGCAAAGAAAGTGTATGTTTAATTCCATCTGTAAAAATCTTTGCACCGGCTTTTTGTATGGCCACATTTACGAAATAATCCTGCAAATTCTTGGCAATTCTACTAATCATAGCCACACTGACACCGATACCCAACCATTTCAAAACACCGAATAAGAAATCGTGTTCATTAAACAATTCTTTCTTAGTAAGATAACGGTCAATGATATTTCTACCTACCCAAGGATCAATTAAACTAAAAACTTGAGCCACGGTTGCTAACAGCAACGCCCAAAAAACCAAGTTATTCTGAGGTTTCAAATACCTCCATAGTATTTTAATATTGCTGGTATTATTATTATTAGAGTTGCTCATTAGTTTATATATATATTTTAGATTTTTAATTAATTTTAATTTATCGCTTAATGGTTAAATCAACTCAAACTGGTAAGTTCATAACTTTAAAAACAAATCTGTTAAAGTTTTGAAAATCAAGTGAAATCGATTTAATCGTTTGTCTTTAAAAATTGAATCAATGCCCGTGTATTTTGCACCGAATTATGATGCTGAATAACGTAATTCAACGCATTTTTTCCTATTTCAATCGCAAATTTTCGATCTGTATTCAGTTTTAACAGTGCCTCTGCGAACTCTGCAGGATTATCGGCAATTAACAGTTCCCTACCGTTTTCAACATTCAATCCTTGGGCGCCTATCGACGTACTCACACAGGGAACACCCAAACTCATGGCTTGCAGCAACTTCATTCTCATCCCACTGCCTGCCCAAAGAGGCACAATTCCAATTCCATGATGCTTCATAAATTCTGCTGCATCATCCACTTCACCGTGATTGATCAATCTACTATGAAAATACCTTTTATCTGATTTTTTTAAGGATTTACCACCAATATGTATGGACATTTCAGGTTGTTTGGATAGCACCAATGGCCATACTTTTGATAAAAACCATTCCAATCCAGCAACATTGGCATCCCATTCCATAGAAGCCAAATGGAACAATGAATCCGGTTGCAATTTTGATTTTTCCATCAATCCAGGATCCATCCCCGGCAGATATAAAAAATTTCTTTTGACCGTAAGTGCATCAAGTTTGCTGTTGTTTGTCTGTGAGATGTTGTTGTTTGTCTGTGAGATGTTGCTATTAGTCTGAGATTGGATATATATAAATGCTTTTTGGTCTTCGGGGGATATGCTGACGCACTTGTCCACATTTTGAATAAATTGCACTTCTTCGTTTTTGAGTCGATTCACCTGAAAACTTAAGTACCATTTTTTTAAAACATTGGATTCTGTTTTTATCAATCTTGACCAAATTTGATGCTCCAAATTGTGTGCCCTATATACCACCGATTTATTGAAATATTGACGAATCGTACTCAAAAATACCGAAGAGTAGAGTCCTTCGATGATTACGGTGTCAAATTCATTGTTCTTTAAAAGTATTTCTAATTGTTCTTTGGCTTTTTGATTGTGATACCGAGACAGGAAATAACTTTGTGAAGTAAGCAAATTCTTAAAAGCATCGATTGCTGAAATAGTTACAAGATGTGGTACAGCAACCACATTTACAAAGGGTAAGTTCTCTTGAATTTCTTTTTGAGAAACCCAGTGTTTTTTGGTGTTCAAGGTAAAATAAGTAACGTTGCAACCTTCAAAGTTGAGCGATTTCAACAATTGATAGGTAGCCATAGCTCCACCGTCTCTAACCGGCCATGGTACCCGATTGCCTACAATCAGAATATTCATTTTTTACTTTTTCTAAATGGTTTCAAGCTGAGTTTGAATCCCCCAGAAAAGAATGAACGATCTCTCAAAGCTTGAAAAGTAATTATAAGTGCAATGGGGAGTAACACTAAAGTACTCATCCACATCCCAAACCACACAGGCACCACCAACTCTTTACCCATTTTTTCGCCGGTAATGTTGATGGCATAAAACAATACAAATAGTAACACACTGATTACCAAAGGCAATCCTATTCCACCCTTCTTTATAATGGCACCCAGGGGAGCTGCAATTAAGAACAGCATCATGAGCAAAAAGGAATAAGAGAATTTTTTATGAAGCTCACTTTGATACAAGGCAACATCCTTTTTCTCGAATTCTACGGTTGATGCATAACCATCCAGTGTGCCCTTAATTCCCCGTGCCAATGATACGGCCAATGATTTCATGGCCATATGCTTCGATTTTGAAAAGTTATTATAAATTACAGTATCTTTTAACAATTGAAAATCATCAATTTTAGCACTTTTCCCGGGAACCGGATTGGGGAAACTAGGCGTGTAATGAATCAAGCGATTTAAATAATTTTGGTTATCCAAATAATGCTTCTTCATACGCATATTGAATGAATCTATTTCCAAAAACAACTGATTAACATTGAGCAAGCGGTAGTCGGTCGACATTCGTTCTCGATCTGAAAATGTAAAGTCCAAACTCGATAAATCGACCACCATTTGCTGTTTTTTAAAATACATTTGGTTGAATGGTAATGTGCGTTTGTACGACTCAGCCGAGGTCATTTCTTCGTATCGCACGCCGTTGTACAGCGTAAAATTCAAAATTCGCTGATCGGCAGACATAACCATTTTACCGTGTTCTGCGCGTATAACATTCAATCGCTTGGAATCGTCGTTCTTGTATTCATAGATGAGAACATCTTTTACTGTTTCATTGTCTTCTGCTTTTTCACCGATTCGTATGGCTACCCCGTCGATTTGTTGATAAAATTGTCCAGCATCGATATTGAATGCAGGTTTTTTGGACCTCAGGTCCAGCAACATGGCTTTAAACTCAAGATTGGCCTTGGGTATAACAAAATTCAAGAATAAGAAGTTGGCAAAGACCAAGGCGGACATGAATAAAAAAACTGGCCTTAGAATTCTCAATAAGGAAACGCCATTGGCTTTCATGGCCACCAATTCAAAACTTTCGGAAAGATTTCCGAAGGTCATCAATGCAGCAACCATTACGGTTAGAGGCAAAGCCATAGGCACCAAATCAGCTAATGATAGACCTATCAATTTGATTAAAACGCCTGTTGGAATACCTTTTCCCACCAATTCATCTATGTACTTCCACAGGAATTGCATTAAAAAAAGAAACAAGCTCAAAACAAATGTAACCAAGAACGGACCTATATAAGACCGTAGGATTAATTTGTCGATGTTTCTAAATTTCAAGAAGGAAGGCACGGGTAACTAAATCTGCCACAAAGATACTCAACAAAAATGTCATTCTCTTAAGAAAACGAAATCTGTTGGGATCACGCCCGTGTTGAATTGTTGTTTCATTTTTTCATCAGAGTCCAATACCCAGGCTTTCCCATTCGAAACATAATCAACAGCATCTGCAATATAAATATCACCGGAGAATGGATTTACGTTTAATCCATACGCATTTTTCAAACCATCAACTCCAATATTATAAATACTTTGAGCTTGAATGTTGGAGGAAACCGGCAATGCATATAGTTTTCCATTCACAAGTAAATACAATTTATTTTCCGACTTGGATAATACCATTTTCGTGGCGCTTACGTTGCTCAAATGGGGTAAAATGGGAATTCTTTGTTCTAATTTTTTGGACTGGGAATGGTATTGTAACAAAGCAGATTGTCCGTTATGAGAGCAAAGTAACCAAATTCGTTTTTGGGAATCCATGCAAATTTGCGTAGAACCTGGTTCTGCAGATATCAATTCCCGTGTGTGTTTTTGTGCATGAATTACCATCAATTTACCCGATTCTAATGCAACATAAACCAATGAATCCGAAGCAACCATTTGCTCGGACCAGTAAGATTCTCCGTTTACAATTTGGTCGGGGATTTGAATTGAACCCACTTTTTGCAAAGATTGGGAGTCAACAATTACAATAAATGGCGACTTAATATCGGATACAAACAGCTGTCCCATTGCAGATGCTAAATAGCGAGGAGAAGTAAATCCAGCGCTCGATTGAGTTAATTTAAAGGTTCGAGAATCCACTTGAACGATTTTACCGCTGTTATTCACCACCAAATTTAATTTCCCATTTAGCACCAATGCAGATTGCAATACATCACCTAAATCCGTTTGATTTGCCCCTTCAAAAACATTATTGTACACTTTCTGTGAGTCGGGTAAATAAACATCCATCGATGCATTATTCCACAAGTAATTTCCTTCACAAAGCACTACAACGCGTGTACCATTAAACTCATTAGGATTGTCTTTTCCTGATGATTTGGGAGGTTCTTTAATACAGGAATTCAGACTGAAAAGGATGCTTGTAAAAAGCATCCCCAAAATTCTAACACTTATTTTATTTAACATCTAAAACAGCGTTTTATTTAACCACTTGCAATTTTGAAACGTAGTGCTTATTAGCTTGGCTTTCTACCTCAATCAAATAGATTCCTGAGGGAAGTTCATTCAAATCCAACTGAGTAGAATTTACCTCTTCACACAACACAAACGCACCCCACAAACTGCTGATTTTTATTTTCTGGGGATGTTCATTCGCAGGCAATTCAAATGTAACCAAACCATTAGAAGGATTGGGATATAATTTCAAAGGTAAATTACTGAATTTGTTTAAGGAAGCTGGTCCGGAGAGAACAATATGATCGATGGCGAAATAAGCCGGTGTATTCATACCCCAAGAACTGTTATCTGAACTTTCCATATCAAAACGCACACTATCAACAATGGCATTAAATTCTACCCGTTCCCAATTGCTTAAAATGAAGTGTTTACCTGGGTCTGAATCTCGGAAATCTGCGAGCATAACTCGTTTGTTTTTTTTCAGCTCCCCTTTGTAAAAACCTGTTACAATCAAAACCAAGGAATCCTTATCCGAAGCATTAAATTTCTTCGCAAAAGCATCCCCTAAAAGCATTGAGTTTCGGGCAAATGTGGTGTTGTTTAGTTGAAATTCATATAAATTCCAACCTGTATCCATTCCACGATTTAACTTTATATGTGCAGAATTAGAACCGATAGCATAAACATCTGACATATCATACCCTTTGCCGGAAGCAGCAGCATACAGGTGTTTTGAAAAATCACTAGGTTCAATAGTATTGAAATTTTTTCGTGAAAATGCCCAACCACCATTTTGAAAATACCCGCCAAAACTAGTGTCCCAGCTGGTACTCATTATAACCAATCCCTCACTAAAATTGTATTTAGTATTTCCTTTTGAGCCATCTTCAACATCATCATGGGCCAGTGTTGATGTAAATTCTTCGAACGTAGCAATTTTCATGGGAAGTGTTTGAGCTTGTCCTTGATTTAAACCGATAGCATTTAACCCGAATAAAGCCATTGATGTTTGTACTAATTTTTTTAAATTTTTTTTCATATTATTTGGAATTGTGTTTTGCGAATTGGTAATGAAAACTTGCACCAACAAAACGTGGTGGCATGGGTCGTCCGGGCATATTTTGATACACGGTGTTGGTAGCATTTTGCAAGGCGAATCCCACTAAAACAGGTTGTTTAAAAAACTCCGTACGCCATTGATAATCCACGGAGATCAATCGATAACCAGGCAACCAATTTTGATTGTCTGTCTGTATGTACCTATTTCCCGTATGAGATCCTTTTATCGAAAATCGATGTGCACCCGTCGCAATTCCCAATTCGATATTTCCCATTACGTCGGGGATGAAAATTTGAAAAAAATACTCCGACTCAACCGACCGTTTTACTTGGGCATTCACAACGTCAAATTGACATGTCAGCCAACCGCTAAATGGTCGATCTGATTTCAATTTCCATGATTTTGATAATCTACCTTCTGACTGAATACCGTAGTATTTTCCGAAATGAAAATTACGAGCGCTCCAAAACGCGCCTGTCGGCGTCCAAATGATGGGGTTATTTAACTCTCTGTAATACAAAGCCGACTGAAATCGGTACTTCAATGCTTGATTATTTTGATTGTTTTTCAGACTTTCCACATTCCATCCTATTTCGGTAGCCCAACCGGTTTCCGACTTCACGCCATCGGCTAATGCATCGGGAGAATACCAAAATAGATCATTCAAGGTAGGTCTGCGAAAATGGGAATGCGCATCAAATCGCAATTTTTGCTGTTTAAATATTTGATATTCAGCACTTACTCCATAAGTTGCCACTTTTTCGAGCCACTCAAAACGGAAGTTGGAAAGCCATTCCATTTTTGACCATTTTTTCTTCCATCCCAAAAACTGAGCAGGTAATAATCGACTCTGTTTTGTGTTAATTAATTCTTTTCCACCAAAATAAGGGGATTTCCCAACTTGATTTTGAACATCAAATCCAACAATAAAATCACCTAAAATCGACTGATTGTAATACAGTTCCGTTTGTGCAAATTGCATAGTTGCGACACTCGTATCCCGATTTTCACTGTTTTGGGGGATGTTCATTTCGTCTTGAAAAACAATATGATCTCTGGTGTAACCCAATTTCTGGGTGATTCCACAGCGATCAAAGCCCTTTTTTATTTCCAAAATACTCCGGGTGTTTTGATCCCACTGCGCCCCGATAAATTTAGTTGAACCGTAAAGTGTACCTAATTCTCTGAAAACATTCGTTTGTTCGGTGACCCATTTCCATTGCATCGATTTTGATGACTTAAACGCGAACACCACTCTCCCACTTCGGTTGTTCAGATCAGAATTAATATTATTTCTCAACTGCAATTCGGATTGTCCGGATAATCGATCGTCAAATTGAAATTGATTTTGGTCGTAGACAGATGATAATGTTGCTTGAACAAACAAGCGTTTATTTTCTTTCAAATTCCATGAATTCTTGATATCCAATCCCACTCGATGATTATTTAGACTATTGGATTGAAGCAGTAAAGAAACCTTGAAAGGCGATTCAAATTGGGATTGGTTGTTCAGAAAAATAGTGCCACCCACACTTCCACTGCCAAAAAGTGCTGAATTTCCACCTTCGATGAGGAATATTTCACTGAAGGCAAACGATGAGATCCCATTAAAATCAGTCATACCCAACATGGGATGATTGATAGGCAAACCATTCCATACTACTTGTGTTTGAGTAGCATCTGCTCCTCGTTTACTTACCGTTGAGGAACCAGAAACACCGTACTGTTTGAAAAACGTAGCATTTTCTGTTAATCTTTCATGCAGTAAACCGGTTTGAAGTTCATTGCTCATCACGGATTTAAATCTTCCAACAGCAGCAAAATCAGAACGTTGAACTTTGATAAAAACCGTATCGATGGGGGGAACACTGCTGGAAGTATCGCTTAAATTCAATTTAAAAGTGGAAAATACCGGTTCTTTGATGAATGAACATACCGGATCCTTGATGGATGAACATACCGGATCCTTGATACTGGAATTGTTATTGATTTTGTTATTATTCCAAAATTCAACATTCGAAACAACAGCAGTTTCCGACTTATCTACAAAAAGTATGTTGTTCTCGGCATTAAAATTATTGATTTCTGTATTAATTGTTACAAAATGCTGAAAACCAACATGTGCTTCCAAGGGAAATGCCCTCAGCAACAAACACCCAATTGCGATATGTAAAACCTTTTTAATCATAGTTTTACGCCCGCGGAAAATATAAAGTGGATGGAATTCCTCCGAAAAGAAACCTAGACCACCGCGCTTTTATTCCCGAAAGCGGATTGTTTGCGAGAGTGGCAGGTCTTCTGACTTCCTCATTTAGGCGCCTTCCCGTTTACACAGTGGCTAAAGGCCTAAATATTTGCGTTTTACACGCTGAGGTTACAGCTGCGGGTACAGTCTCGGTCTTACACCGAAGTTCCCTTTTCATTTCATGGGCCCATGCCTTGGACCAATGAAAACCAAAACTCGATTGCAATATTACAACTTTTGTTTAACATCGATATGTCATCTTTTCCACATTTCCACCAACATGCGAGATTTCTATCACCTTACTCAAAAAAATCAATACCGTGTTTTATGAATCTCAAGATCTAAGAGGATTGAACTTATATTTTATCGTTTTAATTCGAATCCTATCGAAATTTCTCCACTTATATCATTAACTTACTCTTAGATTTGTGTCGCTTATGATTGTTAACACCCCCAAAATTCGATCCATACTATTTTCCATCTTGCTATTCACTGGAATGAATCATACATTCTCCCAAAATAGCCACAATACCCATTCTCATAACGATGTTACTACCAACGGCAGTTTCGAAATATCCAGCAACAACCTAACATCCCCCAAAAGTTCAACATCCCCCAACAAAAAAACCATGAGTTTAATGGAGTGTATTCAGATGGGAATTAACCGAAATCTTGATGTTAAAATGAGTCAGATCCAAAATCAATCGGCTCAATTGGATTATCGACAAAGCCTGTTCAATCTAGGACCGGATTTGAACGGATCTGTTGGACAATTTTATCAAAGCGGTCGAAGTATAGACCGATTCACCAACCAATTCGTGCAAACCACCGTAGGGAACACTTCGTTGCAAGCTCAATTGGGATGGACCGTGTTTTCGGGTGGACAATTGCGCAATACCATTAAACAGAATCGATTGAATGTTCAATCTTCGGATTTAGATATTATTCAAACACGTCAGAATATTGCCTTAAATATTTCATTACAATATTTATTGTGCTTGCAAAGTCAAGAACAAGTAAAAGCGGCAATTTCGCAAGTTGAATATTTCAACAAAGAGCTTAAGCGTGTAACCTTAATTAATCAAGAAGGTGCGGGTAATAAAGGTTTGGTATTGAATGCTCAAGCTCAATATTCTAATGCGAAATCCAATGTGGTTCAAGCAGAAAATTTGTACAAATCCAGAGTGTTAGCATTAAAAAATATGTTGATGATGGATCCAACTGAAAGCTTGGAAGTACAACCATTCGAAGTGGGAATTGCGGAAAACGACAAATTGGAATATGGACTGAATGAATTAATGGATTCCGCTTTGTCGCGCCGTGCAGATTATCAAAGCAGCCTTTTAAAAATACGAAGTTCACAATTGGGCTTGAAAGTAGCGAAAGGTTCACTGCTTCCGAGTTTGTTTATCGGAGGAAATTTGAGCAGTGTGTATTCCGACAATGCAAAAACCATTACAAACGTAACATTAGCAGGTACTACTCCTATTGGAGTGGTACAAGGTTCTGGAGCCATAGTTGAAGCTCCTCGATTTGATTATCAAACACAAACCATAGCTTTCGGCAATCAGATTCGAGATAATTTTGGTCAAAGTTTTGGAGCCACCCTTTCGGTACCCATTTACAATAAATTAGCTACCAATACACAGATTTCTAAATCGGAGCTAGCCATTACACAAGCGGAATTAAATTCATTGAGAATCAAGCAATCTGTTTACAATGATGTAAGTACAGCATATTTTGGTTTTGAAAATGCCAGAGCGCAATATTTAGGACAAAAAGAAAACTACGAAGCCCAAAAACAAAATTTAGAATTTGTGCAAATCCGATATCAAGCAGGCCAATCCACTCCTTTTGAGTTACAGCTTGCTTTAAACTCGGAAGTATCCGCATATCAGAACTTTTTGGCTGCAAAATATGAATTTATTTTACGTCAGCTTATTTTGGATGTAATGATGACTAACAACATTGAATTATCGTTAGGAACGTTAATGGGAAGTAAATAAAAATTTCATACATCAAGGGAATACATAATTATATCAAGCAAATTCAGATTTTTAGAAAACTACAAAATGAAAATAAAATTAAATAAAAAGCAGATTATTTGGGGAAGTGTTGGATTGGTGGTTGTGTTAATCGTGCTTTCCAAAGTATTTGGAGGAGGTAAAGAAATTACAGAAGTTACGGTACAAGAAATTCAGTTAAGAGATATTACTGAGATTGTCAGTGTAACAGGTAAAATTCAACCGGAAAAAGAAGTGAAAATTTCGCCGGATGTTTCGGGTGAAATCACTGAAATGTTCATCAAAGAGGGCGACAGTGTAGTAAAAGGACAATTATTATTGAGAATTAATCCCGAGTTATACGAATCCAATTTGAATCAGATGTTGGCGAATTTGGATAATGCCAAAGCCGCATTAGCAGGATCTGAAGCTCAAGAATTGAGAGCAAAAACCGCATTGAACTTGGCAGAAAGTAATTTCAAACGTCAGCAAAAGTTGTACGATCAGAAAGTGATCAGTGAACAAGAATGGGAAAATGCGCGTTTGCAATACGAACAGCAAAAAACCGAAGCCGTAGTAGCAGCTAAAAACAAATTGGCCGCGGTGTACAATGTTAGAAGTTTGGATGCGCGATTGGATGAAGTTCGCAAAACCTTGGGTAGAACCAGTATTTATGCTCCCGAATCTGGAATTGTGACACAATTAAACAGCGAAAAAGGAGAACGTGTGGTGGGAACTGCTCAAATGGCGGGAACCGAGATGATGAGAATTAGCAATCTCAATTCTATGGAAGTAGAAGTGAATATCAATGAAAATGATGTTGTTCGTGTTCACAAAGGAGATATCGCTGATGTTCGAGTGGATGCTTATCCCGATCGAACTTTTAAAGGTGTGGTTACGGAAATTGCGAATTCTGCAAAATTCAATGCCGCCCAAAACATGACCGAACAAGTAACGAATTACGTAGTAAAAATCCGATTAGATCGCGAAAGTTATGCGGATTTAATTACATCCCAACGTAAAAACCCCTTTCTACCCGGCATGACTGCTTCTGCCGATATCCGTACTTTGAGCAAGAAACAAGTGGTAGCTTTACCGATTGCGGCATTAACCAACCGCAACCCATATGCATTAATCAACGAAGGAGAAGAGACTTCATCAACACCCGTTCCTGCTAAATCAGGAAATACTGACAAGGTATTTGTTCCCGGTAAAACCTATGTTTTTGTATTAGAGAATAACAAAGCCAAGGCTGTTGAAGTTACTACCGGAATCCAAGATATCGACTATTTTGAAATCACCAAAGGTTTAAAAGCCGGTGATAAAGTTATTTCCGAACCCGCAATGGCTATAGCCAAAACCTTGATTGAAGGTGAAATGGTTAAAGTAAAGGGAAAGTAATTCTACCTTTTAAATAACAATCAACTCAATCATTGTTTATTGGGTTGATTGTTTTATCGGATTCGTTCCATTTTTGTTTGCACCCTATTTCATTCCTATTTACCCACACTTTGTATAAGGATACGTCAAATTTTCATTGCATATTTTAATTATTGTAAATTTTACAATATATTCGCCAAGGGTTGAATAATCTGGGCAATATGGATCAAAAATTAGAATCGTATTTTAAAGCTGCCGTTTCGGTAGATAATGTGGTATTTGGATTCGATAATTCGGGACTTAAAGTTTTGCTCATTTATAGAGGCGCCGACCCCTACCGCAATTGCTGGGCTTTACCGGGCGATTTGATTGCCTTGGATACCGATCTAACTTCTTCCGCAGAAAAAGTATTGCAAGACTTAACGGGATTGGAAAAAGTCTACATGGAACAAATTCACACTTTTGGTAAAGTGAATCGACATCCCTACGGACGCGTATTTACGGTAGCTTATTTTGCACTTATAAAAACAGAAGATTACCATGTACACGCTTCATCGTGGGCAGAAGAAGCTGCTTGGTTTCCTATTTCTGATATTCCTGATTTGCCTTTTGACCACAACGAGATTCTGGAATATGCAAAAAACATGCTAAAGTCAAAAATTCGCCGACAACCCATTGGTTTTGAATTGCTTCCAAAATACTTTACACTAACAGAACTTCAAAATTTATATGAATCCATTCTTGAAACTCAGTTTGATGTTCGCAATTTTCGCAAGAAAATTCTCAGTTTAGATTATCTTACAGATACGGGAATGAAACAGTCCAGTGTTACTCATAGACCAGCCAAATTATATAAATTTAACACCAAGAAATACAACAATTTAGTGCATTCTGGTTTCAGTGTTGAGCTGAATTTCCCGTTGTTCCCCACTGAAAATTTAACGGTATGAAGAACTCCCAATTATTACTCGATTTTCGAATCATTTTAACTGCAATAGCTTCCGTTATAGCAGGGAATGCGTTTTCAACTCATACCCAACTTTTGCATTTAACGAATTCTCCAAAAGAAAAAAATGCTCAAGCAGATTTAAACACTCCTATACCTGTTACTATAAAAAAAGATGAAAATGGGTGGCAGTTTTACCGCAATGGAAAACCGTATTATGTGAAGGGTGCTGGAGGAACCGTTCGAATGGATCTTGCGGTTGAAGTGGGTGCCAACTCGGTGAGAACTTGGGGAATTGAAAACGCAAAAGAAATATTGGATGAAGCACATTCACGAGGACTGACGGTCATGCTCGGAATGTGGCTTCAACACGAACGCCACGGTTTTGATTACAGCAACAAAACCAAGGTTCAAAAACAATTTGAGCACTTTAAACGCATTATTGATGAATTTAAGAATCATCCGGCATTGCTTCTTTGGGGAATTGGAAATGAGGTAGATTTATTTTATAAAAACACTCGAGTATGGGATGCTATTCAAGATATAGCCAAATACGCACATCAAGTTGATCCCAATCATCCTACTTCCACGGTTACTGCTGGTTTAGACAGCTTGGAAGTAGCATTGATTCTCGAAAAAGCACCAGACATAGATGTGTACTGTGTAAATACTTATGGGGATATTGATAATGTACCTTCCAATATTCGCAAGTTCGGTTGGAATGGTCCCTATATGATTACGGAGTGGGGGCCCAATGGACATTGGGAATCCCCAAATACCCAATGGAAAGCAGCTATTGAACAAAGTAGTGGTGAAAAAGCACGGATTTACTCCTGGCGCTATCAAAAATTCATTCAAGCGAACCAAGGTGATTGTGTTGGATCTTATGTATTTCTTTGGGGACAAAAACAAGAATACACCGAAACGTGGTATGGTTTATTTTCAAAAGAAGGGAAGCAAACGGAATCAATTGACGCTTTGAATGTGGCTTGGGCCAGTGCTCCTGCGAAATCGAGTACTCCCCACATTGAAACGGTATTAATTGAGTTTAAACCATCCGATGAAAATATAGTTTTGACACCGGGTAGTAAACATAACGCATCGGTTAAAAGTTATTTATTGACTCCCAATGAAGCTTTTCAATTGTTTTCAAGCCGCTCGGAATCAAGTAATTTCCCAAAACAAATCACGGTTCCATCAACACTTTTGACGGATAAAAACATCCCCAAAAAAGTAAAATACCATTGGAAATGTTTACTTGAAAGCACCGATAAAAAAGCAGGCGGTGATGTTGAAAACGAGGCGGCAGAAGTTCCCGTTTCGATTAAAAACGGCCGATCCAATCACATTTCATTCAAAGCACCTTCAAAACCAGGCGCGTATCGATTGTTTGTAACGATGGAATTTGAGAACAAAGTGGCTTATGCAAATTTTCCTTTCCAAGTTACAGAATCCGACAAAGCATCCCAAAAATCCGCTGTGCGCATGAAAAAATTCACCATGGAAAGCTTTAATTCAAACACTAAATAATCGCTATGTCAATAAAAAACCATAAAACACTGTTGATTTTCTTGGCGATTCAAACATCATTGACTAGCGCTGTGGAAGCAAAATCCATTCTGGATTTCACCACGATTTCAAACTCCATTTCTGGGTTAAACGCCAACGATATTACCTCCGCATCTCAGAATTCAAGCATTTCTCCTGTTAAATATTCAGATTCCAGCAGAATTAAAGGATTTGATTTTGGAGTTTTTCCAAAGAAACCTTTGGACAATTTGGAACGATTCAGCGTTTCTGGATACTATCGATTTATCACTAATTATCGAATTTTACAGGATGCTACAGCCATGATTCAGCGAGGTGGTTATGTAGAACAAGCCCAAACACCCACGCATATTTTTGTTGGTGATGATTCTCAAATTCCTCAATTATCCATGAATTTGAGCGGGAGTTTGGCATCAAACACGCGTTTTTCAACGGATTTCTACATTTGGTCGCCGATGACCGGTGCTGGACAAACAGAAAATGTAAAAGGTTTAAATTTAGGTGTTAGTTTAACCGGAACCCATGATTTTAAACAAGGATCATTGAATATTATTGCGGGGGGAATTAACTGGTATGCACTGTCTCCATTTACATTTCATACCAATCCTGGGTTTCACAGATACAGTGTTTTTGAGCGAAATCCTTGGGATCCTCAAACCAAACATGCCTTAGATCGATACAATACATTTTATACTCAAGGTGCATTGAACCAAGATACGCGATGGGGTAGACAGGCCTTTCAGGGCTTCATTGTTGAAGCCAACGATTTACCTCATGGATTTCAGGTAGTTGGAATGTTTGGAAAAACGCAATTGAACGGTGGAATGGCGCCCCTTCCCAATCAATCATACGGTGGAAAAATCAAAAAATCATGGAACAAAGATTTCATAAGTTTAAATTCATTTAACAACCAGACTTATACCGACAGTTTACTCACACGAGGCATGGGTTACAACATTCATACCATGGAATATAATTTAAATTGGAAGGGCTTTTTATTCTCAGGGGAAGTGGGTGCAGGTCGATATTTTAGTCCTTCCTATTCCCGAGGATGGGGCGAAGCACTGGATTTGAAATTAAACTTACCTAAAAAATGGTTAAAATCGGATTTCTTGGTACGCTACTATCGCATCAGCCCGAAAGTATTCAACAATTCTTCGGTATTTTGGAATTCATCCATCCGAGAAGGCAATAATACCTCTGTGGGCAGTAGCGATCAGTTGGTATTAGCCCCTTTTGCCAGTGCAATGGTTCCGGTTGGCCAAACCACCAATAACCGAACTGGGTTGGAATTCAATTGGGAATTCTCCATTGGAAAACTTAAAACTTCCATAGGTTATACTCGTTCACAGGAATTGGAACGAATTTCGTCGCAAATTACCTATTCCCATCCGGTAAACAATTTGGCTCTTTCTCGATTTTGGCGCTGGGGATTTCCTGCGGGTGTAGGTCCGTATGCGAATCTCACGAAAGTATATCGAGGTGTGTTTGAAACGGTGAATCAAGTGGACGTTGACAGCAAAGGCATCCCCCGAAATACCAAACATTTCAATACATTAGAACTTCATTCCAAATATAAGACATCGCTTGCTGGACATACATTGTATTTGTATTATTTAGGCACGTACGCTTCTGTTCAATCGCAACCCTCTTGGGTAACGGTATTTACCGAGGATGCCTATTTAAGAACTTATTACCACCAATTGGAAGGATATCTTTCATTATCAAAATCCGTTGTTTGGGCAAATTATGTAGGCTGGGAACGAATTATTGCCAACTACGAAACACAGGTGGATGCGTTATCTCGTAGACCCAAAAATCAAGAAGGTTGGGGCATTGCAACGGGTTTTGACATTGAAATGTCGAAAAATGCCGGCTTGTATTTACGACAACGCTGGATGAATTACCGCGATCGCAGTTTTGTAAAAGACCAATATCGAGGATGGGAATCCACCTTAGAAATCAAAATTTTCTTTTAATTTATTTGACAATGAAATCAGTTAAACATATAGCAAGTTTCCTTTTAAGCATTGGTTATTTTACCACCGTTTGGGGACAAGCAGGAAGTAAATTTCGTGTAATCGGCGGTGCGAGAAGCATCGTGAGCAACAACCGAATTGAAGTTTTTGATAGTATCCCCGACAATACCACGGCAAAAGCGAATAACGGAGGTTATGCCCTTTTCGATCTGGGATTCGACATCACTCCCAACAAAAACACGGAAATTTTAGGAATGTTTCGAATCAATAATCAGTACGGCGGTTTTTATGGTGCCGGTGTAACGTTTGATATTCGTCAATTGTGGATCAAAGGGATTATTGCTGATGTGGTTAGATACCAATTAGGTGATATCAATGTGAAACAAACTCCATTTACGTTGTACAATCACAATGAAGATCAAACCATTTCCATGCCAAAAGTATTTGATTTACAACGACAAATTGTAAACTACGAGTCTTTCTATAAAGATAACACATGGCGTCAGCAAGGACTTTCATTGGATTGGGGATTGGAATTTAATTCACCCGTTAAAGAGATTAACTTTATTGGTTATTTACTTCGATTGAATGCTACCAATTTTGCTCAAACATCAGAGCGATTGATGGGAGGCGGAACCGTTGAAGGTAAATTCGGAGAACATGTAGTCGTTGCGTACAATTTGGCATCCATTTTTGATGTTTCTGGAACAGCAATGAACAATCAATTGTATCACAATACCGTTCAAACGGGTTCGTTTAAATATTCCCTGAATCCCTGGAAAATTCCCGTTAAGTTGGAAGGTGAATTCGGAACTTCTGCATTTGGGATCGAACAAGATACATTGGCTCCAGAACTAAACGACTACTTTGTACATTCAGCGATTTCTACTCAATCCAAAAACAAAGAATCCAAATACAAATGGAATTTAAAACTGGGTTATTTAAATGTAGGTCCTGATTTCAGAAGTCCCGGCGCTCAATCCAAACGTATTGATTACAGTACACAACCTGGGTTATTTAATCGATATAAACAATCCCAAATGGATAGGCCAATAAGCTGGGGAGATGCACAATGGCAAATACCCTTGTATCGAATTGGCATTAGCACCAAAATGATGGATTTCAACTATTTGGTTAATCCTGTTTTGCCTTATGGAATTGCTACATTTAACCGACAAGGAATATATGTAGACGGATCGGTTAACTTAGGAAGTGTCCACAACACGTTGAATGTTAGTCACTACGAACTATCTGAAATCCGAGGTCAAGGTACCGAGGAATTGCGTAAATTCCGGATGTCGAAATTGGAGTTATCGAATAAACTCGGTAATTATTTTCATTGGAATCGCACATTAAATTTGACTCACTCCATTAGTTACCAGTCTTCTAGAAGAAATTCTAATTTTGAATTTGAACGAACTGATTACCAGCTTATTCAAGGTTCAACGGGCTTAGAATGGGAATTTAGTCCGAAATTAGAATGGTTAATTGGATACACCCTGAGTTATGGAAAAGGGAATGAAACCCGTGCAGAGCGCAATATTTATGCAGAAATAATTGATTTTAAACCAGTTAATATCGATCAAAGACACAGCGTCTTTTCAACGGGAATGCGTTGCAATTTTGGCGAAAATGCGTATTTAGCGGTAATTTATCAATCTCAACAATATCAAGATTTCTTGAAAACTTTTGACAAATATGCGATCAATCAATGGCTTATTATTTATAATTTAACGTTCTAACATCCCAAAAAAACAAAAACATGAAAAATCGAATTCAATTAGTGGCAATTTCGTTAATCATTCCTTTCATTTTTGGGGGATGCAAACGCGAAGATAAACCCATGGACGGACCCAGTTTACAGGATTTAAATGGTACATTCAGTATGTTGGTACCATTTAAATGTTCTAAAACATCTGTAGACTTTTCAAAAGGTGAAACTGCAGAGTTTACCGCATCCTTTTCTAAACTTTGCAATTGGAGTATTCGTATCAAAGGAAACTTTTCAGGCGCTCAGAAACTGATTACCGGTAAAAGTCGTGTAATAGAATCCTCTCAAGCTATTTGGGATGGCACCACTACCCTATTTCCCCTATTTAGAACAGAACCGTGTTTAGCTACTTTGAAAATTGAAGGGGTTGCTGATAGCTTTAATTTGGCTATCGGAATAAACGGACTTCGCAAACCGGAAGGCTTTAAAATTTCGGATTTTGAAACCGGAATTTCAACTAAATGGTCTACTTTCATTCAATCCGGTGCAAATATGGATTTTAAGATAAAAAATGATGCATTTGTTGTTGAGGGAAATTCCTATTTAAATATGGCCGGCACTGTGAATTGGGACTGGCTAATTGGTATGATTGATTTTCCTGCTTCTGCCTATGGTTTTACTCATTTCCCTTTAACTAATGTTGGTGAGGATGCCTATTTCAACTGCTTGATTTACGGAGTTCCCAACGTAAATGAAAGTCGCATTTTATTTCAATTTCGAGAAGATGATAACAACAACTCCAAATTTGATGCATCTGCGGATGACCAATACGATTATGAAATGCGGGTTACTTGGGAAGGCTGGAAACTTGTTAGTATCAAATATTCAGAATTAACCCATTTAGTTAATGGTGCACCCGCTACCAACAAGGGTAATAATCGACATAATCCCAATAATTTGGTAATGGTTTCTATGTTACATCTGGCTAATCCATCGATGGGAGCTGCGGCAACTAAAGTAGATTGTTTGATGTTTACCGATAAAAAACCCTTGGAGCTATGATTTCACAAACGCATTGGAAACAAGGTTTGTGTATCGTCTTGTTTTGGGGGATGTTTGGTTCGATATCAGCGCAAACAACCACTCTACCGCCCATTCAAAATGGGCCAAAACCTACGCCATCGAAAACGATGTTGAACACCAATGTTGATAGTGATACAACATCCCCGAAAAATATTGAACGAATGGACACGGTATTGGTGCAATCTAAAACTTGGAAATTCAAGAAAAAAGGTTTGTACGACGAAAGCTTGAAAGCGGATCCCGAAAATATCAATGGGTTTTATGCACTGCAAATTCTGGATGAGGACTTAGGAAAAGACATTTGGATCAGTTTAGAGCCAAAATGCGTCAAATTGGAGAAAATATCCGACGAATCTGCACATCGAGGCAATCATAGTTTTAGACTCACTTGGGATAAAATTACGGGTGGTTGCACCTGGTTAGGCATGGGAATGGGCTGGGATAACTGGCAACCCAAAGATCTTTCAACTGTACTGGATACCGCATACTTAGAACTTCATTTTAAATCGCTTTCAGACACGATGACCAATTTACCCTTAGCATTGGCTTTGGAGGATTATTCTGGCGCCCAATGCTGGTTAGGTTTTGATTCAAAATGGCTGATCGAGCCCATTGTTGCTCAACGTTGGAATACGGTGAGGATTCCTTTGAACCTGTTTCCTTTTGACGATTTCGAAACGGATCCAACCTCCATTAAACAGTTTATCATTCAATTAGAAGCAGACGGTGATATATTAATCGACAATTTTCGCATCAGCTTATAGATTACACCTTATTTCTATCTAATTAAAAATCATACCCATTCAATTAAAAAAACGTTCATAATATGTCAAGAAACCACAGCCAAATATACCGTTCCATTCTTGTTTGTGTTTTGGTTTTCGGGGGAAGTCTTTTCGCCGAATCGGTTGGTTTATACCAATCATCACCCAATTCCAATGTAGTTTTCCGAAAGGTAAAATCCGATCGTTGGGGAATTTTAAATAAGCACACTCATGAGGACACTCTCTTTGATCGTGCCCTGGATCAAGCAGTTGCAGGAATGTCGCTGGAAGAAAAGATTGGTCAAATGACCCAAATAGATTTAGGTGTTATTGCCGCAGGCGAACCTTGTGCTCTAAAGCAACCCGTGCAGATTGACGCTGATAAGCTTAGAACAGCGATTGAAAAATACCATGTGGGTTCAATATTAAATGTAGGGTGTGGTTCAGGAGAGTTGAGTGTGGAAGAATGGAAACGAATTATTTCACAAATCAAAAAAGCTGAAATTGCAGCGAGCAAATTAAAAAATTCGAATAACAATAATGGGTCTAAAAGTGGTTCTTCAAACCCTTATACCCACATTCCCATTTTTTACGGTATTGATGCCATTCACGGAGCTAATTATACAACAGGAGCTACCTTGTTTCCCCAGCAAATTGCACAAGCTGCAACTTGGGATCCAGATATGGTTAAAATGGCAGCGGCAGCAACCGCAAAAGAAGTACGTGCTTCTGGTTTGGATTGGAATTTTTCGCCCGTTGTTGATTTAGCCCGACAACCTTTATGGTCGAGATATTTCGAAACGTTTGGGGAAGATGTGTATTTAAATCAAATTTTAGTCAAATCCATGATTTCGGGTTATCAAGGTGCCAATGGATTAAATTTCATGAATACTTCCAAACAAATTGACAGCGATGCAGTTGCCGCATGTTTAAAACATTTTTTGGGATATGGGATGCCACTCAGTGGAAAAGATCGTACCCCAGCGTGGATTCCCGAACGTGAATTGAGAGAGTATTATTTACCGGGTTTCCAAAAAGCCATCGAACAAGGAGCTATGACATTGATGATTAATTCCGGAGAAATCAATGGAACACCGGTTCACATCAACTACGATATTCTCACCCAACTCCTGAGAAAAGAACTGAATTTCCAAGGAATTGCTGTTACAGACTGGGAAGATATTTATAAACTTCACCATACTCATAAAGTGGCTTCAAGTTTATCTGAAGCCGTTAAATTGGCCATAAATGCCGGTGTTGACATGAGTATGACTCCAAACGATTATCAATTTACTGAAATCCTCATTGAACTGGTTAAAAATGGTGAAGTTCCTATGTCGCGCATAAACGAATCGGTTAAACGTATTTTACGAGTGAAACACAAGGCGGGTATATACCTTGACCCTGAATATCAAGTGGTGTATAACGTGTTTGATTACTTAGATTTTAACCATTCAAACAGTGTTAATTCAACAACACAAAGCAGTAAATTGGGTGCGACTTCTACCGACAAAAATATCCCTCAAAAAAACAATGAAAACCCTTCAAGAGAACCTATATCGCTTCGAGTAATTGGATCGGAAGAACATAAAAAATTAGCTTTATCGATTGCGGAAGATGCGATTACACTTTTAAAAAATGAACAACAGGTTCTTCCCTTAAAAAAAGATCAGCAAATTATTTTATTCGGCGATGCCGCACATAACATGAATTTGCTCAATGGTGCGTGGACTCATACTTGGCAAGGCGATGATGAAAAATACCGCATTTCGAAAAATCCTGAAACCCCTACTCTATTTCAAGCACTTTCTCAACAACATTCAGAAGTAATTTGCTTATGCGATTCAATTAGTGGAAAATCCGATTCTGTTGCATTTAAAAATCAACGATTCGGAAGTAAAAAATATTGGAAAAATCTGGACAAAATAACAAAATCAAATACAGTTGCGGTGTTGAGCTTGGGAGAAAAACCAGGCACAGAAATCCCCGGAAACATTAACGACTTGAATCTTGAACTTACCGAATCTAACAAACAGTTATGGGATTATTTCAAGCGTAAAAATATACCCATTGTTCTGATTTTAAATACAGGAAGACCTCGAATTGTTACCTCGTTAGTTGAACAATCCGATGCCGTGATACAAGCCTATTTATCGGGTGATTTTGGTGGTAAAGCTATTGCTAATACCCTCTTGGGCAAGAATAATCCCAGTGGTAAATTACCGTACACTTATCCCCGTACTGCCGGCGATATAGTTCATTACGACCATAAACATACGGAGAAAAACGATACTAAATTTGGAAAAACCGCCTATAATCCCTTGTTTGATTTTGGCTACGGTTTGAGCTATTCCGAATTCAAGTATGAAAAGTTATCCGTGATAGCTCAGAAACTCCCTCGCTCCATTCGCGACACTGCGGTTGTTGAGCTAAAATCTTCCTCTTCCGAGAAATCCGTTCCTTTGGATGATGTGGAAAATGGTCAATTAACTCGCAATTGGGAAATTTACGGTTATACGGTTGATATCGACATCACCAACACCGGTAAAGTGGCAGGAAGGGATGTAATCCAAGTTTATTTAAGCGATGAATTTGCAAGTATTACACCTTCGGTGAAGCGATTGATAGCTTTTGAAAAAACATCCGTTATCCAACCTGGAGAGACCCAATACTACAGATTATTCTTTGACTTGGAGCAGTTAAGTTTCATCAATAAAGATTTAAAAAGAGTGGTAGAAAAAGGCGAATTTACCATTTCTGTTAACCAGTTGAATCAAAAGATTTATTTCCCAGAAAATATTGAAATTCAATGATTTAAATTATTTCATAATTAATTTATTGATATTTTATCATGAAGATTTACAAATAAGAAACAACCGGTTAATAACACCTGAATTCAATAATTTATAATGCGTTAATTTAAAGAATAATACAGTTTTTCAGAACGGATTTAAATAAAAAATATGAACCCATCATTAAAAAAACAATCGTTAAAGAATTGGATGCAGCGTATAGGTGTAGCAGCGAGTTTAACATTAGGTTTCTCTCTATTTTCTACTTCCTGTGAACAATCCGATCCTCCGAATAAACCCACCGTAATCCGAGATTCTGGAGATATTATTTTTTCCGGCTACGGTTGGAAAATAAAAGAAAGTACTTGGCCCGTTGGTCCAGGACCCAATGTGTTTAATAAAGACAGTTTGGTATGGGTAGATTCGAAAGGTTATTTGCATTTACGTATTGACTACATCAACGGCAGATGGCAAACATCCGAGGTGGTTTGTACCGAGAATACGGGTTATGGAACTTATATTTTTACCGTAGGCAGCGATGTTGCTGCATTGAATGAGCGCGTAGTAGTTGGATTGTTTACTTGGGATAATAATTCCTTTTTTCCTGCTGCAAACAGCGAGGTGGATATTGAATTTTCTAAATGGTTCAACGCAAATGATTCATTGACACTTACCTATTCGGTTCAGCCGGTAATTTTCGACAATCCTCAACCGTATTCCGAGCGTTCTCATAAGCCCAAAATGGCTGTTTCGGCATTAAAAGGAGTTACCACACATGCATTTACTTGGCGTCCGGAGTTAATTTCATGGAAATCTTTTTCGGGGGATACTTATCCGGGAACTCAACAACTTGCTTCTTGGCAATTTGATAATACCAATCAAGCACGAGTAAAAACGGAGGGAGGTATTTCGTCGGATCCTATCGTTATTCCCGAACCGGGAATTACCACGAATCCACGGATTAATTTATGGTTGTTGGGCGGACAAGGCCCGAGCGATGGAAAGCCAGTAGAATTAATTATTCGTTCATTCCAATACATTCCTCAATAAGTACAATTCCCTGTAAAACGGGTTAAACGTAAGGATTATACCTTCTTACTACAGTATCTGCAACGTTGTGAATATGTATTAAGCTGTAAAATGGGTTTAACGTAAGGATTATACCTTCTTACTACAGTATCTGCAACGCTGTGAATATGCATTATGCTGTAAAATAGGTTTAACGTAATTGAATTAATTTGATCATGATTTTAATGCTCTAACTGCATTTCGTAGAATTTACAGTTCGCAGTATTAACTCATTTTTCGAAATAGAAAAACGAAAATCCAATCAAAAAGAAGGGCTGCCTTTTCAGGCAGCCCTTCTTTTTGAAATAATATGAATTAACTTAATCGAAGTTCGAAATTACTTGTTAACGGAGAACTGCTTGTTCAAAGTACCATTTGCAGTTTGTACGGATAAAATATACAAGCCGTTTTGGAAACCCGTTAAATTCAATTGATTATTGGAGGTATTATTGCTGAAACGCTCAGACAACAATAACTTACCACTCAAATCAAACACCTGTGCTTCAGTAATATTGGTATTGCTGTTGAAGTACAAAACTCCTTCTGTTGGGTTGGGATATACATTCAATGATGACGTTTCAAAAGCGGTAGCATCGTTCGTTTGACAAGTAGTACACTTTGCCCAACAAACTACGGGGTAAGTGGTATCGCCCGTTACAACGTTGTAACGATTGGTAAATCCACCGGTTGTTTTTGTACAAGGCTCACCGCCTACAAATTTCTCATCGTTAGCCCATCCATCTGCTGTGTATTTGTATTCGATAGTATCTCCCACAAACAATGGCACTGTAACGGTGTAAATGCTGTCTTTATTATCGTCAGTCATTCCAATACAAGATCCGCACCATCCATTGAAAGTACCGTTCAGGTTCACGGTTGCAAATGTTCCTGCAAAACCACGAATGTCTACTTGGAACGTAACGTTTGCTTTTTCTTTAGTGTTAGCGCAAGTAACGCACGATTCCCAACAAACTACATCCAATACAGTAGCTCCTGTGATTTTCAAGAAGCGATTGGTGAATCCAGAAGTGGTTTTTGTACAAGAAGATCCTTCTTGCAAACTTTCTTGTCCATTCCAACCATCTAAGGTGTATTTAAACTCAATCGAATCTTGAGGCAAAGGCAATTTCACTTCCCAAACACCGTCTTTATCATCGTCGGTCATAGGATTGCACGATCCGCACCATCCATTGAATGAACCATTAACATAAACTCCTGTAAATGATGCACCCGCATATTTGTTCATATCTACTTTAAATGTAACGTCGTTGGTACATTCAGAGCAGCTTGCCCAACATACATTACCAAATACTTTATTCCCTGTTAACTTAGCAAAACGATTGGTAAAACCGGAAGTGGTTTTTGTGCAAGATGAACCGTCGGTTAATTTTTCATCATCTGCCCAACCATCTACTTGAAATTTGTATTCTATCGAATCTTCGGTTAATTCTACGGTGTCGGAATAAATTTTATCACCGTCGGCATCCGTCATTTCGTTAGCATTTCCACTCCATCCATTGAATGAACCAGAAACATAAACTTTCGAATAGGACTTACCATATTGCTTCATGTTTACGTTAAACACTACGGTCTTTTTAGTAACTTGAGCACATGCATCGCAACTGTTCCAGCAAACTTTATCTAAGGTTACATCACCGTTCAACTTTACAAAGCGATTGGTAAATCCAGAAGTGGTTTTTGTGCAACTGGTTCCGGCTGACAAGTTCTCTTGACCATTCCAACCGTCTAATGTGAATTTGTACTCAATAGAATCGGCGGTAATTTCAAATGTACCTTCCCAAACTCCATCTTGGTCTGAATCCGTTAAGGGGTTGCACGTTCCACACCAGCTGTTGTATGTGCCGTTAACATATACCGCAGAGTACGAAGTTGCGGAATAATTGTTCATGTCTACCTTAAAGGTGACATTTTGCTTGGATTGAGCGAACGCCGCAACGGAAGCCAATCCAAAAACCAATAAAGTGTAAAGTTTCTTCATTTTTTAAAGCTTTTTTCAAACTTAAACAGATAAAATCAATTATTGTAAATTAAACAATAAGATTTTGACTAATAAGGTTATACAATGGATTTCCTACCTACTTAAACACCACAGAATTTTACAATAACCCTAGTTTAACTATTCACTATTATTTAATAGTTTCATGATATTTAATACAATAACTAAATTGTCACAGTAGTGTAATTATTGCAATAAACCGGGTTCGGTTTGATGGCAATTTCACCCAGTTCCACCCCATTGATATGCTTCGGTATGGAATGTATGGCCTTTCTCTTAGGGTTTCTGGGGATGTTAGAGCTGTTTAGAACGTTATCCCGCTGGCACTTTGGAACATCAATACGGTTTCGAGGGATCGTACTTACGTTTTTTGGGATGTTATAGCTGTTTAGAATTTAATCCGGCTGGCACTTTGGAACATCATTAGGGTTCCGTGGGATCGTACTTACGTTTTTTGGGATGAATCAGTTTTGCGATTTTTACAAAAAATACTCCTGCTTATTTTTCAACATTTGCGGCAGTTATAAATTATTTTGATTAATTTACAGACATATTTTTGTCAATATTTTTAACAAAATGCTACTTCATTGTTATTCTTACTTCAGCCTTCGATACGGATTAATGAGCCCCGAAGATATCATTCGCTGGGCTCAAAGTCAAGCAGATATTTTGGGAGAACCCCTTTGTGTATTGCTCGCCGACATAAACAACGTAAGTGGGGTCAGCAATTTTCAGCGTGAGGCGAAAAAACATCCGGGGGTTATTGCTTTAACGGGTGTGGATGTACGCAATGGCGACGAATCGCTGTACACGTTAATTGCCCAAAATCAACGTGGATTTGCTCAAATCAATCAGTTCCTTACGCAGTATATTCACCAAAATCAACCTTTTCCTCTGTGGGCTCCCACCCTATCGGATGTGTGCGTTTTATATACCTTCAAAAAAGCATCTGCCTTCCGTCCGAAGGATGTTCCATTGAATGCCGTATTGGGGGTTACGCACCGCGATATTCGTCAGCTACCATTATCGCAGTGGAGGCAACATCCACAACGATTAATTGCCTATCACCGAGCGGTGTTGAGAACCCCAGACGACTTTCTAACGCACACCTTGCTTCGTTGCATAGACCACAATTGCTTGTTGACCAAACTCAACCCCTTAGCCACTTGTTCTCAGCACGAAATTCTCATGTTCATGCACGAGTTGAAGAAGAAATTCGCTCTCTATTCTTCGCTTTGGAATCAGTCTTCCCAAATGCACTCCTTTCAATGGACGTTCGAGTTTGACGTCCCCCAAAACAAAAAAACATACACGGGAGACCCCGATGAAGACTATCGCATGATGCGGGATTTGGCTTTTGAAGGATTGAAATACCGCTATCCAAAATACACGTTTAAAACCACGGAGCGGCTGGAAAAGGAAATGAAGTTGATCTACGAATTGGGATTTACCGCGTATTTTCTCATCAATTGGGATATCTGTCGATTTGCTCGCGAGCGTGGATTTTTTTATGTAGGACGGGGAAGTGGAGCCAATAGCATGGTTGCGTATTGCTTGCGTATTACGGATGTGGATCCCATCGATTTGGATTTGTATTTTGAACGGTTTATTAATCCTTTTCGAAGCAGTCCTCCGGATTTTGATATTGATTTTTCTTGGCAAGATCGCGACACGGTAACAGACTACATTTTAACTAAATATGGTAATGGGCATTCTGCTTTATTGGCCACTTACAACACCTTTCAAACCAATGCTGTAGTTCGGGAATTAGGCAAAGTTTACGGCTTACCCAAATCAGAAATCGACGCCCTTCTCGAACGTCATTCCTACTTTTCTCCCAAAGAATTTGAGCAGTTTTTACCCGATGAAAACACCGTAAAACATTCCCGGGATTCCGTTTACAGCACACCCGGAGTTGGGCAACGGGTGCGCAACCGTGTGATGCGTAGTAGTAGTAGTAGTAGTAGTAGTAGCAGTAGTAGTAGTAGCAGTAATAATGGAAATAGCAGCGGAAATAACGGCAGTAGCCGCACTAACGATAGTAGCAATAGTATTCGTGCTAGTATTAGTGCTAGTGCTAGTGTTAGCAACAAGAATAACCGTGAAAGCACTTATATTTACGACAGCGACACCAATGGCGGCGAACTGCATCAAGACAAAGAAACGCTGTATAGCGAATTGCTCCGACACGCCCAGAAAATACACAACTTACCGAATTATCGAAGTTTGCACGTTGGAGGTATTTTAATTTCAGAAAAGTCGTTATATCACTACTCGGCATTGGACTTACCTCCAAAAGGCTTTCCTTCGGTACAATTCAGCATTCTGGAAGCTGAAGACTTAAACTTGGCCAAGTTTGACATTTTAAGTCAGCGTGGCTTGGGACACATCAAGGATGCCGTAATATACATCCGCGAAAACAGAGGAATAGAACTGGATATTCATCGGATTCAAGAATTTAAAAACGACCCCAAGATTGCGCGCATCATAGCCCATGGCAATACCATGGGCTGCTTTTACGTGGAAAGTCCCGCTATGCGGCAACTTTTACGAAAACTGCGTTGCCGAGACTATCTGACTTTGGTAGCAGCCAGCAGTGTGATTCGACCCGGGGTTGCCCGCAGCGGGATGATGCGCACATTTATTGAACGACATATTGACCCACAAAAACGCGCTGAGGCCCATCCCATTATGCAATCCATTCTACCAGAAACCTATGGAATTATGGTGTATCAGGAGGACGTGATTCGGGTAGCCAATGAGTTTGCGGGCTTGGGGTTGGCCGAAAGCGATGTGCTGCGAAGAGGGATGAGCGGGAAATTTCGCAGCAGAGAAGAATTCCAGAAAGTCAAGGAGCAATTTTTCACCCAAGCCAGTGCGAAAAAACATCCCCAAAAACTCATACAGGAAGTATGGCAACAGATTGAGAGTTTTGCGGGATATAGTTTTGCCAAAGGACACAGCGCGAGCTATGCCGTGGAGAGTTATCAAAGTTTGCACCTTAAAACCTACTATCCGTTGGAATTCTACACGGCAGTAATTAACAATTTCGGTGGATTTTATCGAACTGAATTCTACGTTCATGCCGCTAAAATGTGCGGCGCAGACGTTCAATTGCCCTGCGTTCAAAATAGCGGTGGACTTACCCGTATCAAAGATTCCACTATTTGGTTGGGGTTGGGTTTAATTCAAGGAATGGAAGGTACGCTAGTTCATCGAATTGAGTTAGAACAACTCCAACCGTTCAGCGATCTCGATGATTTCAAGAACCGTTGTAACCCCGGACTTGAACAATTTAAACTTCTCATACAAATTGGAGCCTTGCGTTTCACGGGCAAGTCGCGTAAAGAGTTATTGTGGGAAGCCCATGCGCTGTATGCAAGCGACAAAAAGAAAACCACAAGAATATCGGCATCGCAAAAAAGGATAGAACGGCTGGGCATGTTGTCGAAAACAGCAGGCACATCTGTAGGATTGCCATCATCTGAAGAAATAACATCATCAACAGAAGGAGCACAACCAGCAGAATCGCAGCTGACCGCAACCGGATTGCCACCAGCAAATTTGCTATCATCATCAGAAGGAATACAATCGGTTTTATTTAGGGAAAAAGTAAAGGAATATGAACTTCCATCCTTAGAAGATGATCCACTAGAAGTGGCCATAGATCAGCGGGAATTATTGGGATTCACCTTGGAGAATCCATTTGAATTGGTTGAACCGGACTCAATCCCTGAATCTCAAATTCGAGGTCGCAAATTACATGAACTTTTAGGAAAATCCATTTATATCGAAGGTCGTTTGGTTACGGTAAAACCCACCAAGACTGTTGGTGGTAAAGAAATGAATTTCGGAACTTGGTTAGATCGAGACGGGTACTTTTTTGACAGTGTTCACTTTCCTCCGGTGGTAGCGCGCTATCCGTTCAAAGGTCGCGGAATTTATCGGCTTTGGGGCGTGGTTATTGAAGATTTTGGAGTAGTAGCGTTGGAAGTAGCCAAAATGGAAAAACTGGGAGTCAAGCCCGATCCTCGCAGTTGAAAATTGATTTTCATTCGTTCCCAACCGACTCAACACTAAAAAAGTAACCAATGGGTTTAAAACAACCCTAAAATCGGTGAATCAATTAGATTCTTTAACAAAAATATCCGTGAATTCGCCAATAATAAAAATACGATAATGAATTCCTTTGCGCACTCGAACTGCGGCAATCATGGTACCAATTAGTTCCAAAACATTTAATACAATAACGGCAATAACGTAAGCCATATAATCGTTGTTCACTTCTTTCTCATGGAAAAAGAAAATGGAGATGGTCCACCAAAAAGCTGCACTATTGAATCCCACCACCGACAATTGACTGAGCAAAGCTTGCGTAGAGTGCCATCGAACAAAATACGTTGCCTTGCGATTTGCTAAGAAAAATATTAGGGAGGCAATCAAATTAACAACCGGAATGGGCAATCCGGCCATTACCGCAACCAGCGACATAATGTACCCGTTGGAAGCGTACTCTCGCTCATGTTCTGTGGATGGGATGTGCAAATCGTTTTTCATTAAGCGTTTAACTTGTTGTATCCAAACTTAGGCAACATCCTCCAAAAAGAAAAATATCCCCCGAAAAGAAAAACAAAAATAACAAACCAATCCTATACATTCTACAAACACAACGAATGATCAAAAGTTAATCACCAAAAAATTGCTCAGTTTCATGAAGGAATTCAACATTCATGGAATAAAAATAAATCCAATAAATAACGATTAAAACAACGGCGAACCATAGAAATCTTCGTCGTTTAAACTTAATGCTTAACCAAACATATAGAGAATAAAGCAACACTCGTTTAAATACTTTTTCAACTAACAGCAATAATGGAACTGCGAGCAACAAGACCGCGAATAAAAATCCGAGTAGATTATAACGTAGCGACAATAAAATATCGCCGGAGTAAAACGTCAACACAGCGCGAGTAGAACCGCAACTTGGGCATTCAATACCCGCAATAGATTTAAATAAACACAACGAAGTTTGAGTCAATAAAAAATCGCGAAAGACGATCCCGAAAATCACCAACGCAACAGCCAGTAGCCAAATTCGTTGGATCATTTTATAAAATCGTGCTTTCGCGACGGACATAATTGCCTGAGCAATAAATTAAATACGTAGAATTATGACATAATTAATACATTTTGCAAGCGCTCCATATTCTTTTGGCGAGTTGCGCCCATGATCAAGAACAAGTCAACAATTGACCAGATTCCGCAACCACCTAGAGTTAAGAGTTTGCCAATTCCCAAACCGGTATCACCTATCATAAAACGATCTATTCCCAAGGCGCCTGCCAAAATAGAAACGATTAAAATGGTGGTTGGATCTTTGAATTCGATCATCTGAATGTTAATCATTTTTGATTCGTCAAGATTCAATAATTGTTCGCGAATAGCGGGTAGCTGATGACTTTCGAAAAACTTCGAATTGGTCATTAAAAACATGTCAACTTTACTTGATTCCATAGTGTTTGGTTTGTTGTAAGCTTCAATAATACAATAATTTATTTAAACTAAAAATGCAATTCCCATCATAAGTCACACTTTCCGAACCACCGGTAGCGATTTCGTGCGATCCATTGATACAGGGAATTGCGAATAAATGGCGGTATCAACCAAAGCAAACCAAAACCCACTTTCCCCAAAAAACCTGAATCCTTTAAGATATACAAAATGGCGTTGGACTCGAAATACACTTGATAGAAAACATCGTCCACTGAGGATTGGGAATTATCAATTGAAGGAGTTGCCGTTTCCAAATTCAAATTGAGATCAACACGGTTTTTGACCCGACAATAAACAACAGAATCCGGCACAAGGCCGGATTCCAATTGGTATTTATTAATAAATTCTTGTCCTTCTTTGGATTGTAATGACCGCAATTCAAATCGAGATTTTCGATCGATTTTGCGCACCAATCTCACCCAAAAATTACACAGGTTACAAACTCCATCGAAATACACAACCGAATTAAATTCAGTTTTCATTCGCAAGACTCTTAGTGGTGATGTCCACCTGGGCCATGAACATGTCCATGATCCAATTCTTCTTCAGTTGCTTCGCGTACGGCAAGAACTTTACCTTCAAAACTCAAAGCTTCTCCAGCCAACGGATGGTTAAAATCCATCATAACGGTGTTATCGGTAATTTCAACTACTTTACCGTCCATAGGATTTCCGTCTTGATCTTGCATCGGCAAAATGGCACCGATTTGAAGAATATCTGCGGGAACATCTTCCCCTTCAAAAATATTTTTGGGCAATTCAACCATGTATTGGTCGCTCGCTTCACCGTAACCTTCTTCTGCAGAAAGAGTAAAAGAAAAAGAATCTCCCACAGCCAAACCGTCTAACTTTTCATCAAAAGCAGGCAATGTTTGACCAATACCGTGAATAAACATCAACGGTTGCTCCTCGGTAGCGTGGTCTGCAAGTTCTCCGTTGTTTAAAGTCAACGAATACGATAGACTCACTACTCGTTGTGGGGCAATTTTATTGATTTCCATACTTCAAAGTACCATATAAATATTGGAATTTCTATCGGATGTTCACGATAACCCGTCTAAATGTGAATAAATACCGACAAAATATGGGTATATTCTTTCTATTTCAACGGGGATTTTTGTAGTTTCGGGGGATATGAATTCTGCCGAAGCACAACTTCGTATTCAACAATTAACCAACGAATTACGTCAACACAATTACCGCTATTATGTATTGAACGAACCCTCAATTTCCGATTTTGAGTTCGATCAACTTCTTAAAGAACTGGAGCACTTGGAACAATTGCACCCCGAGTTCGCATCCCCAGAAAGCCCAACTCTAAAAGTCGGTGGCAGCGTAATCGATGGGTTTGAGACGATCAAACATCGTCGTCCAATGCTATCATTGGGCAATACCTACAACGAAACGGAACTCCGTGATTTCGATGAACGGACGCGCAAATCAACCGGATTAGAAACCATCGAATACGTCTGTGAACTTAAAATCGACGGTTTAGCCATCTCCGTATTTTACGAAAATGGCAAACTCGTGCAGGCCGTTACACGCGGCGACGGAATTCAAGGCGATGTGGTAACCGAAAATGTGAAAACCATTCGAAATCTACCCAAAACGCTACGCGGAAACTACCCCCCTTTGTTTGAAATACGCGGCGAAATTTTTATGCACCGAAAAGGATTCGAACGCCTGAATCAAACCCGAATTGAAGCAGGTGAACCCCAATACGCCAACCCGAGAAACGTGGCTTCCGGTTCCTTAAAAATCAAGGATAGCGCGGAAGTAGCTAAACGGCCGTTGGATATTTTCTTGTATCAAGTTTATGAAGATGAGAACGTATATCCAACCCATTGGGATTCTTTGCAATCAGCCCAATCCTGGGGACTGCCTGTACCTCAAACAGCCAAAAAATGCAGCGGATTGGATGAAGTTTTGGCCTTTCTTCACGAATGGGATGAAAAACGTCACGATTTGAGCTTCGACACCGATGGAGTTGTAATAAAAGTCAACGATAAACGACTTCAAGAAGAATTGGGCTTCACAGCCAAAACGCCTCGTTGGGCCATTGCTTACAAATTTCAAACGGAAACAGCTTCTACTCCACTTTTAGGAATCACCTATCAAGTGGGTAGAACAGGTGCCATTACTCCCGTAGCTGAACTACAACCTGTTGTATTGTTGGGAACTACGGTAAAACGTGCCAGTTTGCACAACGCCAACGAGATGGAACGTTTGGATATCCGACTAGGAGATACCGTTTTCGTGGAAAAGGGTGGTGAAATCATACCCAAAATTGTTGGGGTTGATTTTTCATTGCGCCCTTCAAATTCAACTCCATTAAATTATATTACCCATTGTCCGGAATGCGGAACCGAATTGACACGCAACGAAGGCGAAGCCCAGCACTACTGCCCCAACGACGAATTATGTCCCCCGCAGGTTGTAGGAAAACTCGAACATTTTATTGGCCGGAAAGCCATGGACATTCAATCGGTTGGAAGTGAGTTATGCGAAACCTTATATCGAAATAATTTGGTGAAAGATATTTCCGATTTTTATAGTTTAAAATTAGAAGATTTGCTCGCTTTAGACCGAATGGGCGATAAATTAGCTAGCAACATCATTCGAGGAATTGAAGAAAGCAAAACACAACCCTTTGAACGCGTTTTATTCGCTATGGGAATTCGGTATGTGGGAGAAACGGTAGCCAAAAAACTGGCGGCGGCTCTCAGAAATATTAATCGTATCATGTCGGCTACAGTTGAAGAATTGGTTGCCATCGACGAAATCGGTGATCGAATTGCAGAAACCGTAGTATTCTATTTCCAACAACCCAAACACCGTGAATTGGTAGAGCGATTGCGCAATGCAGGTCTCAATTTCCAAGCAGTTATTCAAGAAAAATTGGGCGATTCATTGGTTGGAAAATCCTTCGTTATTTCAGGAGTATTTGAAAAATACTCGCGCGATGAACTCAAGGAACTGGTGGAACAACACGGTGGAAAAATAGCATCGGGGGTAACCTCAAAAACCAATTATTTACTAGCCGGCACAGGTATTGGTCCATCGAAATTGGAAAAAGCTGAAAAATTAGGTGTACCTTTAATCTCTGAAGACGATTTAATTCACATGATCAATGGAAACTCCTAGTCTGAACATTCCCAAATGGAAATTGAGCCTGCTTAAAACCAAATATGCAGCTCGAAGAATTCCCGTTTCAAAAAGCAGTAAAACTCAGTCAGATACTCAGCAAATTCAACAAAAACTCCCTGGATTTGATCAACTTAAACATGTAATTCTGTACATGAGTGCGTATCAATTTCAGCGCAATCGTCAGGTTATATTAGACTTTATTGACTTCCTCCAAAAAAACAACAAGAACGTCCACTCCATCATTGTATATCAAACACGCGATTCAAAAGCCGTTGTAAATGATTCCGGAAGTGATACCACTCACCTAATTTTAAAGGACTTCAACTATTATGGTGTCCCCAAAACAGAAATAGCCAAAAAAGCGGTGAATCGCAATGCCGATTTGTTCATTAATTTGGATCCGAACGGAGGATTAACGATGTTGGGATGTGCGGCGGAAGCCAACGCTGTTCACTCGGTTAGCCCGTATCAAGCGTCATACCAATCGTTTTTCAACATACTTTTGAAAGAATCGAAAGATGACGATTTGTATCAGTACATTTGCAGTATAAAATCATTTTTTAGTCACCTATCATGAAGGAATTTATTGGCACCGGCGTTGCATTAATTACGCCATTCAAAGCAGATTTCAGCATTGATTTCAATGCACTTTCCAATATTGTTGAGCATCAAATCAGCAACGGAACCGATTATTTAGTGGTTCTTGGAACCACTGGCGAAAGCGCTACGTTGAGTAAAGAAGAAAAACGTGCCGTTATGGACTGCATCATTGAAGCCAATAATTCTCGCGTTCCACTGGTTTTGGGAATAGGGGGCAACAACACGCTTGCGGTTGCCGAAGAATTCCAGAATACCAATTTGGAAGGTTTTTCTGCCCTACTTTCGGTAAGTCCTTATTACAACAAACCCAATCAAGAGGGAATCTACCGTCACTACCAATATCTCGCAGAACGCAGCCCACTTCCCATCATAATTTACAACGTACCCGGAAGAACGGGCAGCAATATGACTGCTGAAACACAATTGCGTTTGGCGCAACTTCCCCAAATCATTGCCACCAAAGAAGCAAGTGGAAATTTGGAACAAGTCATGCAAATTATTGCGCAAAAACCCGATGATTTCTTGGTTATCAGCGGCGATGATGCTCTGACCTTCCCCATGATGGCAGCAGGCGCATCTGGAGTTATTTCGGTAATCAATCATGCATTTCCGTTGGAGTTTTCGGGGATGGTTAGAGCCTGCTTGAACGGCAATTGGAATGAAGCAAGAACCTTGCATTACAAAACCATGCCAGCAGCGCTTCAGATCTTTGCCGATGGCAGTCCAGGAGGAATCAAAACCATGTTAAACGAAATGGGATTGTGTGAAACTACGGTCCGACCACCTTTATACCAAGTGAATGCTTCCGTAGAAGCAACTTTGCGCTCCATGGTGAAGAAATAAACCATTCCAAAACGTTTCTCCTACCCTTTTTAGCGTATTTTAAACCGCCCAATCAACACTATGAATCCCAACTTGAATCCCAATAACGATCATCTAAGCAAGCAGGATAAAGACTTAGAAAAAGTGCTCCGTCCAGCTGAATTTGATGATTTTACGGGGCAGGAAAAAATATTAGAAAACCTTCGCGTATTTGTGGAAGCGGCAAAAATGCGGGATGAAGCATTGGATCATGTGCTTTTGCATGGACCTCCAGGTTTGGGTAAAACCACGTTAAGTCACATCGTTGCCAATGCATTGGGCAGTTCGCTTAAAATAACCAGCGGTCCCGTATTGGAAAAACCGGGTGATTTAGCAGGACTGCTAACCAATCTTCAGAAAGGAGATGTGTTATTTATTGATGAAATTCATCGGTTGAGTCCCGTTATTGAAGAATATTTATATTCCGCAATGGAAGACTATCGCATTGATATTATGATCGATACCGGCCCAAATGCACGAAGCGTTCAAATTGCACTGCAACCGTTCACATTGGTTGGTGCAACCACGCGAAGTGGATTGTTAACCGCTCCATTACGAGCCCGATTTGGAATTAACTGTCGATTAGAATACTACACAGCCGAATTATTAACCAAAATTGTCAGTCGAAGCTCTGATATTTTGCGCACGCCCATTCACGATGAAGCGTCTTTTGAAATTGCCCGAAGAAGTCGTGGAACACCGCGAATTGCCAATGCATTGTTGCGCAGAACCCGCGATTTTGCTCAAATTAAAGGCGATGGTACCATTACTTTGGATATTGCTCAATTCGCATTACAAGCGTTGAATGTTGACGCCAATGGGCTCGACGAAATGGACAATCGCATTTTGAGCACCATCATCGACAAGTTCAAGGGTGGTCCAGTTGGATTAAATACCATTGCTACTGCTGTGGGCGAAGATTCTGGAACCATTGAAGAGGTATATGAACCATTTTTGATTCAAGAAGGATACATCCAAAGAACTGCGCGTGGTAGAGAAGCAACTCATAAAGCGTACACCCATTTGGGCAAGATTCCCAGTCAAGGTAGAAACACATTGTTTTAATTTTAGGGGGATTTTTCGGGGGATACTTTTTCGGGGGATATTTATTCATGAGCATCGAGCAAAACATCAAGAACAAAGCCCTCGAATTGGGATTTCTGGACTGTGGATTTGCTAAAGCTCGTAAACTAACCGAACACGAATCTCATTTAAAAGATTGGCTTTCTCATGGATATCATGGCGAAATGAAATACATGGAAAACCATTTTGACAAACGATTGGATCCTACCCAACTCGTTGAAGGGGCGAAAACAATTATCGTTTTGGCCTACAATTACTTCCCAAAAAAACTGCAAAATCCAAAAGCTCCGCAAATTGCCAAGTATGCCTACGGCGAAGATTATCATGTGGTGGTAAAAGACCAGTGTTTTTTGCTATTCAATTATATCAAAGAACTTTTACCGGAAACAAAAGGTAGATGTTTTGTAGATTCTGCACCCGTAATGGAACGACAATGGGCGCAAATTGCAGGACTCGGTTGGCTGGGCAAAAACAGTTTACTTCTAAAAAAAGGAGTAGGAAGCTTTTTCTTCTTGGCAGAAATTATTATTGATCAAGAACTTGAATCTTCACCGGCATTTTTAACCGATCATTGCGGAGAATGTACGCGCTGCATCGATGCATGTCCCACCCAAGCAATTATTGCCGATGGTGTTGTTGATGCCAACAAATGTCTGTCGTATATCAGTATTGAAAAACGAACAGAACTCACATCCCCCGAAAAGAAACTCATTCAAAATCATATTTTTGGCTGCGATATCTGTCAAGATGTTTGTCCTTGGAATCGCTTTGCAGAACCGCATCAACAGGAGCGTTTTGAGGTAAAATTCTCGGGCAATGATGAATCCATCTCAGAGGTGAAAACAAACATCTCTGCGATGAAAAACACTTTGGAAATTACTCCAGAGAATCCAAATTATCCAAATGAAAATTGGCTTGATTGGAACCGTGATCGCTGGCAAAAAATGAGTGAAACTGAATTTCAGCAACTATTCGGGAAATCACCGGTAATGAGAATGGGATTTAACAAACTCAATTCGGCGCTGAAAAATGATTAATTATCATCGAAATTAAATCACGGGGAAACTCAAAGTAAAGGTAGTTCCTTCATCCACTTTTGATTCGAAATCAATAGTGCCATTGAATTGCTCAATAATTTTCTTGGTGATGGCCAATCCCAAACCCATACCAGAATTCTTGGTGCTGAAATTGGGTGAAAAAATCTTATTGTATAGATTTTCAGGAATTCCTTTTCCATTGTCAATCACTTGAATAATAACCATTTTTGGACTTTCTAGCCACATTTCCACTCGGATTTCTCCTTTTCGATCTTCGGGGATGGCTTGGATGGCATTTTTCAATAAATTATTAAAAATCCGGACCAATTGATGAGGATCAGCCTGTATAAAAATGGGATTATCAGGAAGCTTCGACACGATGGATTGTCCCATTTCTTTTTCATTTAACGAAATTGAATCCGATAACACGGTGGTTAAATTGGTTCTTTCCAATATGGGATCGGGCATTTTAGCGAAGGAACTAAACTCTTCAGCCATCGTACTTAAACTATCAATTTGTCGAATCAACAATTCAATGGTTTTGGCCAATTTTTCCTTCAAATTATCATCTCCCCGTGCCATAGAAAACTGCAAATGCTGTAGTGATAGTCGCATTGGAGTTAATGGATTTTTGATTTCATGGGCAACCTGTTTAGCCATTTCACGCCATGCGCCTTGACGCTCACTTTCAGAAAGGCGGTTTAAGCTTTCATCCAATTGCGTCAACATTTTATTGTATTCCTTTACCAATAAACCAATTTCATCGTTTCGATTCCAAATTATGGGTTTATTGCTTTCTCCCAATTTGGTTCTGGATAATTGATTCTTAATTACAATCAAGGGTTGAGTAATCCTGCTCGACACCAACTGTGTGATAATCAACGCAATTGCAAAAATCAAAATAAAGATATTTACAACGGTTACCAGGAAGTCGGAAATTTCACGATACAAATCCGCTCGATTGGAATAATAAGGCAAATTTACGTAACCTCTTACATCCAAATCATTATCTGTCAACGTACTATAGGCAGAAATGTAAGTTAAATCGGAAATATTCTCATCGAATACATTGAAAGAAATGGCTTTTTCTTTAAATTTTTTAAAAACGACGGGATTCATAAGATTTCCGATAAATTTTTCTTGATACAATCGAGGATTTGTAGAAACAATAAGTTGGCCAAATCGATCAAAAATATTAATATCGGTACCGTACGATTCAGCTAAATCGTATACCAAGCCCACTTCATACTTATTCTCGAGCGCATCGAGATCTACCTGCCCACTAATTTTGTTGGCTATTTCATTTACTTTTCTAAGGAGTTCTTGCTTTTGGCGAACTACATTACTTTTGATGAAGAAATTCACTGTGGTGAACAAGACCACCGCGAAAATCAACAAAATAATGGAAGTGATAAAAACCTGCAATCGCTTAGAAATAAACCAGCTGTTTTCATCTGAAACGGGTTCATTTCCCAGCATTTTTTCAACCATTTTTTGAGGATCAAAAATGACTTTGAATCGCTGTTCCATCCAAATAAGCCAATAAAATAAATAAGATAACAGCATGGCTACTAAGGCCAATAACGTAAATTGTAGAGAGGCTACTAACAGCGATCTGTTTTCGCGAGTAACCACAATCATACTGTTATCGGAATCTTTCATAAACAGGTGATTGAACTTTCCATCGGAGCGATTACCCGAAGTATCATTCCATTTGAATTGCAATGGATAATCGTAATTTCCTTGATGTCGGCTTAGTCGATTCCTGCTGTAAATCGCGTAGGAATAATTGTACCGAATTAAAAGTTTTTGACCTTGACCTCGATCAACAACATCAGCAAGTTTTCCAAAATTAGCCGTCGTTTTTGGGGATAATAGAATAAAATAATTGGATAAAACAACCGAATCCGTAGCAATTTGAAACTTGCCTAAAAAACTTCCTCTCAATCGGCGTTCATTGATTAGGTTAAACTTTTGTGTTTTTTGGATGCCCCAATCGGATTTATACAGAGAATTGAGTGTACCGTAATCTACGGTATTTTCACGGTTTAATGGATTGCCTTTGGAATCAAATGCAAATACGCTCACTTCGTACTTTGAGGCCAACGAGTTAAAGTACAACTCCTTCAACTTTGCTTCTAAAGTAATTTTGGAACCCGGTTGGCTCGTGTAATAGTACAATGCCGTAACATCGCGCATCAATTCGGTTTCCACACTATACAATTCGGACTGTATGAGTTTATCGGATTTAATTTTTAGGTTGTTGGCAAAAATGATTCGCTGCTGCAATTCTCGTTCATTTAGTTGCGCATTAATCATTACCCCTAAAAGTAAACAGGGAATAAATAACTCGAAAAACCAATTATTTTGAGTGCTCCATTCCGTAAAAATATCCCCCAGGAGCCAAATCCCCCACAAAACCAACCAAAAGGTAAGTAAAATTTGATTGGGAGATAGCCACGTAACCAAACCCACTGCAATGATGGATGGGAATGCATATACAAAGTATCTCTCCCAACGTTTTTGAAATTGATGTAATTGATAAAACTTTTTGAATTGCTTAACAAAATGCAATCCAATAGCGAATGTTAATACAATTAAAATAAACGAAACTACTGATGATCTCGACAAAAGTAAGAGTTCTGTAAAATCAAACGGTATCTCTGTTTTACTGACAATGAAATAAGTTAAATACAGCGAAAAATACACACCCATTTGTCCTAAAAAAAGGCTAAATACGTTGCGTACTATTTTACGAAATTGCGTTTTAGCTTGTTGACTGTACATTACCCGATTCGACCAAATCCGAACCAACCAAAAGATCAACAACAACCAAATTAATGTAGTGCCCAGACTTTGAAAAAAACCATTAATATAAAATACTTTGCTGTTAAATAATGGAAACGATTTCAAGTTATTTCCCCAAAATCCCAAACACAATAAGGAATTAAAAAGTGTCCAAAGAGATGCATTTAAAATGGGCCAAAGCCAGGTTTGTTTTTGCATCCCCATGAAAAATAATCCCAAACTGGTAACAATTAAAGATAGGAACATAAACGCATCCGGTTTTCTCAATGTAGGAAGAAAAAACACATTCAGATAAAAATTTCCTTCTCCTTTTTTAATCCATGAGCCTTTAAACTCAATGGGTTGTGAACCCTCCATGGCAATACCACCCAAAAACATGCTGGTATTCAGGCTAATATCCAATGAATCCGCAGAAATTTTCGGGAATTCTAAATCAAAAATATTCTGAACAAACACCCACTGGTGGGAATCAATTTGTCGATTCCAAGTGGCTAAATACACCCCATTTTGATCTATTACACTAAAATGATCTCCATTTGCGGGTTCAATTGAATATTCTTGATTGTTCCAGTATAAGGCTTGCCCACGCTTGAATTTAAAAACCGAAATATCGTGTCCTTCACAAATTTCGGCCAAGGAATCATCTGCAACTTTATTCAAATTGGGTTGAATCTGCTCAGTCAAAAAGGCATTTGTAGATTCAATTTTTTGCTCGGCGGTTTGAATAATTCGATGCGTTTCTTTCGGTAAATCAACATGTTGACGCAAGATGCCAAAGATGCCAAAAGTAAAAAAAGAAACGGCCCCAATAGCCGTAAGCCAAAATCCAGGTCTAAATTTCATGCGTTGAGGCATTAATATACCGTTAAGGCGTTAAAGGTAGGATTTTTTTCCTTCTTTTTGCATCAAATACCCTTGAACGTAATCTTTTACCGCTACTGAAAAGTCCCAAAAGGAAGTTTCATAGCCTGCGGAACGTACTTTGGACATTTCAGCCTGAGTAAAGTATTGATAATTATCGCGGATGTCTTCGGGCATGTCAACATATTCAATTTGCACCGGAATATCCAATGCTTCAAATACCGCTACTGCCAATTCTCTGAACGTATGCGATTCTCCACATCCCAAATTATACAAACCTGAATGTTTGCGGGATTCCATAAAATGCATTAGCACCGAAGTTACATCCTTAATATAAACGAAATCACGACGTTGTGCTCCATCTGGATAATCGTTGCGATAACTTTTAAACAGCTTCATTTTTCCCGTTTCCTGAATTTGATGGAACGCGTGAAACACCACCGAAGCCATACGGTCTTTGTGGTATTCGTTGGGACCAAAAACGTTGAAAAATTTAAATCCTGCCCAAAATGGAGGTTGGATGCCTTGTTCTACTTGCTCTTCCACCCACAAATCAAAAATATGCTTGCTTTGTCCGTAAGGATTCAAAGGTTTCAACTGATTTCCGGCATCATTATCTGAAAATCCCTCGCTCCCATTTCCATAAGTAGCTGCAGAAGATGCATAAATTAATGGTATATTCTCCTGACTGCACATTTGCCACAATTTTTGCGAATAATGCACATTCAAGTGATTCAAAACATCCCAATCAAACTCATTGGTTCGTGTGCGAGCACCAATATGAAAAATACATTGAACAAATCGCGAATTTTCAGAAAGCCATTCAAAAAACGATTCACGTTCCACACGTTGCGAGATATTCTTATTTTCGAGATTGGGGAATTTATTCGAGTGTAAAAAATCATCTACCGCCACCAAAGAACCATAGCCAGCACGCTCCAAATCGCCAAGCAATGCCGAACCGATAAAACCCAATGCGCCGGTAACCACAATCATTGGACAAAAATACAATAATGAGTCTAACTTTTCGGCATGCAGCAAGAAGATGTTTTGAGCTAATCGCAACTTACCAAATTACATACACTGATTTTCATTTGAATCAAATTCAGGGACCATTGAATTTGTTTAAAAATAGTGCAACTTGAACTCTAACTTTGTAGCATGTCGGAGGAACTGTTTAAAGATCGGCTCTATTTGGATGAGGTGAAAACCCAAATCGAAAAGGATTTAGGAATTGCCGGATTTGAGTTTCAGCAGGCATCGTATTTGAATTTGGAAGAATTGTTACCCGAACTCATTGAAGCCGTTGCACGCATTCGAACTCAAACTCCAGAAAAGTGGATGAAAATCATTTATCGGGTAGATTTAACCGAGAAACAATACCGATTTGTGCAGGCCATGGGTGGCGATACCCACGAGAATATGGCTAAAGCCATTGTATTGAGGTGCTTCCAAAAAGTACATACCCGAAAAAATTACATTTGAACGTTGTTAATCTCTACTCTTTTGTTGAAATTTGCATTTCTATGGAATTAAAGGATATCGTTTCTGTAACGGGTATGCCCGGATTACACAAAATCGTTGGACAAAATAAAACCGGATTGATTTTAGAATCGTTGACTGATGGCAAGAAGTTTTCTACCAACCCACGTCAACGCGTGAGTATATTATCTGATATCTCTATGTTTGAAGAAGATGGAGAAGTGCGTTTGGCTCAAGTTTTCAAGAATATCAAAGCTTTAGAAGAGGCAGGTACTACCATCCCTGATGGAAAAGCAGAAACCGATGAAGCTCGTGATTTCATGTCAAAAGCACTTCCAAACTACGATCGCGAACGCGTTTATCCATCCGATATGAAAAAATTATTCGCTTGGTACCACGTTTTGAGCGATAAATTGGATTTTGCTACCTTAGATCAAGAAGAGTCAGAAGAATCTACAGAAGAGGAAAAAGCAGCAGCTCCAGCGAAAGCAACGAAAACTTCTGATAAACCCAAAGCTGCAGCAAAAGTAAAAACCCCAACCAAAACCGCTTCTGGAGTAAAATCCAAAACCAGCACTCCCCGTAAAATGGGTAGCTAATCCAAGCATTTCAAGCAGAAGTGACCTCCTTGGAGATTAATTAATACCTATCAGTGAACAAACTCAGAGTTCCAATGTAAAAACCTGATGAGAAACTACTTAAAACCCGATTTTAAAATAGAAACGGCCGAAGATATTTCGGCCGTTTTCAGTGAATTGCTTTCCCGCGAAATCAATTCCCCCGAAGACTATAACCAATTTCTTAACGATGTAAGTGAAGTCGATAGCCACGTTTCCGAAGACATGGCTTGGCGCTATATTCACATGACCTGCGACACGAAAAACGAGGAATATGAAAAGCGTTATTTGACCTTCGTTCAGGAAATTCAGCCTGCTTTGGCGCCTTTAGAAGATCAACTCAACCGCAAAATTGCGGAAAATCCGTTTGCAGAAGCCAAAACCAGCGAACCGGCATTTTTCATTTATCATCGTTCCCTAAAATCAGCCATAGAACTATTCCGCGAAGAAAACATTTCCCTACAAGCCGAACTTTCAACCTTGGCTCAAGAATATTCGTCGATCCAAGGCGCTATGAGTATTGAATGGGAAGGACAAGAAATCACCTTGCAAAAGGCGTCTAACTTCTTAATGGATCCCAACCGCGAATTGCGCGAAAAAATTTGGCATAAAATTCAGGAACGCCGTGCTCAAGATATCGATGCCCTGGAAAACATCTTTGATCAAATGGTGCAAAAACGCCACCAATTGGCGCAAAATGCTGGATTTGACAACTACCGAGACTATATGTTCAAGGCATTGGGCCGTTTTGATTATACATCCAACGACTGCAAAGCGTTTCACACCGCCATTGAAAATCACGTAGTTCCCGTGTTGAAACAGGTTCAAGAGCGCAGAAAATCCTTGATGGGATTGGATTCGTTGAAGCCTTGGGACACCAGCGTGGACCCGTTAAATCGTCCCGCATTGAAGCCTTTCACCAACGGTCAGGAATTGCTTGATCGCGGAATTGATGCGTTGAATCAGTTGGATTCCTTTTTCGGGGGATGTTTAACGACCATGAAAAACAAGCAGTTATTGGATCTGGAAAGTCGCGTTGGAAAAGCACCCGGAGGATATAACTATCCCCTAGCTGAAACCAATATGCCCTTCATTTTCATGAACGCCACCGGCAATTTGAGAGATGTGGAAACATTGGTACATGAGGCTGGACATGCCATCCATAGCTTCCAAATGGCCCCACTTCCCCTAAACGCATACAAAAACACCCCATCTGAAGTGGCAGAATTGGCTTCGATGAGCATGGAATTGTTGAGCATGGAAGGCTGGAATTACTATTTCTCCGACGCCACAGAATTGCAACGCGCGAAAGCTGAACAAATTGAGGGAATTATTGGCACATTGCCCTGGATTGCCACAGTTGATGCATTTCAGCATTGGATTTACGAAAATCCCCATCACTCCCGCGAAGAACGCAAAGCCGCTTGGAAATCGATTCAAAAACGTTTTTCTAGCGAATCCGTCGATTACACTGGCTTTGAAACTGCATTGGACTTTGCTTGGCACAAGCAACTGCACATTTTTGAAGTTCCTTTTTATTATGTGGAGTACGGATTTGCGCAGTTAGGAGCGATTGGAATTTGGAAGAATTACCATGAAAACCGCAATTTGGCCATTGAAAATTATAAGCACTTCATGACTTTAGGTTACACTCAATCCATTCCCGAAATCTATAAAGCGGCAGGCGTAAAATTTGACTTTTCAGCCGAATATATTCGCGATTTGATGATATTCGTGAACGACCAATGGCTCAAAATCGTTTAATATCAAAAATAAACTTCAAAAACCCGTGGATTTTTTTCATTTCCACGGGTTTATTGTTCCTATTATTTCTAGGTAAAGGACGGATTTTCACCCTGTTAGGCAACTGCTGGAACCGCTTGCATCCCGATTGCTGGAGTCGCTGGGACAGTGGCTTGTACTTAGAAATTGCTGATAAAGGCCATACCCTATTTCTTTGTCCCGACTTCCCGGGTGCATGGTGTGGAACTTCGGGATGGGCACCCTTGTATCCATTCATCATTCGATTATTTCATGGATTGTTTCCAGGTTTGTCGTTTGCGGAATGGGGAATGTACTTATCCAACGGATTTTGGTGGGCGAGTTTGTATTGGTTGTATCGTTTAATTCGAAAATCAAATTGGTCGAACTCCTTGATTTTAGCCGCATTTGGTTTGTATTTGTTTATGCCGGGAAACGTTTACTTTCATGCTATTTTCCCGATTTCATTGTTGGGTTTTTTCTTTTTGGGGATGCTTGTTTATTTGCAAGAATCGCAATTCTGGAAAGCAGGAATATTTGGGTTTTTCGCAACTCTATCTTACAGTATTGGATTTTTTCTAATTCCTGCCCTAGCATTTTGGATGGTGGAAAATCAAATCCGACGCGGTGGATGGAAATTTGAACGAAAACTCCTCCTGCCCCAACTTCCAGTACTGGTTTTGACGGCCTTGGGTATGACCACATGGTTTGTTTACGATTATTGGGCAACAGGACATTGGAATGCACTATTTTTAATTCAGAGCAAATACGGACATCGTATCGATTTGCCATTTCGCATGTTGGCTCGACACTTTGAAATCATGTTAAACAGCAAAACTCCTTGGGAGTTTGCGGAAGAATTGCAGAATTATTTCGTTTGGTTCTTGGTAATTTACTCGGTGGTACATTTATATAAAATCCGCCATTCGCAGCCGTTTTGGTCGTTGTATTCAGCTCTTTTACTGATGTTTTGGTGGATACCTTACTCGGGCACTGAAGTGAGTGCCTTATACCGACAAATGGCGGTATTATTTCCATTATTTCTGATGTTATTTCAGACTTTTCCTGCCAAATCCCGCTGGATTTTCCTATCGATCATGATCCTATTCACGTTCCCTTTGGGATATTTATTTATTATCAGTGTTTTGGTTTGATTCTGTAGGTGTATTAAATTCAATAAGCTTTATCATATTTCCGTCTAGATAACTGGCTTTTCGATTTAAGACATAGATATTACTGGATAGTCCTTTAATTGGAAAGAAATCTATGTGATCCAGCTCGAATTTGTCGTTTGCTAGTACTAAAAACATTCCTTTATTGGAGTACATGGAAAATAAATATTGATTAGTATTACTGAGATATTCCATACTTAAAATTCTAATATTTAATTCACTGTTTTTTGAAAACTTTTCTAACCAATCAATTTTAACTGGTTTTTGGGTTTCGAAATCATATACATAATGGCTGTTTTCCAAATAAATAAACTGATTGGCTAAATGGAAAAATTTAGCCCCCGATTTAGGACGCAAATGTGTTTCATTCATAAAAAACTTTCTATCCATATGAATAAAATCACGTTTTGATTTTTCCAACTTCTCTGTTTGTATAAATTTCCAAGTTCTGTCCAATTGAGCTGTTGTTATTATAGTTGGTGCGATTTTCAATTTAACCGCAATGGGAATTCTTCTGGGCAAACTGAATTCTTTTCCTTTTATATCAAGTTCATTTATATCGATTCGAATAATTTCAAAATCATTCTCTAAACTTTGATAAAAGGTAAATGGTATTGCATAGCCTAATTTAATACCTTTATTGAGATACTGATTTAGTATGGGTTTGTAAATTCTTTTTCCCGAACTATCCTCTTCTATGAACAGTTCTATATTTTCCGTTGTGAAGGTATCGCCATTTTGTTTAAGTAAATAGGATAATGAAACCAAGTATTTTAGTCCATTCTTGTAAGGAATAATACTCTCAATTACTATTCGTTTATTCCCTTCAATATTAGCTAGTTTCAATTTGCTGGGATCAGTTACCACATTGTTACGTTTATCATACAACCGAATAATAGAATCATATTCGAAGTCATGTAGAATTGAATTCTGCAATATCGCAATACTGTCACCAGTTGGAATAAAAAATAGACGATTTCTAATATCTGTAAAATAGGTTCCTTTATCTACAGTACATCTCAATCTTAACTGGTATGAACCGGTAGGTAATTTACCAAGATTCGAAGTCTTTAATTCAAGCTTAGATTGTTTCTTCAATAAGGCTTTGTAGTTATTTTTATTGATTTCCTGAATCCTGAGATATTTTAATTCAGTATTAAATTGAATAAGAAAATTTGATGATTTTTCGAGCCCTAGATATTCAAGTAGATAGAATAAATCACTTGAAAAAGCTATTGAACTGCTTTTAAACTCTTTACTAATCAAAGGCATTATACTTTGATCACTTTTCGGAAAAACAAAACTAGTTCTTAAAAAAAGTGAATCTTTAAAAATCAATTTACACCAATCACATGTTGAGTACATTGAACTAATAAAAGTTTGTTCAACACTATCATTATTAACCTTTAATTGGCTAATAATTCGTTCGAATAATTCATGATCCTTTTTATTCTCAGGAAGCCAAAATTTAGAATTCGCTTCCGAGAACAAAAACAACAACAAGGTGATGGTTATAATTTTCATTGGACTATTGTGTATTTTACGTTGGTGCCAACAAGAGTTCTGTCAATTCTTTGAGCATTCCCTTGCCAGACTAATACCCCGATTTCATTGTATTCTTTCAAATTATGCCCATTTATTAATATTGGATCAGAAACAAAATTGAGGCAATATACCGTATCGATTAGATTATCCTCTACCAAATAAACGTTACATGTTTCATTTGAAAAAGTTGGATTACATTGCGCCCACTGACCACTGGCACCATCTACACGTCTACCTTTCGCAATTATAGTAGTCGCGAACAAAGGATAGGAAAATAAAAATAAACAGATTGATAAATAAAATGCTTTCATACAAGCAAATTTAATGCTGTTTATTATTAAAATATTGATTAAAATTAATCAATATTTAATAAATTAAATGAAATTATTTTTAACCTTCCCAAAATTTGAATCTCTCCATTAATTCAATGAAACTGCAGCAATTCTTGTCCAAAGCACAAGCTCTATGATTCATAATTGTCATGTTTGTTAATTTCAAGTGTTTTGACCAATTCTCTTAAAATGGCGCTGTTTTAAACTAGAGTTTTCATTGAAACTGAAAATATATAAAAACTAACTTGTTAAGATGAAAAATCAATATTTACAGACCTCAGTTTTTTTTTCACGATCCAACGAGTCGAAACAAACGTAAGATATTAAAATCAATCACACATGATACATTTCTATCACCATTTTATTTTATTTTTGATTTCTTTTGTATTAAACTTCAAACAATTTACTATGACAACAAATCCTCATCACATTTCTTTAACCGAAGCATCAACAATGACTCATGCATTCCAAAATGCACAACAATTTCAAGGCATGACAATTGCTTGCATGATGGACAACAATTCTTATCAAGAAGTAATTGATCAGCCAGGCTGTGTTAATCTTAGAACTTATTTTGCCTTAGATGATCAAAATAATCTTACGATAGTCCTAGTAGGAGTTAATGCATTAGGGCAAGATATGGTAAACGGAATAATCTTAGAAAGATCAACAAGATGCTTAGTGCTATGCGACCATAACTCTCCACTTATGTAATGATTATTTATCATATTGCAGAGTTGGTTTTACTAACTCTATTAATAATACGCATCGGATACTACCTGAAATATAATACAGTAATTCTTCGTGAGAACTTGGAACTGCTACTGTACATTATATTAATATTTATAGATAATTTCGTCACTTTATTTTTTGGTAACAACTCTATATCTACAATTATATTTGACTCGCTACTACCTGCTGTAATAATAATACCCATAATTTTCCGAAGACTGAACTTCAAAAGACCATTCTTAATATTTACAATATTATCTATATCGACATTTTCTTTAATTTTAAATAGTAATATTTACAATTATATCTTGTATTTATTAAGTATTGTTTTTTTTGTATATGTATTAATATGTTTAGCTACAGGTTCAAGGCGCAACAGAATGAAAACACCATTATACTTGATTTTTTTAGTTGACCTATTGGCTATTGTAATAGTACAGCAAATTCAAGTATTAAATATCAAATGGGACAACTCCATTTTTGCAATAAAATCAGATTATATTGCTTTAACCATTTACATGACCAACATAGTACTAACCCATGTTTATATCAGGAGATACTTTACTAATTAAGTTAATAACTATAACACTTCCAGGGTTATGTATTTTATTAGGCACAATTATTTATAGCTTTGTAGTAATTAACCGTTATTCAAAAACACTTAAACGGCTTTACCGTAGTAGCTTTAAAGGCGTTGATACCGAAAGAAAAAGAATTGCCACTGAGTTACACGATCATTTAGCTATTCATTCTATCAGCTTCTTTGAAGAAATTAAAACATTAAAATCTAGACTTACCGGAGTTGACCTATATCACTTGGAGCAGATTGAAACGAACTTTAATATGTTTCAATACAAAACGCATCAAATTGTTGAATATATGTACCCAAAAGTACTTGTAGATTTAGATTGGGAAGCAAGTTTCAAACAACTTGCAAATGAATTAACTATGGGAAGCATTAGAGTTGATTTTGAATCGTTTGCAATTACATCTCCCAAAAATGATTGGTTATTTCACACATACTGGGCTGTTAAAGAAATAGTAACTAATGCAATACGACATGGAGACGCCAAACAAATTCAAATCACAGCTACTGATGAAGACAATCTTTTTATTTTAGCCATCCATTATATGGCATCAGACGATGCAATTAGATGGCATTCAAAAAAAAACAAAACCAATTCTGGATTGGGAAACATTATTATACAAGATCGTTTATCAATAGCAGGTGCAAAAATGATAATCGAATTTATTGATGGAGTTGTTACACAATCAATTATTTTAAAAAATGAGAATATTGATTTTAGATGATCATGACGCAATTCAACTTTTCCTAAAAGAAAAAATTAAGGAGATAGTTCCAAACGCCACAATTATTCTCTGCTCGTCAGTAGAATATGCTGCAAAAGTCATTTCAGGATTCCCAAGAATAGATTTTGCAATTTGCGACATAGAAATAAAATCAGGGGCAAACTTAACTATACCTGAACTATGTTTCAATAAGGATATTTCATATATGATCTATAGTTCACATGTTAACAGGGTATTAATAAATGAATTAAAAGAGTTAAAAGTAAATTGTTATATTTCTAAGACTTCCAGTATTGATTTTTTAAAAAAGGGTTTAGAAACACTATTTACCAAACAAAACTATTATTGCCCACTGGTTTACTCAACAATGAATTCAAAAGATGGCCTCAAAGAAACAGAAAAACTATTTTTATCTAAAGGGCAAAAGTCTGTTCTTAAAATCATGTCGCAGGGATACAACCGAGAAGAAGTCGCAAAAAAATTAAAACTCAAAAAATGTACTATTAACAACCATATAGCTAGAGCAAGAATTATGAATGACTGCGAGAATTTCGAAGAACTTATGAGGCGTTACAAATTTTGGGACACGGATTCGTAAAAAATAATTAAAAAATAGTTCTATTTTACTCATTCAATCTCATCACTTCAGACTAACTATATAGTAAGATGTTCGAAAAAAGAATTTAATCTTTTGTGCAGAGAAAGTAGTTTTTTATATTTTACCCAAATTGATTAATTTGTATCACATTCAAAAATTAAATCCTTTTAAATTTGACTTTATAATTAAACAATCCAGATCATGAAAAAAGAAAATCTAATTAGCCACGGGATGATTAACCTTCCATTTTTTAGTCGTTTTAATCTGCAAAAATTATGGATTTTGCCTTTACTCTTAATTTTTTTTTCATTTAAAGGCGAGAACAAACCCCTTTGGTATGAACCGGGTGTAAATCATCCATTTACTAGCCAGAATGCAGACAACCCGAATGAAACAATAACATTCAATCTTATCTATGACCAATTAGGAAATGCTACCATTTCAAAAACTACTTCAACGGGTGTGGTAACTCCACAATCGCACGTTTTTACTGATTGGAATTCAGTTCAAATTACATCTACAAACGACTTGCATTTTGACTTCACAGACCATCCGCAATTTAATTGGTACATTATCTACTTCAATAATGAAAACGGTCTAAGAGTTTATAAGGAATTAAAATCCGGAGAACCCGACAAATCCAATAATAATGCTCACTTTTTAGTTTTTCAAGCACGATCTGCAACAATGAAATAAAAAAAAAGAGTGCATCACAGCACTCTTTTTTTTTCTATAATTCAACCTGGAAAATTACAAGTTTCCGCGGATTTCTTGTTCGCGCTCGATGCTCTCGAACAACGCTTTGAAATTGCCTTTACCGAATGATTTAGCCCCTTTTCTTTGGATGATTTCAAAGAACAATGTAGGACGATCTTCTACCGGCTTGGTGAAAATTTGCAACAAGTATCCTTCTTCGTCGCGGTCAATCAAAATATTCAACTTCTTCAACGCTTCTAAATCTTCGTCGATATGTCCAACACGATCCAATACGTCTTCGTAATAGTTTTCAGGAACGTATAAGAATTCAACCCCTCTGCGACGAAGTTCGCCCACTGTTTCAATGATGCTGTGAACCTCTACCGCAATGTGCTGAACCCCTGCACCTTTGTAAAACTCAATATACTCTTCAATTTGTGATTTCTTTTTACCTTCTGCTGGCTCATTGATTGGGAATTTGATGTAACCGTTTCCGTTACTTACCACTTTACTCATCAATGCAGAATACTCGGTGCTGATGTCTTTATCGTCGAACGTTAACAACAACTTGAATCCCATTACGTCCTCATAAAACTTCACCCATTTGTCCATATCGCCTAACTCCACGTTTCCAACGCAATGGTCAACATATTTCAATCCTACAGGAACGGTTTCCAAGGCATTGTTTGGTTTTTTGTAACCGGGTAAGAAAGGACCATTGTAATTCTTACGCTCAACAAACTTGTGCACAGTTTCACCGTAAGTATAAATTCCAGATACAATTACGTAACCATTCTCGTCTTCGAAACGAGTAGGTTCCATGTAGGGCTTCGCTCCTCTTTTTACAGTTTCCTCAAAACTTTTAGTAGCATCATCCACCCACAAACTCAAAAACTTCACCCCATCACCATGCGTAACTTGGTGTTTTGCAATTTCAGAATCAGGCGACATTGCAGTGGTTAACACCAAGCGAATTTTACCTTGTTCTAAAACATAGCTTGCACGATCGCGCAAACCGGTTTCTGGTCCAGCATAAGCTACTAATTTGTAACCCCATGCCATTTGATAGTAATAAGCACTTTGCTTTGCATTTCCTACATAAAACTCGATGTGATCGGTTCCGTTTAAGGGAAGGAAATCAACGTTGGTTTGCGTGGTTTCTAGAACTTCAGTTTCCATATTCAATTAAATACAAAAATACGGAATTTTATTTACCCCTACTCAACTACCCAATAAATGCACCATTATTCACGATGAATAGATCCATTGAGTTCAACCTCGTGTGCAACGACACCCCGTCATTGCAACTAGAATTACCCAATATTAGAATATACATCCCCCGAAAACCTAAAACTGAAAAAAACGTATCCAAAATCAAGGATCCACCACAAAATCCACCACCACCCCGTTCATTCCATCGAACTGCAATAAACGATCTTTCTGCTGCAACAAGAACTGCTTTACCTTACCTGCATTGTATTTCTCCGCATCGAATTTTACCAAAAACTGCTGAAGAAACTGATTCTTGATCTTCGCTACCGAAGGCGTGATCGGCCCCAATAACCTCTCGCCCATTATGGGTCGCAATAAATTATTGAACACCATGGCCGCTGTTATAACCGATTGCTCGTCTTTGTGACGAACGTAAATCTCAATCAACCTACCAAAAGGTGGATACTCGAAGGCTTTTCGCGACTCCAGTTCCATTTCCGCCAATCCCTCGAAATCATCGTTTTGCAAAAATTCAAAAACGGGATGCTCCGTTCTGTAAGTCTGAATTTGTATATTTCCATACACCTTCCCACGTCCAGCTCGTCCTGCAAGCTGATACAATTGCTGAAATGCCCGTTCATTACTTCTGAAATCGGGAATATTCAAGGAAATATCTCCGTCGGGGACCGCAATTAAAGAAACATCCTCAAAATCAATTCCCTTGGCAAGCAGCTGTGTCCCCACCAAAATATCAATATTGCCATGGTGAAAATCGTTAATAATCTTTTGAAAATCACTGCGTTTTTTGATACTTTGCTGATCAAATCGAGCAATTCGAGCCGTTGGAAACAAAATTCCCAACTCTTCCACCATTTTCTCCGTTCCGGAACCTTTCATGGTGAAATCATTTCCCCCGCAACCGGGACAAACCTTCGGCAAGGCCTGTTGGAATCCGCAATAACCACAACGCTGATTGTTCGAACTCTTATAATAAGTCAAGTTGATGTCACACTGTATGCAATCCGTGGTATGTCCGCACAGCGAACACTGAATATACGGCGCATAGCCCTTGCGGTTGTGATAAACAATAATTTTATGCTTTTTAGCCAGTGACTCCGTGAGCGTTTCAATCATTGGATCCGAAAACAGTCCACTCATGCGGTTTTGCTTCTTTAATTCCTTGATATTCAACCACTGCCACATTGCAAAATCGCGTTGCTCATAACGCTGTTTCAGAACGACCTTATGAATTTGACCCTTTTCTGCCAAATGCCACATTTCGTAACTCGGTGTTGCTGAACCCATTAGAACATGAGCTTGATGTTGTTTTGCCAAATAAAATGCCGCATCACGAGCATGAAACAACGGACGTTTTTCAAACTGTTTATAGCCCGGTTCGTGTTCTTCATCCACCACGATCAAACCCAGCTCCACAAAGGGTGCGAATAAGGCACTTCGGGTTCCAATAATGAAATTGATCTCGCGTTTACGCACCTTTTCATAGAGTTCCGTCCGTTCAGAAGTGGAGTAATAATGGTGCCAAACTCCGACTTCCACACTGATATTTTTTCGGACACGATCCACCAAATTTTCGGTTAGAGCGACTTCCGGAACTAAAAATAGCACCTGCTTACCTTGTTGCAACATTCGTTCAGCAAACTCCAGATACAGCAGGGTTTTTCCCGATCCCGTAACTCCATAAAGCAGCACATGTTTGTTCTCTTGAAATCCTTTTTCTATTTCTTGGGATGCTTGTTCTTGCGCAGGGGTTAATTCCAATTTTTCACCCAACGACTCTCCAATAATCAGATTTTCGGTTCGTTGCTTGAACAAGTGAATGGCTCCTTTTTTTTCCAATTGTCTGAGTGCCTCACGTCCAATATCGGTGCCTTCCAAAGCGGGTTTGAGCTCCATGAGTTTGCGTCCCTTCCCCAACAAATGAAGCATGGCTTGAAATTGTTTGGGCGCTTTTTTTTCGAGGGAATTCAGTAATTCGTTGGCGCTATCGGCATCATCCCACAACCCTGAAAACTCTAGCATTTCCACGATTTTGGGCTTATAATTTTCACGCAGTTCTTCGTGCATGGAAATTACACCCTTCATGTACATGGACTTGATGAATTTCATCACTGATTTTTGATTCAACAGTTGTTGAACTTGATCTACGGAAATGGTTTTTTCTTGAATCAGTAGGGCCAAGATTTGATTCTCTTTATCGTCTAAAACGGGAATATCGTCGGCATCAAAATCGGGATGTAAGGTAATTTTCGTGGTGGATTGTACGCGATAGCCGGCAGGGAGTGCGACCGAAAGAACATCCCCCAAAAAGGACATGTAATACTGTGAAATCCAGTTCCAGAATTGCATTTGCTTGGCTGAAACAATGGGTTTCTCGTCCAATAATTCCAAAATATAGCTGGCCTGATATCCGACTGGCGGCTGCTCTGAAAGTTCCCAAACGATGCCAGAATACACTTTCTTCACACCGAAACCTACGGCCACACGTAGCCCCGGCACTACCCAATCGTTCCATTCAAACGGCACACGATAGGTGTACAATTTGGGCAATGGCAACGGTAAAAGTACGGTGGCGAATAAGGTGACGCGTTCAGACACAAAGCAAAGTTACTGATTCGAAGTGAAGCTTCACAAAATTAAAATTGGATTGCTTGAGCAGCTGAGTGGATTCAATGTAGCTGATTGGACTCGAAACCGTGGAACTGATTTGAAGTCGTTATGCGGTTTCGAATTAGCAAGACACCACTTTTAAATAAATTGAAACAATTGCTACAGAAAAATCTGATACTTCACAGCATATCGAATGAGCACCAACACAATTCCGGCAATGTGGTACACCAAAACGGCTTTTTGCAGACGCAACATCCATCGAATCCACGATTCGGATTGCTTCATGGTGGACCAGGAAATGATCCAAGATGCCAATACCGAAACCGACGAACTACCAATTAAACCGCTGGATGCAAATACTTGAATCCAGGAATCATGCGCAGGATTTTCAATGGCAAAACCAATCGACAATATCCATTGGCTAATGAAAAAAAACGCGACTACACCCGCATTGAGCATCACAAAACCGAAGGATGCCATGCTTCTGCCCACCATCACCACGGCAGTTTTGTAACCGAAAATTAGGTTGCCGCGATGTCCCAACATATCCTTCAAAAGGTCTTTATTGAACAGCACCACCCACAAAGCTGAAAAGAAGTAGATCAAATCCCAATCGGCATACCCCATGTGCAACCAAGCGGCTAGCAAGGGAAGCAAGGTTAGCAACGAAGAAGAAATCTCACGTACAAAGGGTATTTTTTGCAATTTATGCGAATAAAACCAGCACAAAAATTGAAAACCAATAAAAAATAAGAATATTTTTAACGATGCCAAATAGGCAAAAAGCAGTCCAACTGAATTAAACAATACATAGAAATTGGCAAGGTGGCGGGTGCCAACCGCTTGTCCCATAATGGCCATATTCGGTCGGTTGACCAAATCTTTATCTACGTCGTAAAAATAGTTAATAATGAAAGCGGATGCTACCGTAAACACGGTTGCGAAGGCCATAAAATGCAACGTGGCATCAGATACGAAATCCCAGCTCAACCATTTCAATCGTTGAAGGATGGATAATTCGGTTGGGGCTTGTAGTTTTAAGTGTCGCCCATGCATCGAATCCCCGAAAAGCAGATATCCTCGAAAGCGACTTAAATGAATGTAGAAAGCAGTAATGTATTGTGCCAACAAAACAAGAAGGATGTTGTACCAGCGCACAATTCCCAAGAAAAATAAAAAACGTACGATTCGTTGCTGTTTGGAGGGCGACATTACATTTTATATATGACCTGCAAGTTATGTTCTTTTAACATTTCTTTTGCACGATCTATATCTTCAGTAAAGCCTAAGATAAATCCGCCGCCGCCGCTGCCGCAGAGTTTCAAGTAGTAACAATTGGTTTCAATTCCTTTTCTCCAAACATCCTCAAATTTTTGGGGAATCATGGGTTGGAAGTTATTCAAAAAGAGCGTAGAGAGAGCTTTTACGTTTTCCAAAAGCGGTTTTACTTCGCCTTTTAAGAAATGCTTTACAGCGTGATCGTTGTGCTTTTTCAGTTCGGTTTTAACCATTTTGCGGAAACCTTCTTCCTTCAATCGCTCCAGGAATATTTCCACCATGCCCTTGGTTTTTCCAGGGGATCCAGAATTCATCAAGAAGATAGCGCCTTTACTTTGAGCATTTTCGACAGGTATTCCAACGGTATCTAAACTGCCTTTACCTTTAATTAGGATGGGTAAATTCAGATAGCAAATCAACGGATCCAATCCCGAACTTTTGCCGTGGAAATAACTTTCCATGATGGCTAAGTTGGATTTCAATTCCGCTAAATTTTCTTCGATCATAACATCTTCGGCAGTTATGGGATTCACCGAATAGTTTTTATACAACGCTGCAACCAATGCTCCGGAAGAACCCACTCCAAATCCTTGTGGAATGCTGCTGTCAAAGTACAAACCTCCTTCCAAGTCGGCTTCCAAACGCACAAAATCCATTTTAAATGGCAATTCTCCGTTGAAATGCATGTCTTTCAAATGCTTGACATACTTGCGAATACTGCGATTGGATTTGAACTGAGCTTCGGTTTCAGAACCGGTTTGAGCTACATCAAAACGGCCTTGAAAGTGTTCAAAAGGAATACTCAATCCCATTGAATCCTCAATGATTCCATACTCTCCAAAAAGCAATATTTTGGCATAAAATAAGGAATCTTTCAAGACAGCTTTCGACGACATATTAGTTCAATTTTAGTGGGCCTCCACCAATTGCACTGCAAAGATACAACTGGTTTTTGCAATATGGTAACAATTCAGCGTCAATAAAGTTCATTACATCGTCTTCTTGTTCGGAATTATACAGCAAATGCACATTCGCCCCCGCATCCAACGTGAATGCCATTTCCCAATTTGTGGCCCCGCGTTTTGCCCAAATCAACTCAATTATAGCCAATGTGTTTGGACGAATCAGGAGGTAATACGGAATCGACGACATCATCATGGCATGCAGTTGCAACGCTTCTGATTCAACCAATTCCACGAAACGCTCAACATTTCCATTTTGTAAAACTTCAGAAAGTTCAGTCAGGTTTTTACTCGCTTGTTCAAAACGAGCATGAGCGTATGCGTGCGACTTGAGCAAATCGTGTCCTTGCGTGCTACTCACTTTTTTCTCGCCATCATCCACAATTAAAACGGCATCTTTCCAATTTTTAAGACGGGAATGAATTTCAAATGGAAACGAAATAGCATATTCATCGGAACTGCCCGGTATGCTGTCCAATTCTCCCCAAATACCCGCACCTTCAAACATGCTTCTGCACGCACTTCCCGAGCCCAATCGCGCACAAATACTCACTTTTTGATAAAACTCAGTAGAACCCGGTTGCAAATCGCCTTCCAAATCGACCATGCACAGTGCCAACGCGCCGAAACCCGCCGCAGAACTGGCAATACCGGCTCCGTGAGGAAACGTGTTTTTCGACTCAATGCGCAAATCCCACTGGCTCACAACCGGCACAATCGACGAAATTCGCTGCAAAAACGTGTGAATTTTCGGTTCAAACGATGGTTTGGGCTTTCCATCTAAAAAGAATTCAACCTTCTGATTTTCTTCCATTTTAGGGGATGCAAACACGGTCGTTTCAGCGAACAAATCGTTCAATGTCCAACTGATTGAGGGATTGGCGGGCAATTGCACACCACCCTCTTTCTTGCCCCAATATTTCACCAAAGCAATATTGCTCGGACAACGATATGTTACTGATTGTGTTTCTGTTTGAATATTTGACATTATTTAACTGGGGTGTATTTTTGAGTTGATTGTTGGGATTAATTTGATCTTGGAATTTGACATTTTATTTATTCATAAATCACCAAATCGTTCCAGTTTTTCACTTCACATCCATTCCACAGTGAATAGTAGGCATCCCAAACAACGGAATTCACCAATAACATATCACCGCCCCATGCGCCTAACCATTTGCAAACGCCTCTAGGCAAGGGCTTTACGCCGAAATACGTGTAAGGTGTTACCATTCCCAACAACTGCGATAAGAACATTTGGTACATTTCAATCCCGGTTTCCAAAGCCATCAACTCTTGAGCATCACGCACTATTTCAATGATTTTTGGGATTTGCATGCTGTAATTCTCGTCCCGGGCGAGATCTTCCAACATATCATTAACTTGAGAAGTACTAGTTCTGGAATTTACTTTATTGCCTAGAAATATTACTTTCCAATCTTTGGTCAATTCCGGATTCATTTTCCACTGACGGAAATGAACACCTTGCTCATTACGCCAGTAAATTAACGGCTTCTGCACGGCTGCTATAGCGACATCGTATCCGCTTCCCCCGAAAACCAAATCCTGCACTTGGAAGGGATCCAACTTGAAGTAGTTGGATAACAACTGAACGAACGTGCTGCTGCTTCCCAAACCACTGCTGCGATCAAATTCCAAACGCGTTTCAAACCGATACGATTTTCCCGGTTTCCAATACGACGAAGGCACCAAAGCCAGTATTTTCGACAAATGTGATTCGGTATTGGACTCTGCATTGGACTCTATTTTGGATTCGGTATTCGACTCCGAGATGTGTTCTGAATTTTCGGACGGATTCTTACTCTCACTAAAATGCACATCCGCAGAATTGCTATTCAAAGCGTTCGTATTCAACGAGTTCGATTTCAAATTTGCAATATCAAACGACTCCGAAAACCAGCTTGCACCGTGCGAATCCAACGCATTAAATATGAATCTATCTTCCGCGTTTCCTGGAGAATCAAATTCCCAAACATCCATCCATTGTCCCGATTTAACCGGAACGGCTAATCCCTCAAACCCTTTTGTTACGGTGTATTCACCCACCAAAAGTATTTTGCCGGGGGCATAAAATGATTGCATTTTTAACTATTGGATTTTTGCGACAAAGCTCCACCTCTCACTTTAGAAAACGCTTCAACAGTAGCACTGTAACTCACTACCTTATCTTTGAAGTATTCCACAATGATTTTCTTCTCTTCTTCAGTTGCTTCCAATTGATTTAAGATGTTCAACAGGTGCATTTTCATGTGCCCCTTTTGAATTCCCGAAGTAATCAAAGAACGAACTGCGCTAAAATTCTGAGCCAATCCTGCAACAGCAATGATTTTCATTAGTTCCTCAGCCGATGGATTTCCCAACAATTCGTGAGCGAATTTCACCATGGGGTGCAAGGAGGTAATTCCTCCAACGGTTCCGATGGATAAAGGTAATTCCAACCAAAAATGGAACTCATCACCGCGAATTTCACCATGAGTCAATGACGTATATCGTCCGTCCTTCGCAGCAAATGCATGTGCACACGCTTCAGTGGCTCTAAAATCGTTTCCTGTGGCAATAATTACCGAATCAATTCCGTTCATGATGCCTTTGTTGTGAGTAACCGCGCGATAAGGCTCAACAGAAGCAATACGAATGGCACGAACAAATTTGTCGGCAAATTCTTGATTTCCAATTCCGCTTCCCTCGTTAATATCATCAATTTTACAAGAAACCGATGCTCTCACCAAGCACTCCGGAGTAAAATTACTCAAAATGCTCATGACCACAGTTACGTCGCCCAGGTTTTGAGCTTCGCTCACGATGGATTTCCACTCTTTTGCAATGGCTTCCAGGCAAGAATTGATGAAGTTAGCACCCATAGAATCTCGGGTATCGAACTTCACTTCGATCTGATAATAATCGGGTTCGGCATGGGTTTTATCAACTAAATCCAATGCCAAAATTCCCCCACCGCGCTGACGCATATTTTTGGTGATATCGTCGGTTGCGTCGAAGAAACGCTGTTTTTTATCTTCAAATAAATGAATCAAATCAACTGCCGTAGCGGCATCGTTATTCCAAATGAAATGGACATGTCCTACCTTGGTCATTCCCAAAACTTCGGCTTTAAATCCACCTCGCTCCAACCAAAAATTAGCTGCTTTCGCTGCTGCGGCAACTACACTACTTTCTTCGATTGCCAATGGGATTGCATACAATTCATTATTAATCAGAAAATTAGGAGCAACGCCAAAAGGCAAATAATAGTTACTGATGGTATTTTCAATAAATTCATCGTGCAACTTTTGAACCTCTGGCTGTTGATGCCAGTATCCCTTAAGCATGTTCAATGCCGTATCCGGTTCGCCCGTGAAATTCTGAATCAGCCATTCCATCTTGGCTTCTTTACTCAATTTACTGAATCCCGATATAGGTGTAACTTCTTTCATTATTTTACTGTAAGATATGTGTGAGCCATTCTCAGGCCATCCAATTGACTTTCAATATATTCAAACAATTCTTCTTCTCCCAATAGTGCGTACTTTAAAAACGAAGCTGCTTGTGCGTATCCAACGCCTATGGAATTATGATTCAATTGTTTATGCAATTTTTCAGTGTGGTAAAATCCATCCAAAAATCCCTTAACGCCACCCGACACCAAAATAGTTTTCACGCGATAATTTGGAACATCGCCTTCGATAATCCATTGCGACATTTCATCGGCCGTATGTCCCAACTTCGTAGCGGTTTCCCACGACTCTTTGCGAACATCTTCCCTCCTCAAATTCTCCAATAGAGAGAAATTAGTTCCTCCAAACGCACCGAAATCCAACGCTTCTAGCGTCAGTTCCAACAAGGCTTGTAGCGATTTTGGACCCATTCCCTGTCCCACTTCCTTCACCATGATGGGAAGGTTCAACTCGTCCATTACTTTTTTAATGGTTTCTATCGGGGGATGGAAATATCGGTCGCCTTCGGGTTGAAACCATTCTTGAAGCGGATTTACGTGAATAATCAATCCATCGGCTTCGAGTTGTTTAACCATTTCCGTTACCCGACTCAATTGATTTTGAGCGATTAATTCTTCCAATTGAGCGATTCCCAAATTGGCGAACAAGGGTTGATCTCCCAAGTACTTACGCACTGCGAAATCGGAGGCGGTTTCTTTTTGTTCTAATACCGGTCGACAAGATCCCAGACCCATTCCCAATCCATAACGAGCCACCGCTTTTGCTAGGTTTTGATTGATTAACTTTGCTCGATCTGCACCGCCGGTCATGCTACTTACCCAGATGGGAGCTTTCAGCATTTTACCGGCAATGGATAATTGGGGAAGCTCCACATTTCGAATATCCCCTCCCAAAAGAGGCTCATAATAAAATCGATCATCGTTTTCACTCAATTGCGATCTAAACGCCAACTCAATATGATCCGTTTTTCTTTTATGAAGGGTTGATTCTGACAATTTTAATAGTTTTAGGTGAGTTTGTTGTATAGTTTAAAGGCAGTTTTTATGTACTGAAAAGAGTTAAAACGGACGCGAAATACCTGTAAAATTACGTATGTAACAAACTTTATTCGACTTAAAGCTTATACAAAACGATTGAATTTAGAGACATTCCTTCTACAAAATTAACAAAAATCAGCACTTTATAGGAACAAAAAAATGCGATAAAGGTTTTGGTTAATGGAGCTTTTCGTTATTTTTATGTCGTTCAGCGTCGCGCTTGGTTTTTTTTTCAATGTTCTTTCGGATGGCTTCGGTTAAATCCACGCCGGTTTGGTTTGCCAAACAAGTAAGCACCCACAGCACATCGGCCATTTCATCGGCGAGTTGTTTGTCTTGTTCATCGGATTTAAACGACTGATCACCGTATTTTCGGGCCATAATTCGTGCAAGCTCCCCTACTTCCTCCATCAAAATAGCGGTATTCGTCAACTCTGAAAAATAGCGCACACCAATTGTTTTAATCCATTGATCAACAGACTCTTGAAGTTCATGAATGGACATTGGATTCTCCTTTCCTGAGGATGATTTTTCTTGAGATAATAAACCAGATAACTGCACTTGCTCTGAGTCTAGACTCATGTCAGATATTTGATTTTCGGGGGAACTTTTCTCGTTGCTCATCTATGTAATTTAATAAGTTTGATGTAAATAATACTGCTAACTCTATTGTTTGCATCGTAATTCATTTGAGTTGACTTAAGTTGAATAAAACACGCCTGAATGTGATTCATCGTAAAAATCCAACTGTACAATTTATTCAAACGGCGATTCAAACTCAGCAAACGTAGGTAAAACGGTATCTTTAGCCGACAGTGTAGGGTTATCAATATTCCAAGGAATATTTAATTCAGGTGAATTCCACAGTACCCCACCCTCTAATTCTGGATGGTAATAATCGGTGCATTTATAAGCAAAAATGGTCTGGTCTTCAAGTGTAACGAAACCATGCGCAAACCCTGGAGGGATGTACATCATTTGGAAATTTTGTCCAGTGAGTTCAACGGCCACAAATTGTCCATAAGTAGGTGAACTTTTTCGTATATCCAAGGCCACGTCTAACACGGCTCCTTTGATAACTCGCACCAATTTACCTTGTGCGTGGGGTGCTTTTTGAAAATGCAAACCACGTAAAATTCCTTTGTTGGATAAGCTTTGATTATCTTGAACAAATTGTACACCGGGCGCGTGTTGTTGAATTGCATCTTCTCTAAAGCTCTCGAAGAAATGTCCTCGGTGATCTTCAAATACCTTTGGTTTTATCAATAATAATCCGGGTAATAACGATTCAATTTGCATTTTTGTTAAGAAAGGTGTAAAATTACATTTTTTCCCAGGGATAACATCCCCCGAAAACGAAAAAAATGAATGATTTATTTAACTTGAACTAATATTAACGACAAAAAAAAATAAAGAAATGACCACACAAGAGAGAAACAACCGCTCCATCCTTTACGTACTGATTCTAATTTTATTGGTTTTCAATTTGGGATTGTTTTATTTATGGCAATCGGGTAAAACTGAAAAAGAAGGACTAAGTGCTGAAAAAGTAAAACTGGAAGGAAGTTTATCAGAAAAAGAAAAAGCCCTGAATGCTGCTGAGCAATTATTGGAGCAATTCAGAGCCGATTCTGCGGCAATGGCTGAAAACAATGTTCAAATGTCAGATGAGCTGAACAAACGCAAAAGTGAAATCGCTCGATTGACCTTTTTATTAAAGAAAAACGATAAAAATAATCAGATGTTGGTGGATGAGTTGAATGCAAAAATTGCTCAGTTATCCAAACAGTTGGCGGCATTGGAACAAGAGAACAGCATTTTGCGCAGCAATAACGACAGTTTAAGAACCGTAAATCAAGATTTGTACAGTGAGAACAATAAACTTTCTGCCGAAGGACGTAAACTCAAGAGTTTAGCTGCTCGTTTGAGTACATCTGAAATTCGAGTTGAAGCGTTAAAAAAGCAATTATTAACTCGTAAAGAAACCAATACATTAAAAGCCAGAGGCGTAGAAGCATTGCGCATCAGCTTCAACATCAACGAAAACAATGTTGCTGAAAAAGGAGAACGCGTGGTTTTTGTTAAAATCACCGGCCCTGAAGGAGTTACTTTAATGAATGATGGTCAAGGTGGGGTAACGGATTTAGCCGATGGAAAATCGACTAAATTCTCTTACAAAACTTCGGTAGTTTTCGAAAACGAAACCAAGCAAATCCCAGCAACTATTTGGAAACCCGTTAAAAAATTAACTCCAGGCAAATACACCGTTGAAGTATTTACCGAAGGATATTTAATGGGCTCTACTGCAATGGATTTGAAATAAAATAATCTTATTCTCATTTCCAATTCACCTAAAATTTGAAGTAATCCAGTTTGAATTAACTATTCAGATTGAATAAAACCCAATATTATTTATTTGTTTCGAAGCAGGACTAACGTCCTGCTTTCTTTTTTATGTTGATGCTCCACATCTTCAATTTCAACCACGGCTACATAAACGCCTTCCAACAAGGGTCTACCTTGATACGTACCATCGAACGGCTGATTTCTTTGTCCATCGAATACCTTCTCACCCCAACGATTGTAAATGGTTATATGATAAGCTAAAACATTTACACCCGTTGGA